>NZ_LZKQ01000159.1 GCF_001668675.1 Mycobacterium asiaticum | reverse complement strand
GACTCCGACTACGACCGCGAGAAGCTGCAGGAGCGCCTGGCCAAGCTGGCCGGCGGTGTTGCGGTGATCAAGGCCGGCGCTGCCACCGAGGTGGAGCTCAAGGAGCGCAAGCACCGCATCGAGGACGCTGTCCGCAACGCCAAGGCGGCCGTCGAAGAGGGCATCGTCGCCGGCGGCGGCGTGGCCCTGCTGCAGGCGGCTCCGGCTCTGGCCGAGCTGGACCTCAAGGGCGACGAGGCGACCGGTGCCAACATCGTGCGCGTGGCGCTCGAGGCTCCGCTGAAGCAGATCGCCTTCAACTCCGGGCTGGAGCCTGGTGTGGTGGCCGAGAAGGTGCGCAACTCCGACGCCGGGACCGGCCTGAACGCTGCCACCGGTGAGTACGAGGACCTGCTGAAGGCCGGCGTTGCCGACCCGGTCAAGGTGACTCGTTCGGCGCTGCAGAACGCCGCGTCCATCGCGGGCCTGTTCCTGACCACCGAGGCCGTTGTTGCCGACAAGCCGGAGAAGGCGGCCGCTCCCGCGGGCGACCCGACCGGTGGCATGGGCGGTATGGACTTCTAAGTCCAAGAGCGGAAAAGTCCCGAGCACTGAAGAAGCCCGGTCCCTCTCGAGGGGCCGGGCTTTTTCGTGTGCGCCGAACGTGAATCCTAAATACCCAAACTCGCGTCCCGAGGGCCATAAGCGCCACGTTCGGCGAGCCTGGACCGCACGCGTTCGACGATTACGTGCGGCCGTTTCAGCATTGCGGCGCTGACCCGGATTACGATCCAACCCGCCGCTTCCAGGAGGGCGATTCGTTCGATGTCCCAGGCTCGTTGCTCGGGGTCATCCCAATGCTGTATGCCGTCGTATTCGACCGCGACCTTCCACTCGCGCCACCCCATGTCGACCCGAATCCGCTTCCTGTGCAGGTTTCGAAACTCGATCTGCGTCTGGGGCCTTGGCAGTCCCGCGCCGACCAGCAGCAATCGCACCCGGGTCTCTTGCGGTGACTCCGCCCCGCCGTCGACAAGATCCAGTGCGGATCGGAGGCGACGGATTCCACGGGTCCCGGGGTGGACGTCTGCCACGGCAGCAACGTCCGCGGGTTCGATGCCGGTCGCATTCAGCAATGCGTCGAGTATTGGTACTGACTCGGGGACGGGCAGACGGCACCCTATGTCAAATGCGGTGCGGGCTGGTGTCGTGACCGGGATTCCGCGGAACAACCGCACCTCGTCCTGCGCTAACCGGTAGCTGTGCGACACGATTCCCCGCTGACTATGCCGGTTTGGGCGCACGATCTCGGCGGGCGCGGTGTCGTCGAGCCACTTCGTTCCCAGCACCGCGGCGGCCGACATGCCGGCGAGTGTGGCACCGGTAGACAGCCATGCCGCGCGTGCCTTGTCGGCGGCCGTCAGTCTCGCGTCCCTGCGGATATACACATCGCGAAACAAAACCCGATACCGCGTGCGGAGTTGTTTACGGGTTACCGCACCGCGCCTGACCGCTTCGCTGCCCCGGAACACGTCCATGGCGGCATGTTCAGCGGCTACCCCGACCGAAACCGACGCACACCGGCGCAGGAAGCCGATAATACGTGAGCCCTGTGGACGAATCTTGGGGTGTGGAGCGCCAACGGCCTCGCCGAACGTGAGGCCTATGGCCCCGCGGCCGGCCAGTTCCGGTGCATAAGGCCCACGTTCGGCGACGTAGTGTCAACTGCGTGACCCTTCCCTCACCCTCACCCACCACTACCGCTGTCGTCACCGGCGCGTCCTCGGGCATCGGCGCCGACATCGCACGCGAGTTCGCGCACCGGGGCTACGGCGTCACGCTGGTCGCCCGCCGGGAAGACCGGCTGCGTGAGCTGGCCGGCGAACTCGACACGCATGTCCGCGTCGAGGTCATCAGCTGTGATATCTCCGATTCCGCCGCCCGCGCCCAGCTGCTCGACGACATCGAGAGCCGCGGGCTGACCGTCGACATCCTGGTCAACAACGCGGGCCTCGGCACCATCGGGTCGGTGACGAAGACGGAAGTCGACAACGAGATCGCGCAGGTGCGCGTCAATGTCGAGGCGGTCGTCGACCTGTGTACCCGGGCCGTCCAACGGATGGTGCCGCGCGGCCGCGGCGCAATCCTCAACGTCGGCTCCACCGCCGGCTTCCACCCGTTCCCCGGGCAGGTCGGCTACGCCGCCAGCAAGGCGTTCGTGCACTCCTACACCGAGGGCCTGCGCGGTGAGCTCGCGGGCACCGGCATCACCGTTGCGCTGCTGTGCCCGGGGCCGGTTCGCACCGAGTTCCTGGTGAAGGCCGGCATGGATGAGAAGACGTTCGCCGACGCATTTCCCAAATTCATGTGGATGCCGTCGCGGGAGGTGGCGCGCGCCGGAGTTGACGCACTCGACACCGACAAGGGCACGGTGCTCCCCGGGCTGCCCAGCCACATCAGCGCGCGGCTGTTTCAGTACATGCCGCGACGGCTGCTACTGCCGCTGCTGAAGAACCAGCACCCGGGTCTCAAAAGGGACCTCTCAGTCAGCTGAACCCGGCCAGCGCCGCATCCAGCCCTCCGGCGGCAGTGCCAGCGCGTTGCACAGCGTGCAGATGGTGCGGTACCAGCCGACGGCCGTGAGCAATTCGATCCGTTGCTCGTCGCTGAGGAAGCGCCCCAGCGCCAACCAGGTCGCCTCCGACCACGACCCGGTGCGCTCCAACTCGTCCACCGCACCGATCAGTGTCCGCTCGTCTGGGCTCCACCGCGGGTCGTCCGCTCCGCCGGTGACCAGCGCGTCGCACTCGTCGAAAGTGACTCCCGCGATCGGTCCCCAGAACGCCGCCTGGCCACCCCATTCGTAGGCACAACCCACCAGCGCGCAGAGCCGCAGGATCGCGATCGTGCGCGTCCGGGCCGGCAGCAGCGCGGCAACGTACAGCGATTCGCCAAGCTTGCGTAGCCGGGCGGCCAGCGTGGGATGGCGCTGCAGGCAACGCACCAACAGCAGTGGCTCGTAGGTCCGGTCCGGGTGCCCCCAGCTGTTGATGCCGGCGGCGTCTTCTTCACTCCAGGGCGGAGCGAGTGGTTGTACCCGGCTCACTGAGCCGGCACCGAGAACACCACGCAGTCGTGCAGGCACCCCTTGGCCACCGATGGGGCGTCGGCATTGCGGTGCAGTAGCGCGCGGGTAGGCACGACCACGCAGTGGGCGGTGTCGGCGTCGGGGTCGTCGTCGGAGACCTCGGCGGTGCCGTCGACGATCAGCGAGTAACCGCCCGGTTCAGCCGGCGGCCACAGCACGGTCACCGAGCCGCGACGAGCCAGGTTCCTGCGGGTTCCCCCGCCGACCATCCCCACATCCAGCACGGCCCCCCGCATGGTCGGCTCGACCGTCACGGTGTGCACGCGGTAGTCGTCGTCGACGCTGACCAGATAGCCGAACGGGAAGTCGGGCAGTGCTGCCGCCAGCCGCTCGAGGTCCACCTTTTTCGCGGTTTTCGCACCCATGAGCCGAGAATAGGCTGCGGGTTACTCCGACCGGATCGGGAACTTGATGATCCGGCTCTGATCACCCGTGTCGCGTTCGGTGTCCGGGTAGAAGTTGGACTTCGGGATGCCCGAATTCGGCAGGTTCGGGTTGCCGAGACCAGGATCGCGGCCGAGGGTTGTCCGCACGCCCTGATCAGCGCTGGCGGGGCTGACAAAGCCGGTGACCGGAGCCCCTGGGGAGGTCCGCAACCCGGCGTTGGCCGCGGCAGTGCTGGTCGGGTTGGCTGTCACGGACCCTGGGCCGCCGGTGTCGACGACGGGCCCTGTGGCGGCGGCCGGGGCGACGGCCGGTGCGGTGTTCAGCCCGGAGTTCAGCGCGCCCACCAGGCCCGAGTGCAGTCCGCCCGTGTTGGCCAGGGCCGACCCCAACAGTCCAGAGCTCAGCGCGGCCGTGCCCAACCCGCCGGTCGCGTAATGCGCCGAATTGGCCAGGCCCTCGGCGCCGACCATGTTGCCCAGCCCGTCGGTTAATCCTGAACGCCAGTAGTTCATGGCGCCACCCAGGCCGCCGTGGATAGATCCGGAGTTGCCCAGCCCGGAGTTCAACGAACCGGAGTTGCCGACGCCCATGTTGCCGTCGCCGGAGTTGAAGAACCCGGTGTTGCCGGTGCCGGAATTCCCGAAGCCGGTATTGCCGCTGCCGGAGTTGAACCCGCCGAAGCCGAACTTGTTGTCGCCCGTCAGCCCGAATCCGAACGCATCGCTGCCGGTGTTGGCAAAGCCCAGGTTGTTGCTTCCGAGGTTGCCGAACCCGAGGTTGTTGTTGCCGGTGTTCCCGATGCCGATATTGCCGCTGCCGGTGTTGCCGCTACCGATGTTGCTGCTACCGGTATTGCCGCTGCCGAGGTTGTTGTTGCCGACGTTGTAGTTACCGATATTGCCGCTGCCGGTGTTGCCGAAGCCGAAGTTGATCTGCCCGTTCTTGCCGATGTCGATGCCGAGGTTGCGCAGCACCTGCTGCCATGGCGCCAGCTGGGCGGCCGCCGCCGATGCGTCGAAGTGGTAGTTCGCCATCGCGGCCACGTCCAGCGCCCACATTTGCTCGTAGGCGGATTCGGTGTCCATGATCGCCGGCCAGTTCATGCCGAAGAAGTTGGTCGATGCCAACATTTGCACCAGGCCACGGTTTGCTGCGACGACCGCGGGCTGCACGGTCGCGGCCACGGCGGCTTCGAAAGCCGACGCCGTCGCCGTCGCCTGTGCGGCGGCCTGCTCCGCCTGCACCGCCGCCGCGCTCAGCCAGCCCATGTATTGCGTGGCGACGACCATCATGGCCGCGGCCGACGCGCCCTGCCAGGACCCGTTTGTCAATTCCTCGGTAACCTGGCCGAAAGATGACACCGCCGAAGCCAATTCCTCGGCCAAACCGCTCCACGCTGAGGCAGCCGCCAGTAGCGGTCCCGCGCCGGGACCGGCGAACATCAGTGCCGAGTTGATTTCTGGCGGCAACCACGCGAAATGCGGGCTTGTCACCAACTCAACCTACCCGCCGACGGCCGTTAACGTGGGCGGATTGGATATCCCGGTGCAGCTAATTCTAAGGAGCGCGGACCCCCGCCTTAGAAACCTCAGACCGGCACGGGTGCGGCCTGCCGACCCCGAACGAGTCGACCGGGACGGGCGGCGGTGGGCACGCCGCGCTCCGCGATGACTTCGCCGGACACCACCGTGGCCACGTACCCGTCGGCCCTCTGGTCCAGCCTGCGCCCGCCGGCGGGCAGGTCATGGATGATGATCGGCTTGTGTAGTCGCAGGGCGGCGTGGTCGATCACGTTCAGATCCGCTTTGTAGCCGACGCCGATCCGGCCGCGGTCGAAGAGCCCCGCCACGCGTGCCGGCACGGCGGTCAGTTCGCGGACGGCTTCGCTGACAGTGAACCGCCCTGATTTGCGGTCCCGCGCCCAGTGCGCCAGGAAGTACGTGGAGTAGCTGGCATCGCAGATCATGCCGTAGTGCGCTCCGCCGTCGCCCAGGCCCAGCACCACATCGTCGCGGTGCAAAAGGTTGCCGACGGTATCCAGCGAGTTGTTCTCCAGGTTGCTCATGGCCACCATCAGCATGGCCCGGCCGTCGTCGTCGAGGAGACGGTCGTATGCCTCCTCGAGCGGGCTGACCCCGCGGGCGCGAGCCCGGGCGCCGATGCTGTCCGAGGGCGACGGCTCGTAGTTCGGATTGTCGCCGAGCGGGAAGATCCAGTCCCAGGCCTGGGCGACGTAGAGGATCGGATGCCCCGTACCGGGCTTGTCGGCCAGGATGCGCGCCCGGACCTCCGGTTTGCGCATCTCGGCAACACGCTCAGCCAACGGCAGGTCCGCGATCTCCCGGTAGCTCGGATAGAGCACGAACGGGTTGGCGGACAGTTGCAGGCCGATGATCAACCCGATCGGACGAGGCAACAGCTGCGCGGTGATGTCCCCGCCGGCGGCGTTTGCCTTCTCGACCATCGTGATCGCGTCCGGCCAGAACGGATCCCCGGTGTTGCCGACGATGAGCGTGAACGTCACCGGCAGCCCCACGTCCTCGGCGACGTCGAACACCGTCTGCAACACCGGCTGGTAGCCCCCGGCAGGAATGTCCGGCACGAACTGCAACAGTCCGCCGCCACCGTCGGCCACCCCGCGGGCGATCTCTTCGATCTCCTCGCGGGCGGCGTCGTAGCTGGGGATCGCGGCACCGCTCTCGGTCTTGTGGATGGTCAACCGGGACGACGCGAAGCCCAGTGCCCCGACCTCGATGGCCTCCCGGGCCAGTCGCCGCATCGTCGCCAGATCCTCCGGCGTCGCCGGTTCGCGGTCCGCGCCGCGCTGGCCCATCACGAAGACCCGCAGCGGCGAATGCGGCAGATACGCGGCGACGTCGATGTCGCGTTTGCCCGCCTCCAGCGCATCCATGAACTCCGGGAAGGTCTCCCACGTCCACGGCAGACCGTCGGTCATCACGACGCCGGGAATGTCCTCCACGCCGGCCATCACGTCGACGAGCACGGCGTGGTCTTCCTGACGGCACGGCGCGAAGCCGACTCCGCAGTTGCCCATCACCACCGTGGTAACCCCGTGCGCCGAGGACGGGGTCAGCCGGTCCGACCAGATGGCCTGACCGTCGTAGTGGGTGTGCAGATCGACGAAGCCCGGCGTGACCAGCAGGCCGGTCGCATCGATTTCCCGGGCCGCCTCGCCGCTCACGGTGCCCACCGCCGCGATGACACCGTCTTTCACGGCGACGTCACCGACGTACGGCTCACCCCCCGACCCGTCGACGATGGTGCCGTTACGGATGAAAAGGTCATAGTTCACCTAAACAATCTACGACCGTGTCGGTGGGTCGTGCCAGGATCGGCGCTGTGATCGATCACCTCGGTATCAACTGCGCCGACTACCGCAAATCCCAGCACTTCTACGACACCGTGCTCGGCGTGCTCGGTTATACCCGGCAGCTCGATTTCGGCGAAGCCATCGGCTACGGCCGCGACGGGCACCCGGCGTTCTGGATCGCCGACGGAACGGGCATGGGACCCAACCGGGAAGTCCACGTCGCGTTCCAGGCGGCCGGCGAGGACGCGGTGCGGGCCTTCCACGATGCGGCCGTCGGACTAGGTGCCGAATCACTGCATGCACCACGGCTCTGGCCGGAATACCACCCGGGCTACTTCGGCGCCTTCGTGCGCGACCCCGACGGCAACAACGTCGAAGCGGTCTGGCACGGCGGCCCGTAGGGTCGGGTAGATGGCCACCTCTGATTCCGCTGCCGCCCAGGAACTGCTGCGCGACGCGTTCACCCGATTGATCGAGCACGCCGACGAGGTCACCGACGGCCTTAGCGACGCGGTTGCCGACTACCGTCCGGCGCCGAATGCCAACAGCATCGCCTGGCTGGTGTGGCACAGCGCGCGGGTGCAGGACGCTCAGCTGGCCGACATCGCCGGCGTCGAGCAGGTGTGGATCCGCGACGGCTGGGTGGATCGGTTCGGGCTCGACCTGCCCCGCAACGACACCGGTTACGGGCACAGTCCCGAGGACGTGGCCAAGGTGCACGCCCCCGCCGACCTACTGGCCGGGTACTACCGCGCAGTGCATGAGTTCACGCTGGAGTACGTCGCCGGGGTCACCCCGGACGAACTCGCGCGCGTCGTCGACACCAACTGGGATCCGCCGGTGACGGCGAGCGCGCGGCTGATCAGCATCATCGACGACTGCGCGCAGCACCTCGGGCAGGCGGCGTACCTGCGGGGCATCGCACAGTAGATTCCTTCGCGTGCGCTTCCTCGGGGCCCTGGTCTGCTGGCTGGCCGCCACCGTTGCGCTGGCCGTCGCCGTCCCCGCGGTGTGGGCGCAGTACAACGTGGTCGACGAGGACGGCTATGCGCGACTGGCCGAACGTGCCGCGCAGGATCCGAATCTTCAAGCGGCCATGGCGGCAGAACTGACCGCCCGGGCGACGGCCCTCATCGCCGAGCGCAGCGGCGGCACCGCGTCGGTGGACAGCTCCCGGATCCGCTTCGTCGCGAACGCCTTCACCACCGGCCCGGCGTTCCCGCCGCTGTTCGCTCAGGTGAACCGGGCGGCGCACGGCTGGTTGTTCAGCGCTCCGCGCGCCGGCGGCGACCAGCTGGTCATCGACGTGGCGCCGATGCTCAAAGACAGTTCGCTCCAGGAGACGTTGAACGGTTACCGCGTCACCGTGCCCGATACCTTGACGGTCCCGCTGACCGTGACCGATGCCCAACCGCTGCGGCAGGGCGAACTGCACCCGTGGGCCGCGTGGGGTCCGCGGCTGAGCCACGGCGCTGCCGCTGTGTGCGCGGTGTCCGGGTTGCTGACGTTGGTCCTGGCGCGACGCCGGGGCAAGGCGCTCACCGGTCTGGGTATCTCGGCGTTGCTCGTGGGAGCGGCCGGCTGGGCAGGCCTGGAGATGGCCGGCCGCTACATCAATGTGGCGCTCAACCGGACCACCGGCGACATCCGCCGGGTCGCCGACGTGATGGTCGGGCACGCCGAGAGCAGCCTGCATCTCTGGCTCAACCTGACCCTGGGTGCGGGCGTGGGTCTGGTGCTGCTCGGCGTGCTGGGGGCCGCGATGGGCGGTCTCGCCGGACGCCGTACTAGCTGAGCGGCAGCTCGGCCAGCATGGTGCCGGTGGGCTGTGCCGATCCGGTGCCGGGTTCGACGGTGAACGCCAGGCCCGTGGCGCTGCCCAGGTCGTCGAGCATCGCCTTCGTCGACGGTGACACCGCGGTGGTGCCCATGGTGCCGGCCGACGTCGGGCCGTTGGCTCCTACCAGCCACATCTGGTACACCGTGCCCGGCGCGGGCGGTGGGACGTTGTTCATCACCAGAACGGCGGCATTGCGGTCCCGGGAGAACATGACCGTCGCCGTCCCGGGACCCAGCGGCCGGGAGACCGTGCGCACATCCGGTGCCGTCAGCACCTGCTCGGCCATCGTCTGTTTGTCTGGCGGCCGGGTCAACGTGCCGAGTCCGAACGCGCCCAGCCCGATCACGACCGCCGCAGCGGCCGCGAGAATGGTATTGCGCCAACGACTTTGGCGGCCGGCGTCGGGCTTCGTGGAAGCGGCTCCGGCCAGGACGGCCGCTCGCAGCCGGTCCGGCGGCTCGGCGGCGTTGGTCGAGGCCACCAGGGCCATCGTCTCGCGGACGGCGCGCACCTCGTCGCGGAAGGCAGCCGCGACCGGGCCGGGTGCCGCCGCGAGCCGAGCGTCGATATCCGCGCGTTCGGCGTCGGACATGGCGTGCAGCGCGTACGGCGTGGCGAGCTCGAGCAACTCGAAGTGATCGGGAGCAGTCATGCGACGTCCAGACAGTTGCGTAGGCCACGAAGCGCATCGCGCATGCGCGACTTGATCGTCGACAGGTTCGCGGCGAGCCGCTGCGACACTTCGGTGTACGTGAGCCCGCCGTAATAGGCCATCTCGATGCACTGGCGCTGCGTGTCGGTCAGCCCTTCCAGGCATTGCAGCACGCGGCGCCGCTCGTCGCCGGCGATCGCCGAGTCCGCGACCACGTCGGCGGCGGGCTCCAGATTGGTTACGCCATAACGTGTTTCGCGTTGACTGCCGGCCTGCTCACTGCGTACCCGGTCGATGGCGCGCCGATGCGCCATGGTCAACAGCCAAGCCAGCGCGGAGCCCCTGGCCGAATCGAAGTCGGCCGCCGTGCGCCACACCTCGAGGTAGATCTCCTGGGTGGTCTCCTCGCTGTACCCGCCATCACGCAACACCCTGGTCACCAGTCCGTACACCCGGGTCTTGGTCTGGTCGTAGAACGCGGCGAACGCGGCGTTGTCCCCGCGGGCGACCCGGCGCAGCAAGGCGTCCAGGTCGCTGCTGGTCTGCAGGGGTCCATCCATCGCTCGGTAGCCTAGCTCGACTCATCGCCGCACCACTGGAGCCCCGTGCAGCAGGACTCGGCGCGCGTGCCTGATGATGGTCCGGTACACCACCGGCGCCGCTGTCTGCTGCATACCCGGTATTCGGAGCGACCGGCCGTCCGGATGGTCGGGCGCCGGGTGTCAGCGTTCGCTGCTGAGCGCCATCATCCGATCGGTGGGCTGATCGTCGCGAGGCAGCGCGGGGCTGGGGGCCGGACGGGAACGCACCCGCATCGGCCACCAGAACCAGCGGCCCAGCAACGCCGCAATCGAGGGGGTCATGAACGAACGCACAATCAACGTGTCGAACAGCAGGCCCAGGCCGATCGTGGTTCCGATCTGGCCGACCACCCGCAGGTCGCTGACCGCCATCGACGCCATGGTGAAGGCGAACACCAGGCCCGCGTTGGTCACCACCTTGCCCGTGCCGCCCATCGAGCGGATGATGCCGGTCTTCAGGCCGGCGTGGATCTCCTCCTTGAACCGGGAAACCAGCAGCAGGTTGTAGTCGGAACCCACGGCCAGCAGCACGATCACCGACATCGCCATCACCATGTAGTGCAGGTCGATGGCCAGGATGTGCTGCCAGAACAACACCGACAACCCGAACGAGGCGCCCAGGGACAGCGCCACCGTGCCCACGATGACGGCGGCGGCGATGAACGCGCGGGTCAGGATCAGCATGATGATGAAGATCAGGCACAGCGAGGCGATGCCCGCGATCAGCAGATCCCAGTTGGCGCCCTCGGAGATGTCCTTGAACACCGCAGCGGTGCCGGCCACGTAGATCTTGGAGTCTTCCAGCGGAGTGCCTTTCAGGGCCTCCTCGGTGGCGGTGCGGATCTTGTTGATGCTGGCGATGCCGTCGGCGGATTGCGGGTCTCCGCGGTGCAGCACGATGAACCGTGCCGCGTGCCCGTCGGGGGACAGGAAGGACTTCATCGCGCGCTGAAAGTCCTTGTTCTTGAACACTTCCGGGGGCAGGTAGAACGAATCGTCGTTCTTGGCGGCGTCGAACGCCTTGCCCATGGCGTTGGCGTTCTCGGTCATCTCGTCCATCTGGCTATAGATGCCGTTCATGGTGCTGTACATGGTCAGCATCATGGTCCGCATGTTTTCCATCGTTTCGATCATCGGCGGGAAGGTGGCGACCATCTGCGGCATCAGCCGGTCCAGATTCTTGATGTCGGCAACCAGGACGTTCAGTCTCTCGTCGATCTGGTCCAGCCCGTCCAACGCGTCGAATATCGACCGGAACGACCAGCAGATCGGGATGTCGTAGCAGTGCTTCTCCCAATAGAAGTAGGACCGGACCGGCCGCCAGAAATCGTCGAAATCGGCGATGTGGTCCCGTAGTTCGGTGGTGATCTCCTGCATCTCCACCGTGTCCTGGACCATCTTGTGGGTGTTGTCGACGAGCTGTGTCATCAGGGCGTACATGCGCTTCATCAGCGCCGTCGTCTTCGCCATCTCATCGGCCTGCTTGAGCATGTCGTCCATTCGGTCCCGTTGGTACTTCATGGTCTGGACCTGACCGGCGTTCTGCATGCTGATCTGGAACGGTATCGAGGTGTGCTCCATGGCGGTCCCGTCCGGCCTGGTGATCGCCTGCACGCGGGAGATGCCCGGGACCCGGAAGATGCTCTTGGCCAGTTTGTCCAGGACCAGGAAGTCCGCGGGATTGCGCAGATCGTGATCGGATTCGATCATCACGATCTCGGGCTTCATCCGGGCTTGGGAGAAGTGGCGGTCCGCGGCCGCGAACCCTTCGTTGGCGGGAATGTCGGTTGGTAGATACGCCCGGTCGTTGTAATTGGTCCGGTAGCCCGGCAGCGCCAGCAACCCGACCAGTGCGATGGCCAGCGTCGCGGCCAGCACCGGCAGTGGCCAGCGCACGACCACCGTGCCGACCCGCCGCCAGCCGCGCACCTTGAGCAGCCGCTTGGGATCGAAGAGTCCGAAACGGCTCCCGACGACCAGTGCCGCGGGACCCAGCGTCAACGCCACCACCACCGCGGCGAACATCCCCACCGCACAGGGGATGCCGAGCGTTTCAAAGTACGGCATCCGGGCGAACTTGAGGCAGAAGGTGGCGCCGGCGATCGTCAGCCCGGAGCCCAGGATGACGTGGGCGACACCGCGGTACATGGTGTAGAACGCGGTCTCGCGGTCCTCGCCGGCCTGACGGGCCTCCTGATATCGGCCGAAGATGAAGATGCCGTAGTCGGTGCCCGCGGCGATGGCCAACGACGTCAGCAGGCTCACCGCGAAGGTGGAAAGTCCGATCGCCCCGCTGTGCCCCAGCACCGCGACGACGCCGCGCGCCACGGTCAATTCCACGCCGACCGTCAGCAGCAGCACGATGACGGTGATGACCGAGCGGTAGACGAACATCAACATCACGAAGATCACCGCGACGGTGGTGGCGGTGATCTTGACCATGGACTTGTCACCCGCGGTGTGCATGTCCGAAGCGAGCGCGGCGGCCCCGGTGACGTAGGTGGTGATGCCCGGCGGAGCCTGCGTCTCCTTGACGATCTTGCGAACGGCATCGATGGATTCGTTGGCCAGCGGCTCACCCTGGTTGCCGGCCAGCGCCAACTGGACGTATGCGGCCTTGCCGTCGTTGCTCTGGGCGCCCGCCGCCGTGAGCGGATCACCCCAGAAGTCCTGAACGCTCTGGACGTGCTTGTCCGCCCGCAACTTACGAATCAGATTGTCGTAGTACCGGTGCGCCTCGTCGCCGAGACGGTCCTTGCCCTCCAGGATCAGCATCGCCTGGCTGTCGGAGTTCCCCTCTTGGAACACCTTGCCGATCCTGGCCATTGCCTCGAAGGACGGCGCTTCCTGCGGGCTCAGGGATACCGAGCGTTCCTGCCCGACCACCTCCAGGGAGGGGACGAAGACGCTCAGAATGACGCACAACGCCAGCCAGGCCAGAATGATGGGCACCGCCAGCGAATGGATAAGCCTTGCGGCGAGCGGCCTTTCGGTGTGCGTACGGATGTTCTCGGGATCGTTGGCGTATTGGACGCTCACGCGGATTTCACCAGACAATAGGTATAGGCATTGACCTCGTTGGAAACGCGTTCCGCCTTCACCACGCCATCCACGGTGATCCGGCAACCGATGCTGTTGCTATTGCCTTGCGCCACAATATTTCCCATCACGGCCGCTAAATTCGTCGTGACATGCAGCGTCCAGGGCAGCACGGCTCCGTCGACCCGCACCGGGTCGGAATTCACATCGAAGTAGCTGATATCGGCAACCGTCCCGGGCGGCCCGAAGATCTCGTAGGTGAGTTCCTTGGGATTGAAGGGCTTGCTGTTGTCAAGATTGCTGTCGGCGTAGGACTCGCGCTTTTCGGAGCCGAAGAAGCCGCGGACCCGGTGCACGGTGAATCCCCCGACGATCACCACCGCCAGGACCACCAGGGGGATCCACGCCCGCGCCAGCACCTTGAAGATCGCAGGTCCTTTCATCGGTCGGCAAAACTTCGGCGGACGGAACCCGTGTGCGCAGGTCCGAACTCGTTCAGGGATCGCGGTATTCGCACCCGCGCCAGGTCCTTTTGAGTCACCTCGAATCGGCCGCCCTCGACGGTGACACAAACCAAGCCTTACCTAAGTAAATCATGGCTACCGGGCCCGTCCCCCGACTCCTTCGTCCTGCTCGACGAGTGTAACGCATATCACGTGCGTAAAAGAAGCGTCCGAAGTCGCCCTACCAGCACAAATCACACCCTGTGCGTTATGCAAATCACATACTGTGCGTTATCCTCGGCCAGTGGCGCAACTTGCATTCCGGCGGGCTCGCACGGAGGAGAACAAGCGTCAACGCGCGGCCGCACTCGTCGAGGCCGCACGCGAACTCGCCATCGAAACCGGGGTCGCCTCGGTGACGTTGACGGCGGTGGCCAGTCGCGCCGGAATTCACTATTCGGCCGTGCGCCGTTACTTCACCTCGCACAAAGAGGTCCTGCTGCATCTCGCCGCCGAGGGCTGGGTCAAATGGTCGAGCACCGTGTGCGAGAAATTGAGCGAGCCCAATCTCTCCCCGGCCCAGGTTGCCGAAGTGCTCGCCAATGGACTGGCCGCCGACCCCCTGTTCTGTGACCTGCTTGCCAATTTGCATCTGCACCTCGAGCACGAGGTGGAAATCGAGCGAGTCATCGAGATCCGGCGAACGATTTCGGCAGCGGCGATCGCGATTGCCGACGCCATTGAGCGGGCACTTCCCGTCCTGGGGCGCTCGGGATCCTTCGACGTCCTGATTGCCGCCTACTCGCTGGCCGCCGCATTCTGGCAGATCGCCAACCCGCCGGCGAAGATCTCGGACGTCTACGAGGAGGAACCCGAAGTGCTTCCGCCCGAGTGGAACATCGAGTTCGGCCCGGCGCTCAAGCGGGTGCTCAGCGCTACCTGCATCGGTTCGATCCCGGGGTCCCGATGACGAGCGTGCTATCCGGATACCGGGACACCGTTTGCCGAAGGGCTTGTCACACAGAGCCTTTGTGCACCACGTCGCAACGTCGCACTTGGTTGTGCATTAGGTTAGGGTAGCTAAGTTGACATCCAGGCTAACTAGTTGGCGGCTCTCGTAATGGTTAGGAAAGCACCCATGACGACGACTGAGCCACGGACCGAGCCGTTGACGTTGCCGGAGTCTGCTCATACCGAAAGCAAGACGGCAGCAAGCCCCCAGCGACCCAAGCGCAAAGGTCTTTCGAAGCTCGTCACCCGGTTCTGGCTCATCCTGACCATTCTGGCCGTTGTCGCGCTGTCGGGATTCGTCGTCCACCGGCTGCACAATGTATTCGGCGTTCGGGAAGGCACCTTCGGCGGCGGCTCATCCGGTGACGTCATCGACCAGTTCAACCCGAAGACCATCACGCTCGAAGTCTGGGGTCCACCGGGGAGCAGGGCAACAATCAACTACCTCGACGAGAACTCCCATCCTCAACAGGCTCTCGACGTGCCCCTACCGTGGAAGACCGAATTGAAGTCAACCAAGCCCGGGATTCCGGCCAACCTGATGGCGCAGGGAACCGGTAGCTGGATAGCCTGTCGGTTCCTGGTGAACAACAATGACGGGCGCGGCGACGTCATCAAGGCCCCGAATCAGTCGCCCCCCAACGAAACCGTGAATGCCTTCGTCTATTGCCTGGACAAGACGGCATGAGCGAGACCACCGAGGCCAATCCCAGCCCGCCACGCGTCGACCAACCGCTGATCCCGCCGTTCCTGCCGCGGATGATTCACCGGTTGGCGCTGCCGATCGTGCTCATCTGGTTGGCGATCGTCTTCATCACCAACACCGTGTCCCCGCAGCTGGAGGTCGTCGCCAAAACCCACTCGGTGTCGATGAGTCCGACTGACGCACCGTCCTTTCAGTCGATGATGCGGGTCGGATCGACGTTCAAAGAGTTCGATTCCGACAACTCGGCCATGATCCTGCTGGAAGGCGACAAGCCACTCGGCGCCGAGGCGCACCGCTACTACGACGAGATCATCAGGCGCATAGAGAAAGACAAGCACGTTCAGCACGTCCAGGATTTCTGGAGTGATCCGCTGACGGCGGCGGGCTCCCAGAGCCACGATCAAAAGGCCGCGTACGTGCAGGTCTACCTGGCCGGCAACATGGGCGGCGGGCTGGCGAACGAGTCTTCGGAGGCCCTGCGCAAAATCGTGGACTCGGTGCCCGCGCCGCCGGGAATCAAGGCTTACGTCACCGGCGCGGGTCCGCTGTTCGCCGATCAATCCCATTCGGGTGAGAAGGGCGTCATGGTGGTCACCCTGATCACCATCTTGGTGATCATCGTGATGTTGCTGATCGTCTACCGCTCGATAGTCACCGTGCTGATCATGCTGGCCATGGTCTTCATCGAGTTGGCTGCGGCTCGTGGGGTCGTCGCAACGCTGGGCAACTACGGCGTCATGGGCCTTTCCACGTTCGCCAACAACATGCTGGTGCTGATGGCAATCGCCGCCGGCACGGACTACGCGATCTTCGTCGTGGGCCGTTATCAGGAGGCCCGCAGTCTGGGCGAGACCCGCGAGCAAGCGTTCTACACCATGTTCCACAGCACTGCGCATGTCGTGCTGGGGTCGGGGCTGACCATTGCCGGCGCCATGTACTGCCTGAGCTTCTGCCGGTTGCCGTACTTCGAGTCACTCGGCGTGCCTTGTGCGGTCGGCATGCTGGTTGCGGTCTTCGCGGCGTTGACACTGGGCCCGGCGTTGCTGACGGTGGCTTCGTTTTTCAAGCTGATGGACCCGAAGCGCAAGCTGCAGACCCGGGGCTGGCGCCGCATCGGCACCGCCATCGTCCGTTGGCCCGCACCGGTTTTCGCGGTGACCATCGTGGTCGCACTGATTGGTCTGCTCGCGTTGCCCGGCTACAAGACGGACTACGACAACCGGCATTACCTGCCGGGAGACACTCCGGCCAACATCGGCTACGCGGCCGCCGACCGGCACTTCGACCAGGCGCGGCTCAATCCTGAACTGTTGATGATCGAGACCGATCACGACTTGCGTAACCCGGCCGACTTCCTCGTCCTCGACAAGGTCGCCAAAGCGGTCTTCCACATCCCGGGTATCGGCCGCGTGCAGACCATCACCCGGCCGTTGGGCACGCCGCTCGACCACAGCACCCTCGGTTTTCAGATGGGCGCCCAGGCCGCAGCGCGGCTTCAGACCCAGCACTACCAGGACGAGCAGGCGAAAAACCTGTTGAACCAGGCCGACGAATTGCGCAAGACGATGGCAACGCTGCGTGAGCAAATGCGGGTCACCCAGGACCTCAGCAACACGACGCACGAAACCACCAAGCTCACCAAAGAGACTGTGAAGATCACCGAGGCGTTGCGCGACGACATCGCCACCTTCGACGATTTCTTCCGGCCGATTCGTAGCTACTTCTACTGGGAGAAGCACTGCTACGACATCCCGATTTGCTGGGCGCTTCGGTCCATCTTCAATGCGCTCGACGGTATCGACCAAGTGGCGCAGAACATCCTGAGCCTGAGCCAGAATCTGGACCGGCTGGACGCTATTCAGCCCCAGCTGGTGGCTTTGATACCCCCGCAAATCGAGAGCCAGCAGCGCAACCTCGACACCATCATGTCGAACTATGCGATCACTGAGGGACTGAACGCGCAGGCGAGAGCTCAGGCCGACAACGCCACCGCCCAGGGGGATGCGTTCGATAGAGCCAAGAACGACGACACGTTCTACCTTCCGCCGGAGGCGTTCCAGAGCCCGGATTTCGAGCGGGGTCTCAAACAGTTCATCTCGCCGGATGGGCACGCTGTCCGGTTGATCATCTCCCATGAAGGCGACCCGGCGACGCCTGAAGGCATCAAGAACATCGAACCGATCAAGCAGGCCGTGCACGAGGCGATCAAGGGCACACCCTGGGAAGGCGCCAAGATCTTCCTCGGTGGCACCGCCGCGACGTACAAGGACATGCACGACGGCTCCAACATCGATCTGCTGATCGCCGGAATCTCTGCTGCCACACTGATTTTCATCATCATGCTGGTGATCACCCGAAGCGTCGTGGCGGCCTTCGTGATCGTCGGCACGGTGTTGCTGTCCCTGGGCGCCTCGTTCGGGCTCTCCGTGCTCCTATGGCAGTACATCCTTGGCATGAAGTTGCACTGGATGGTCCTGGCGATGGCGATCATCCTGCTGCTGGCGGTTGGCTCGGACTACAACCTGCTCTTGATATCGCGGTTGAAGGAGGAGGTCCACGCCGGGCTCAAAACGGGGACGATCCGCGCGATGGCCGGCTCGGGGTCCGTCGTCACCTCGGCAGGATTGGTGTTCGCTGCGACCATGGCGACGTTCGCCTTCAGCCCGTTGAAGGTCATGGCCCAGGTGGGTACGACGATCGCGCTAGGTCTGTTGTTCGACACCTTGATCGTGCGGTCGTTCATGACGCCGTCGCTGGCCACCTTGCTCGGGCGCTGGTTCTGGTGGCCGCAGCACGTGCGCCCACGGCCGGCCAGCACCATGCTGCGGCCCTTCGGACCGCGACCTGCCGTCCGTGCGTTGCTGCGAGAGGACTCGGACCCGCCGAAGGCTGCCGCGGCCACGCAGCCGCACTACTGAGTTCTGACGCGCTAGATAGCTGCGACGTCACGCATGATGTCGCTGAGCTCCGAAACCGGCGCGCCGCAGGTCAGGCAGGAGGCGTCCGGCGTCCGGCGGAGTTGGCCCAGCTGCACCAGCACTTCGGCCTCGGCGCGCCACAGGCACGCGATGCACAGAATCTCGACGATGTTCCCGAACGGGTCGACCTGGGGGTGGTTGCATGCGTCCACCGCGTGCCGGTGGACGATGAACGTCGCTCGGTTGCTGCAGCCGAATTCTGATTGGCACTCGATCGCTTGCCAGTCGAGAGCCGCCAGCGTGCCAGGGATCCCGTTGCCAGTAGTTTGGCTCATGCGATGACCTCCAGCTTTCCGGAACCAGTCGCATCCATCGCCCACACACTTGGCGGATGTTTGGCTGGCCGGAGGTTCCATTATGGATAGCTTTACCCCGCCGCGGCAAGGGTCGGGGTGATCTTCTCAGGCCCCGTATAGGTGTCGTTTCCCGGCGCGCAAACCATACTTTTCCCGCGACATGGGCCTTATTTCCCTGGCTATCAGTCTGATTCGTCGGCGCGAAGGTCCCCGACGGGATGCACTGCGACGGTTCTAACCCGACCCAGATTCTCAGGAACTCTTAAGCCGGACAGCTAGGGAGCTAGGGGTTGTTGACGCAGAACGCCACGCACAAGGCCGAGACCGGAATGGACACCCATTGCAGTTGCCCGTCCGCCTGTCGCTCACAGTAGATCGGGCCGGGTTTGCCCCAGACTTTCGCGCCTTCCGGCGAGCACTGCTTACCGAGGTCGCTGTCGGCGTGGGCCGGGGCGCTTCCGATCAGGATCGAGATCGGGACAATCGCCGCCATCGCTGCTATGCGGCCGAACCACCGTGCGCGCACGATGCCGCTACGCCCAGTTCCAGACCGACATGTCGCCGGCCGGGTACCCGTTGCACACGTCGGTGGCCTTGGCGACGACGCCCTTGTTGTTGAAGAAGATCTTCATGTGGTTGACCCAGGCGAACGTCAGTGGGTCACCGTTATAGAAATTCTCGGAGTAGTCCCTGCGCTCCGCCGGCGACAGCGAGAAGAACCAGTGCGCCTTGTTGACGGTGGCTTCCTGCAGGTTGGCGTGGTTGTTGTAGTCGATCATGTACCGCTGGTAGTACACCGGGCTGGTGTCCCGCACGGCCGCCAGGTATTGCTCGGCGTCGCAGGTGGTCGCGATCATCCGGCGTGGGATCGGAAAATCCTCCGTGGAATCGGCCATGGCCGCCTTCGGGAAGGACCCCGCGAAGATCACGGCGACGATAGCGAGCGCAAAGAAAACTGCACCTGCACGAAGGAAGTTACTTAGCCGAGACATATTGATTACCGTAACACTTTCGGAGTCGCGAAAAATTCCCAGGCGAATTCCTAGCCGATCTTACTACCCATCGCGATCAGGAACTATCAAGTGTGACGGGTTCGGCCGTAGCTCGGGGGGAGCCTGGCTGTAATCCCCGAACGGCCCATCCCGGCGCTCGACGGCGGCGCGCACGCCGTCGTGCTGCGCGGTCCGGATGAAGTCCAGCGCGTCCGGGGTGTTGCGCATCAGCCCGTCGAGGATGCCGCCCAGCAACTGGGTGGAGGCCAGGCCCATGTTCTCGTAGGCCTGGTTGACGATCAGCTTCTGCGCCCGCAGCTGTGACAACGGGATCTGGGCCAGTTCGCCGGCGATCTCGGCGACCCGCGCCTCCAGCCGCTCGAACGGGACCGCCTCGTTGATCAGCTCGATCTCGGCGGCCTGCACGCCGGTGAGCGGTCGGCCGGTCAGCGAATGCCACTTGGCCTTGGCCAGGCTCAGCCGATACATCCACATCCCCGTCAGATAGGCGCCCCACATCCGGCTGTAGGGGGTGCCGATGACGGCGTCCTCGCTGGCGATGACGAGGTCAGCGCACAACGCATAGTCACTGCCGCCGCCCACACACCAGCCGTGCACCTGGGCGATCACGGGCTTGGTGGCCCGCCAGATCGCCATGAACTTCTGATGCGGACCCGTCCGGGCGGTCACCATCGAGAAATCCTTACCCGGATCCCAGCGTCCGTCGGTGTTCATCACGTCTTCCCAATGCTGAAAGCCCTCGCCGAAGTTGTAGCCCGCGCAGAACGCGCGACCGGCGCCCCGCAGCACGATGACCTTGATGCTGTCGTCCCCGTCCGCCAACCCGATCGCTGCCTCGATCTCGTCGGGCATGGGCGGAACAATCGCGTTGAGCTGTTCTGGGCGGTTGAGGGTGATGGTGGCTACCGCGCCGGCCGTGCGGTAGAGCAGCGTTTCGAATTCGGGTGTCGGCATAGCCCGAAGCGAAGCCGTGGCGGCCGGGAGTGTCAAGCACCGCAGGTCAGCACTCGGCAGCGGCCCGCCGGTTGGCGCGGCGCCTGATCGCCCAGCCGACCCCGGCCACAATAAGCACGGCCATACCGACCAGCAGGTACTTGGCGTGATGATGGACGACTGCATAGAGCGCCGCGATGTGACTGCCGGCGAGATAGCCGGCGAACACCCATACAACCACCCAAACGGTGGATCCCAGTGCGTTGTAGGCCAGATACCGCCGCCACCGCATCCGGGCCAGTCCGCAGACGATTCCGCTCGCCTGCCGCAGTCCGTCCACGAACCGGCCGATGAGCACGACGAACACGCCGCGTCGACCGAAGAAGCGTTCCGTCGCCGCCAGGCGCTTCTCCGTGAGAAATACGTACCGACCGAACCGCAACACCAGCGCCCGGCCACCGAACCTCCCGATGGCGTAGCCGCTGTTGTCGCCGCATACGGCGGCCAGCAGACCGGCGATCAACACCAGAGCCAGGCTCAATTCACCGGCGCCGGCATAGATTCCCGCGGCGATCAGGATGATCTGGCCCGGCAACGGAATGCCGATACCCTCCAAGCCGACCAGCAGGACCACCGCCGCGTAGCCGTAGCGGTCGAGCGCTGGGGCGAACGACTGGAAGACTCCGGGCAGCTGCGAGGACATCACCCTAGGGTGCCCGAAGTCCGCGGCGGCTAGACGTTGCGACGCTCACGATCGGTTCGGCGCCGGCTCGAACGGGTAGGTAAGCGGGTATGCGCCCGACGGCAGGAACGGCGCGGCCGCGGCGCGAAAGCGGGTTGCGGCGGGCGCTTCAAGAGTTTTTATCGGTGCCGCTGGCCATCATCGCCGGCTTCATTGTGCTTGCGGTGATCACCAGCGTGCTGGACGGCTCCGATGCCGAATGGATCAAACCCGCCGCACACGCGCTGTCCAAACTGGCGCCGCCGCAAGAGAACCAGTCGATGCTGCGCACCGTGGCGCCCGGGATGCTCACGCTGATGACCATCACCTTCGTGCTGCTGCTCACCCTGGTGCACCGGATGGCAGACGTGTTCACCTGGGTGGTGGTGGAGCAGTTCCTGCGCCGCCGCGTCAATCAAGCGTTCTTCGGGTATTTCGCCGGTCTCTCGGCGTATTACGTGGTGGTGCTCGCGCTCGTCGATCCCGAGCATGCGGTGTTCAGCACCGCCGCCGCCCTGCTGCTCAGCGTGCTCGCGCTGACGGGCCTGGTGGTGTTCGGCTACCTGGTGCTCGACCAGTTGCGGCCGCCTTCGGTGGTCGAACGCATCGTGCAGCACACCATCGCCACCCGCACACAGCAGTTGAACTGGTTGTGCCGGATGCGGCACGAGCCACAGCTCGAGCACCTGCCCGCGCTTACCGTTCGGTCGGAGTGCAGCGGATATCTCGTCGATATCCACCTGGACACCCTGCGGCACGCGCTCCAGGCCGCCCAGGGCGAAGCCGAGATCGAGTTCATCGCCAGGCTGGGCAGCCACTTCGTCACCGGGTCGGAGTTGGCCACCGTGCGGGCCGAGAACGCCGGCGAACGCGCCCGGTTGGCCGATGCCGTCCTGGGTGCGTTGCGCTGCGGCAGAGAGCGACAGCTGGACCGCGAGCCGTCCTACGGCGTCCACCAATTGGCCAGCATGGGATGGGCCGCTGCGACGCAACGGGATCCGGAGGCCGCCCTGGTAACCGTCGACGGCCTGTACGTGCTGCTGGCCCGCTGGGCACGCGAGTCCGCATCGGCGGCCGGGACCGGCAACGGCGAACAGCCGCTACCGATCGTCTACACCGACCGCACGATTCCCGAGGTGCTTGCGGCGTTGTCGAGCATCGCGGTCGGCGCGATCAACGGAGGCCAGCATCAAACCTGTGCCCGGGTGCTGGATGTGTTCGCCAAAGCCATCCCGCAGCTGTCCGGGGACGACCAGCGCAAAGCGGCCACGCAGCTGCGTTACGCGCTGCCGACCGCAACCAGGCACCCCTTCACCGCCGACCTCGATCGGGCCCTGACCGGACTGGGCAGGGTGCTTTCGGAATATGGCCACAGCGATGCGGCTTCCGATCTCGAGCGGGTCGAGGCGCGGCTGAATGGCCAATTGCCGGGTTGACCACGCGACGGTTATGACCGGCGGCCCAGCGTCCGCCACAGGAACGAGTAGCTCAACGCCGACTTGAACGCGAGTTGCTCATTGTCGGCCGCACCGCCGTGGCCGCCCTCGATGTTCTCGTAGTACCAGACCGGTTGGCCGAGCGCTTCCAGCGCGACGGTCATTTTGCGGGCATGCCCCGGATGCACCCGGTCGTCACGCGTGGACGTCGTCATCAATATCGGCGGGTACTTCCGATCACCCGAAATATTCTGGTATGGCGAGTATTCGGAGATGAACGCCCAGTCGTCGGGGTTGTCGGGGTCGCCGTACTCCGCCACCCAGGAAGCCCCGGCCAGCAACAGGTGGTAGCGCTTCATGTCGAGCAGCGGCACACTGCAGACCAGCGCGCCGAACTTCTCCGGATATTTGGTCAGCATGATGCCCATCAGCAGGCCACCGTTGCTGCCGCCCTGGGCGCCGAGTTGGTCGACAGTGGTGATCCCGCGCGCCACCAGATCGTCTGCCACGGCGGCGAAGTCCTCGGCCACCTTGTGCCGGCCCTCACGCATCGCCTGGGTGTGCCAGCCCGGTCCGTACTCACCCCCGCCGCGGATGTTGGCCAGCACGTAGGTGCCGCCGCGCGCCAGCCACAACCGGCCCAGCACACCGCTGTAACCCGGCGTGTTCGACGTCTCGAACCCGCCGTAACCGTAGAGCAGGGTGGGGGTCGGCCCCTGACTGTCATCGGGGCGCACCACGAAATACGGGATCGACGTACCGTCCTTCGATTCCACGAAATGTTGTGTCACCGAGATGTTTTCGGCATCGAAGAACGACGGCGCGGATTTGATCTGCTCCGGCGCTCCCGAACCCGTGCCACGCAGCAGGCGGGACGGGGCGGTGAACCCGCTGGAGTCCAGGAAGAACTCCTCGCCGGTGTCGTCGGCGGCGACCACCACGGTGTTGGTCGACTCGGGCAGGCCCTGGACGGGTTCGCGCCGCCACGTCCCGGGCGTGACGATCTCGACCCGGCTGGCCACATCGGCCAGGGAAACGAGCAGCAACCGGTCTTCGGTCCATGCGTAGTGGTACAGGCAGGTGTGTTCGTTCGGCTCGAATACAACCTGTAAATCCCTTGCGCCACTGAGGAATTCGTCGTAGTCGGCGGCCAGCAGGGAACCGGCGCGATATGTCGTCCCCCCGACGGACCAGTCCGTGCGCAGATCGATCAGGAGCCACTCGCGGTGCACCGAGATGCTGCTGGCGTCGGTCGGCACATCGATGGAAACCAGTTCCGTGCCCCGCAGCTCGTATCGCTGCCGGTTCCAGAAGTCCAGCGAGCGCCCGACGAAGGTGCGTTCGAATCCCGGTGTGCGGTCAGTGGAACCGCCGGCGCTGACATCGGTGCGTTGCCCCTCGAAGATCGTCTCTGCGTCTGTCAGAGGTGTGCCGCGGCGCCACCGTTTGAGGATGCGCGGGTAACCGGACTCGGTCAGCGAGTCCGGCCCGAAGTCGGTGCCCACCAGCACGGTGTCCGGGTCGTCCCAGCCGATCTGCGATTTGGCTTCCGGCAATTCGAACCCGTCGGCGACGAATTTGCGTGTCTGCATGTCGAATTCACGCACGATCACCGCGTCCGACCCGCCGGGCGACAGGCTGATCAGCGCGCGGGTGAGCTCCGGCTCGAGCACGTCGGCGCCGGCCCACACCCAGTTCGTGCCGTCGGTGCGGCCCAGTTCGTCCACATCGATCAGGACGTCCCAGTCCGGGGAATCGGTGCGATAGCTCTCCAGCGTGGTACGCCGCCACAGCCCGCGCGGGTTGGTGGCGTCGCGCCAGAAGTCGTACAGATACTCGCCGCGCCGGCGCACGTAAGGAATCCGGGCGTCGGTGTCGAGCACCTCCAGAGCCTGCACGCGCATCGTCTCGAAGTCGTCGTCGCAGAATTGCGCCTTGGTCGGCTCGTTGCGGGCGCGCACCCAGTCGAGTGCCTCGTCGCCGGTGACGTCCTCGAGCCACAGGTACGGGTCTTCAGCCTCAGATGCCATAGCTGCCATTGTGGTCCCAGCGGTACTGTGAGCTGTATTACATGAACCATAAGAGGAGCCGAGAGATGCCTGTTTTTGCACGTCCGGGAGCTTCCGGAGCCCTGATGTCGTACGAATCGCGGTACGGGAACTTCATCGGTGGCGAGTGGGTTGCGCCCGCGGCGGGCCGCTACTTCGAGAACCCGACACCGGTCACCGGTCAACCGTTCTGCGAGATCCCACGCTCCGACGAGACCGACATCGAGAAGGCGCTCGACGCCGCACACGCCGCCGCGCCCGCGTGGGGCAAGACCTCGCCCGCGGAGCGCGCGGCCATCCTGAACAAGATCGCGGACCGCATCGACGCGAACGCGCACGCGCTGGCCGTCGCGGAGGTCTGGGACAACGGCAAACCCGTTCGCGAGGCCATCGCCGCCGACATCCCGTTGGCCGCCGACCATTTCCGGTACTTCGCCGCGGCGATCCGCGCCCAGGAGGGCGCGCTGTCCCAAATCGACGAGGACACGGTGGCCTACCACTTCCACGAACCACTCGGCGTCGTCGGGCAGATCATCCCGTGGAACTTCCCGATCCTGATGGGCGCCTGGAAGCTGGCACCGGCATTGGCGGCCGGCAACGCGATCGTGCTCAAACCGGCCGAACAGACCCCGGCCTCGATCCTGTTTTTGATGTCCCTGATCGGTGATCTGCTGCCGCCCGGCGTCGTCAACATCGTCAACGGGTTCGGCGCCGAAGCCGGGAAACCGTTGGCCTCCAGCGACCGGATCGCCAAGATCGCTTTCACCGGGGAGACGACCACGGGTCGACTGATCATGCAGTACGCCTCGCAGAACCTGATCCCGGTCACCCTGGAGCTTGGCGGCAAGAGCCCGAACATCTTCTTCTCGGACGTGATGGCCGCCAACGACGACTTCCAGGACAAGGCGCTGGAAGGCTTCACGATGTTCGCCCTCAACCAGGGCGAGGTGTGCACGTGCCCGTCGCGCAGCCTGATCCAGTCCGACATTCACGACGAGTTCTTGGAACTGGCCGCGATCCGCACCAAAGCGGTGCGCCAGGGCGACCCGCTGGACACCGAGACCATGCTTGGGTCGCAGGCGTCCAACGACCAGCTGGAAAAGATCTTGTCCTACATCGAGATCGGCAAGGGCGAGGGCGCGAAGATCATCACCGGCGGCGAGCGCGCCGAGCTGGGCGGTGACTTGTCCGGCGGCTACTACGTGCAGCCGACGATCTTCACCGGCAACAACAAGATGCGGATCTTCCAGGAGGAGATCTTCGGCCCGGTGGTGGCGGTGACGCCGTTTGACACCTACGCCGACGCAATGGGCATCGCCAACGACACCCTGTACGGCCTGGGCGCGGGGGTGTGGAGCCGGGACGGCAACACCGCCTACCGGGCCGGCCGGGAGATCAAGGCCGGACGGGTGTGGGTGAACTGTTACCACGTCTATCCGCCGCACTCGGCCTTCGGTGGCTACAAGCAGTCGGGCTTCGGTCGCGAAGGCCACAAGATGGCGCTCGAGCACTACCAGCAAACCAAGAACCTGCTGACCTCCTACTCCGACAAGGCGCTGGGATTCTTCTGATGGAAGCTCCGCCCGGAGCACTCATCACCACCGAGGCGGCCGCGCTGCTGACTCGCCTGCAGGAGCGGCACGGCCCGGTGATGTTCCACCAGTCCGGCGGTTGCTGCGACGGGTCTTCGCCGATGTGTTACCCGCGCGGCGACTTTCTGGTCGGCGACCGCGACGTCCTGTTGGGCGTGCTCGACGTGGGGGAGGAGGGTGTGCCCGTGTGGATCTCGGGTCCGCAGTACCAGACGTGGAAGCACACCCAACTGGTCATCGACATGGTGCCCGGACGCGGTGGCGGGTTCAGCCTCGAGGCGCCCGAAGGGGTGCGGTTTCTCAGCCGGGGGCGGGTCTACAGCGACGCCGAGAAGGAGCTGGTTCAGGTCGCTCCGGTGATCACCGGAGCGGCGTACGAACGCGGTGAGCGACCCTCGGTACGCGGCTTCGTGGTGGATCCGCGGGACGCGCAGGACGCGCCGGGAACGTGCCCGATCCCGTAGCGGAGACTCAGTAAAGTCGTAAACCGTGATTCCGCTTCCGCGTGCGTGGCTGCTGGCCAGCGCCCTGCTTATCGGGAGTGCGGTCGGGCAGCTACTCGGCGTGGTGTCCAGCCTGCTGGTCCACCGGATGCGCCCGGACGTGGCAATCGCCCTGGTCGTGGGGATCCCGAGTCTGATCGGGTTGTCGGTGATCCTGTTTTCCGGACGCCGGTGGGTGACGATGCTCGGCGCGGGGATCCTTGCGTTGGCGCCCGGTTGGCTGGGCATGCTGGTCGCGTTGCGGGTGGTTGCCGGTGGCTGACGAGAAGGCGGACGACGAACGCGTCTCGAGCCCGGGAACCGAACCCTTCGTGCCGGACTTCGACAGCGGCGAGGTGCCGCTATCGGCCGAGTACGACGCCGGTGAGCCCTCGGTGCCGTTCGTGCCGAACTTCGACGACACGGACTCCCAGCCCGTTCTCCCGTTGCCCGGCCTGGACGAGCCGGCCAAGAAGGCCGAGCCGGTGCCGCAGGAACAGCCCGCGCCCGTGGCCGCCGCGGTAGCGCCGGACGCGACGGCCGAGGCGCCGGGACCTGTGGCCGTGCCGGGCCGGTACCTCTACCTGAAGTGGTGGAAGTTGGTGTTGGTGCTGTTGGGCGTGTGGTTCTTCGCCGCGGTGTTCGGGCTGAGTTTGTACTACTGGTGGTACCACACCATCGACAAGACGCCGCCGGTGTTTGCGGTGTTCGTTTACGTCACGGCCTGCTCGGTGGCGGGACCGGTCCTGGCGATGGTCAGAGGTAAACCGCTGATTGCCGCGCTGTCGATCGCCGTGATGTCGGCGCCGTTCGCGTCCGTGGCCGCGGCGGCGCCGCTGTACGGGTCCTATTACTGCGAGCGGGTGACGACACCGTGTTTGATGGGTGTCCTCCCCTATTAGGGCGAACGCGCGCCCTACTAGGGTGAACTGGTGACTTCTCACTATGACGTCGTCGTACTCGGAGCAGGTCCCGGCGGATATGTGGCGGCCATTCGTGCCGCACAGCTCGGGCTGAACACCGCAATCGTCGAGCCGAAATATTGGGGCGGGGTCTGCCTCAACGTCGGCTGCATCCCGTCGAAGGCGTTGCTGCGCAACGCCGAACTGGCGCACATCTTCACCAAGGAAGCCAAGGTCTTCGGCATCAGCGGTGAGGCCACCTTCGACTTCGGAGTGGCCTACGACCGCAGCCGCAAGGTGGCCGAGGGCCGGGTGGCCGGCGTGCACTTCCTGATGAAGAAGAACAAGATCACCGAGATTCACGGCTACGGCCGCTTCACCGATTCGCACACGCTGGCGGTGGAACTCAACGATGACGGCGGGACCGAAGAGGTCACGTTCGACCACGCCATCATCGCCACCGGCAGCAGCACCCGCCTCGTCCCCGGCACGTCACTGTCGGAGAACGTGGTGACCTACGAGAAGCTCATCCTGACCCGGGAGCTGCCGAAGTCGATCATCATCGCCGGCGCCGGCGCCATCGGCATGGAGTTCGGCTACGTGCTGAAGAACTACGGCGTCGACGTCACCATCGTCGAGTTCCTGCCCCGCGCGCTGCCCAACGAGGACGCCGACGCGTCCAAGGAGATCGAGAAGGCGTTCAAGAAACTCGGCGTCAAGATCCTGACCGGCACCAAGGTCGATTCGATTACCGACAACGGCTCTAGCGAAGGCGGGGTCACCGTCAGCGTCAGCAAGGACGGTAAGTCCGAGGAGCTCAAGGCCGAAAAGGTGTTGCAGGCCATCGGGTTTGCGCCCAATGTCGAGGGCTACGGTCTGGACAAGGCGGGCGTCGAGCTGACCGACCGCAAGGCCATCGGCATCACCGACTACATGCAGACCAGCGTCTCGCACATCTACGCCATCGGCGATGTCACCGCCAAATTGCAGCTCGCGCACGTGGCCGAGGCCCAGGGCGTGGTGGCCGCCGAAACCATCGCCGGCGCAGAGACTTTGGCGCTCGGCGACTACCGCATGATGCCGCGCGCCACGTTCTGCCAGCCCAACGTGGCCAGCTTCGGCCTCACCGAGCAGCAGGCCCGCGACGAGGGTTACGACGTGGTGGTCGCCAAGTTCCCGTTCACCGCCAACGCCAAGGCACATGGCGTCGGGGACCCCAGCGGCTTCGTCAAACTCATCGCCGACGCCAAGTACGGCGAACTGATCGGCGGGCACCTGGTCGGGCACGACGTGTCCGAGCTGTTGCCGGAGCTCACCCTCGCCCAGAAGTGGGACCTCACCGCAACCGAACTCGCCCGCAACGTGCACACGCACCCGACCATGTCCGAGGCGCTGCAGGAGTGCTTCCACGGCCTGGTCGGTCACATGATCAACTTCTAGCGCATGCGGACCGAGACCGTTATCGGTGCGATCGGCGGGCTGATCGCCGGGTACGTCTTCTGGCTGGCGGCCATCACCATCGGTGACGACGTCACCACGGTGAGCAAGTGGAGCGTGGCGGTGCTGGTGCTGTCGGTGGCGCTGGCGGTCGGCGCGGTGACCGGCGGTCTGTTGATGCGCTGGCGCCGAAAGTACGGGTGGTCGGCGTTCGCGTTCGGTCTGCCCATTGCTCCCGTTGCACTGACGTTGGCGGTGCTGGCCAACCTCTACCTCTGAAGTACCTCAGCGCTGCACGCCCGGCGTGCCGCTACTGCGGGTTGTCCAGCGGTATCGCCAGCGCGGAGATGGTGGCCGCCAGGCCGTCGTACTGGGTTGCGAGCAAACAGAATTCGATCAATCGCGCTCGGTTGAGGTGACTGGCCAGCTCGCGCCAGGTCGCGTCGGTGATGGTGCGGTTCTGGATCAGCTCGTCGGTCGCCTGCAACAGCGCCTTCTGGCGCGCACTGAGCACCCGCCGCGGACCGTCGCCGTCCGGTGCGTCCGGCCAGGCGAAGATCGCGGCCTGCGTCTGCGCATCCAGTCCCGCCTTCAGCGCCATCCCACGATGGTGCTGCAGCTCGTACTCGCAGGACCGCAGGTGCGCCACCCGCAGGATCACCAATTCACTGTCGATCGTCGGCAACCGGCCCCGCATCAGGCGTCCGGAGTAGACCGCCCAGGTCCAGAACAGCGACTGGCGCGAACCCAGGGTGGTGAACAGGTGCATCTCGGGTGCGCGCACCTTGCGGGCGGCCAGCTTGGCGACCACCCAGTTGATCGGCCCGAGTTGACGGAACCGGCCCGACGGGATGCGCGCGACCTCGTTGCCACTCATGCCTGGCGCACCAGGTAGGGCGACACCGTGCTGCGGTGCTCGTCGATATCGAGCGCGCGCCCGAGTGCGGGAAAGGCGCGCTGTGGACAGTTGTCGCGTTCGCAGACTCGGCAACCCGCGCCGATCGGTGTCGCAATGTCACCCGACAAGTCGAGTCCTTCCGAGTAGACGAGTCGGTGCGCGTGGCGCAGTTCGCAGCCGAGCCCGATCGCGAAGGTTTTTCCGGGCTGACCATACCGGGCCGCGCGCCGTTCGACGGTGCGGGCCACCCACATGTAATTGCGCCCGTCAGGCATCTGCGCGATCTGTACCAGGATCTTGCCGGGGTTGGCAAAGGTTTCGTAGACGTTCCACAGTGGGCAAGTGCCGCCCGTGGAAGAGAAGTGAAAACCGGTGGCGGACTGCCTCTTTGACATGTTCCCGGCCCGGTCGACCCGGACGAAGGACAGCGGCACACCTCGCATCGAGGGCCGCTGCAGCGTCGAAAGCCGGTGCGCGATGGTCTCGTAGCTCACCGCATAGAACGCCGACAGGCGCTCGACGTCGTACCGGAAGTTCTCGGCGACGTCGTGGAATTGCCGGTAGGGCAGCACCGTGGCCGCGGCAAAGTAGTTGGCGAGTCCCAGCCGGGCCAGCTTGCGGGATTCGTCGCTGGTGAATTTGCCCTCCTCGACCAGGCCGTCGATCAGGTCGCCGAATTCCAGATACGCCAACTCGGCGGCCATCTTGAACACCTGCTGTCCCCAGGCCAGATGGTTGCTGATCTCCAGCGTCTTGGTAGCGGGGTCGAACCGGTGCAGCACTTTGTCGCCCAGGTCGATGCGCCGGGTGATGTGCACCCCATGCACCTCGGTGAGTCTGCGGGTCAGCTCCTGCGCCAGGTCGGTGTGATGCAGCCGCATCTTCACGGTCAGCTCTTCGGCCGCGGTGTCGAGCTGATGCAGGTAGTTCTGGCGTTCGTAGAAATAGTCACGCACCTCTTCGTGCGGCATGGTGATGGACCCGCTGCCACTGCTGCCATCGAAGTAGCGCTCCTCGGTGGCCGCGGCCAGCTGCGCCGTGGTGATCCGGTAGCGCCGGTGCAGGTTGACGACGGCCCGCGCCAACGCCGGGTGGGCGTTGACCATCTCGGCGATCTCGGCGGGGTCGACATCGATGTCCAGGTCGCGGTCCATCGTCACTTCGCGGAGTTCGGCGACCAGACGGGTGTCGTCCTGGGAGGCGAAGAACGTCGCGTCGACGCCGAACACCTCGGTGATCCGCAGCAACACGGCCACCGTCAGGGGGCGGACGTCGTGCTCGATCTGGTTGAGATAACTCGGCGAGATGTCCAGCATCTGCGCCAGCGCCGCCTGGCTGAACCCGCGCTCGCTGCGCAGCTGGCGGACGCGTGCTCCCACGAACGTCTTGGACACTTTACGCAGCTTACCGGGGTTTGCGAAGGCGCGCTTCGCAGACTTGGCAGGCCCAGGGGACTGGCATGGCGTTTGGTTTTTGCGGGCTGTCGTTGGCATGATTCGCATCGAGGACTCCGGGTAAACCGGGGGTTCACACGAGGAGGAAACGGGGAGCAGCGCCGTGAGCCTGGACAAGAAGTTAATGCCGGTGCCCGACGGTCACCCCGACGTCTTCGACCGTGAATGGCCGCTGCGGGTCGGCGACATCGACCGCACCGGCAGGCTGCGACTCGACGCGGCATGCCGGCACATCCAGGACATCGGCCAGGACCAACTGCGGGAGATGGGTTTCGAGGAAACCCACCCGTTGTGGATCGTGCGCCGCACCATGGTCGACCTGATCCGCCCCATCGAGTTCCAGGACATGCTGCGCTGCCGGCGTTGGTGCTCGGGCACCTCCAACCGCTGGTGTGAGATGCGGGTCCGGATTGACGGCCGCAAAGGCGGGCTGATCGAGTCCGAGGCGTTCTGGATCAACATCAACCGTGAGACCCAGATGCCCTCGCGTATCGCCGATGACTTCCTCGCGGGTCTGCACAAGACCACCTCGGTGGACCGGCTGCGCTGGAAGGGTTACCTGAAACCCGGCGGCCGCGATGACGCCACCGAGATTCATGAGTTTCCCGTGCGCGTCACCGACATCGACCTGTTCGACCACATGAACAACTCTGTCTATTGGAGCGTGGTCGAGGACTACCTCGCCTCGCACCCCGAGCTGCTGGACGCACCCCTGCGGGTGACCATCGAGCACGAGGCGCCGGTGGCGCTCGGCGACAAGTTGGAGATCATCTCCCACATTCACCCGGCCGGCTCGACCGAGAAGTTCGGACCCGGCCTGGCCGATCGCACTGTTACAACGCTCACATATGCCGTCGGCGACGAGACGAAGGCCGTTGCCGCGCTGTTCTCGCTCTAACCGTACGATTGTCCCGTTAAATCCCCGCTGACCTGCGGATTTTTGTTACCAGTGGGTAGCTTCTGAAACGGTTAAGTAAAACGCGGTCTTCGCAAGATTCGCAAAATGACCACAAGTCATAACTAAATTCGCAAGTTAAATGGGTAGACCAGCGGGAATGCACTGTGCCAAGGTCGTGTTAGCACACCAGTGAAGTTCAGAGGGAAGTTGAGCCTGAAGCTTCCCCCTCCCGGATGGCGGTGGCCATCCGCAATTCAGTACGGAATTACTGTTAGGAGCAGCCATGTCCGAAGTTGGCACCCCGAAGAGCGCTGAGGCGATTCAGCACGACTGGGACCACAACCCCCGCTGGAAGGGCGTCACCCGCACCTACACGCCGCAGGACGTCGTCGCGCTGCAGGGTCACGTCGTCGAGGAGCACACCCTGGCCCGCCGCGGCGCCGAGGTGCTCTGGGAGCAGCTGCACGAGATGGACTTCGTCAACGCGCTGGGCGCGCTGACCGGCAACATGGCCGTCCAGCAAGTGCGTGCCGGCCTGAAGGCGATCTACCTGTCCGGTTGGCAGGTCGCCGGCGACGCCAACCTGTCCGGCCACACCTACCCCGACCAGAGCCTGTACCCGGCCAACTCGGTGCCGCAGGTCGTCCGCCGCATCAACAACGCGCTGCTGCGCGCCGACGAGATCGCCAAGGTCGAGGGTGACACCTCGGTCGACAACTGGCTGGCCCCGATCGTCGCCGACGGTGAGGCCGGCTTCGGTGGCGCGCTCAATGTCTACGAGCTGCAGAAGGCGATGATCGCCGCCGGTGTCGCCGGTTCGCACTGGGAAGACCAGCTCGCGTCGGAGAAGAAGTGTGGCCACCTCGGTGGCAAGGTGCTCATCCCCACCCAGCAGCACATCCGCACCCTGACCTCCGCCCGGCTCGCCGCCGACGTCGCCGGTGTTCCCACCGTCGTCATCGCCCGTACCGACGCCGAGGCCGCCACGCTGATCACCTCCGACGTCGACGAGCGGGACCGCCCGTTCATCACCGGCGAGCGCACCAGCGAGGGCTTCTACCGGGTCAAGAACGGCCTCGAGCCCTGCATCGCCCGCGCCAAGGCCTACGCGCCGTACTCCGACCTGATCTGGATGGAGACCGGTACTCCGGACCTGGAGCTGGCCAAGAAGTTCGCCGAGGGCGTCAAGAGCGAGTTCCCGGACCAGCTGCTGGCCTACAACTGCTCGCCGTCGTTCAACTGGAAGAAGCACCTCGACGACGACACCATCGCGAAGTTCCAGAAGGAGCTCGGTGCGATGGGCTTCAAGTTCCAGTTCATCACGCTGGCCGGCTTCCACGCCCTGAACTACTCGATGTTCGATCTGGCCCACGGCTACGCCCGCAAGCAGATGAGCGCCTACGTCGAGCTGCAGGAGCGCGAGTTCGCCGCCGAGAGCCGTGGCTACACCGCCACCAAGCACCAGCGCGAGGTGGGTGCGGGTTACTTCGACCGCATCGCCACCACGGTGGACCCGACCTCGTCGACCACGGCTCTGGCCGGTTCGACCGAAGAGGGCCAGTTCCACTGAGTTAGTTGCCGAGCAGACGCAGAGTCGCACTCTCGCAGCCCGATTGCTGCGATTCTGTGTCTGCTCGCGCGTGAAAGGCCAGTGCCGCGCCGGGCGACCCTCGGCCAGCGCTGAAGTAGCATAGGCCCCGCCCAGCAACCCTGGGCGGGGCCTATTGCGGTGCAACACAATTCGAAACATGCAGAATCGAGAAAAGCAGTGAGCGACACAGCAATTCAGCGGGTCGGCGTGATCGGTGCGGGACAGATGGGCTCGGGCATCGCCGAGGTGTCGGTGCGTGCGGGCGTCGAGGTGACGGTGTTCGAGACCACCGAGGCCCTGGTTACCGCGGGGCGCAACCGCATCACCAAGTCACTGGAGCGCGGTGTCAGCGCCGGCAAGGTCACCGAGCGGGAGCGCGACAGCGCGCTGAGCCTGCTGACCTTCACCACCGACCTCGCTGACCTGGCCGACCGGCAGCTCGTGATCGAGGCGGTCATCGAGGACGAGTCGGTCAAGGCGGGGTTGTTCGCCGAACTCGACCGGGTGATCACCGACCCCGACGCGGTGCTCGCCTCGAACACCTCCAGCATCCCGATCATGAAGATCGCCGCCGCCACCCAGAACCCGAAGCGGGTGCTGGGTCTGCACTTCTTCAATCCCGTCCCAGTGCTGCCGCTGGTCGAACTGGTCAGCACGCTGGTCACCGACGAGGCCGCTGCCGCGCGCGTCGAGCGGTTTGCGAGTGAGGTGCTCGGCAAACAGGTCGTCCGTTGTTCGGATCGATCGGGTTTTGTGGTCAACGCGCTGCTGGTGCCCTACCTGCTCTCGGCGATCCGGATGGTCGAGGCGGGCTTCGCTACCGTCGAAGACGTCGACAAGGCTGTGGTGGCGGGGCTTTCACACCCGATGGGGCCGCTGAAGCTGTCCGACCTCGTCGGGCTCGACACCCTCAAGCTGATTGCGGACAAGCTCTACGAAGAGTTCAAGGAACCGCACTACGGACCACCGCCGCTGCTGCTACGCATGGTCGAGGCAGGTTTGCTGGGCAAGAAATCCGGCCAGGGTTTCTACACCTACTGAGAGCGATTGAAGCGCCTATTTGGCCAGGGTGAACTGGCAGACGTCGGTGTAGCCCTCGCGGAAGAGCTTCGCGCAGCCGGTCAGGTACTTCATGTACCGGTCGTAGATCTTCTCTGACTGGATGGCGATCGCCTGGTCCCGCTTGGCTTCCAGCGCGGCGGCCCAGATCTCCAAGGTCCGCGCGTAGTGCAGTTGCAACGACTGGATTCGCTGCAACGTGAAACCCGCTGACGCCGAGTGCTCTTCGACCACCGGCACGGTCGGCAGGTAACCGCCCGGGAAGATCTCGGCCAGGATGAACTGGCTGAAGTGCACGATTTCGTGGGTCAGTGACAGGCCCTTGGCCCGCGCTTCCTTGAAGGTGGGACGCACGATGCTGTGCAGCAGCATCACGCCGTCGCTGGGCAGCACCTCGTGGGCCATCTTGAAAAACCGGGGGTAGCTGCTGCCGGCCGAAGTGCTCGAACGCCCCGATGCTGACGATCCGGTCAACCGGCTCGTGGAATTTCTCCCAGCCCTCCAGCAACACCCGGGTCGTGCGCGGAGTGTCGAGCGCATCGAAAGTCTGCTGGACGTGCGTGGCCTGGTTCTCGGACAGGGTGAGGCCGATAACGTTCACGTCGTACTTCTCGATGGCGCGGCGCATGGTGGCGCCCCAGCCACAGCCGATGTCCAAGAGCGTCATGCCCGGCTCGAGGTTCAGCTTGCCCAAGGCCAGGTCGATCTTGGCCAGCTGCGCCTCTTCCAGGGTCATGTCGTCGCGTTCGAAGTACGCGCAGCTGTAGGTCTGGGTCGGGTCGAGGAACAGCCGGAAGAATTCATCGGACAGGTCGTAATGCGCCTGTACGTTGCCGAAATGCGGCGTGAGCTGCACGGCCATAACGATTTCAGCCTTTCTGTTTACCCGGGAGCGCGCTCACGAACATCGGATGCCGCGCACCGCTCGGTGCATTCCATGCATGCTAGCCGCTGCGGATGAGCGCGTCCCCCTCGTCATCGTGGCCCCGCCTGCCAGGGCATTCACAGAGAGTCGGCGTCCAAGCCGGTGGGCTGGCGTTACACGGCGGAAACAGGCCAGGAGGCGGTCCTGAGCGCCATGGCAAATGTCACACGACGGGCGGGGGCGCTAACCCTCCCGTTGTTGCTCCCAGGCCGGCACGATCGGCGACGGATGCGGCTGTGCCCGAAACTTCTCCAGCGATCCGCCCGCTTCGACGATCCCGCACAGCGCGCTCCAGCTCAGCATCGTCAGATAGTCGATCAGTTCGTCGCTGCTCATTCTCGGATTCGACATCCAGGAGTGGGTGGCCAGCTGAACCCCGCCGACGATCAGGTAGGCCCAGGGCTCAACGCCGCCGGTGTCCAGGCCCGCCTCCTGCATGCGGCGGCGCAGCATCACCGCGATCATCCGCGCGATGATCCGCTCGGAGTCCGCGATCACCTTGCTCTTGCTGCCCGAACTGTTGGCCATCACGAAGCCGTACGGCTCCGGCTCGGCGGCCATGGTTTCGACGTAGACCCGGATGACCTCGCGGGTCAGGTCATAGCCGTCCAGGTTCGACGACAGCGCCGCGGCCATGTTGGGGATCAGGGTGGTCTGAGCGAACCGCATCATCACCGCGGTGGTCAGGTCGTTCTTGTCGACGAAGTAGCGGTAGAGCACGGTCTTGGATACGCCGATCTCCGCGGCTATCTCGTCCATGCTCAAAAAACGGCTCTGGCGGCGGATCGCCTCTATCGTGCCGTCCACCAACTCGTTGCGCCGGTCCACCTTGTGTTGGTGCCAACGCCGCTTTCGACCATCGGTCTTGGCGGTCTGAGCCGGCATGTGTTGTGCCACTGTCGCGATTCCCATTCACTACATAGACGCATCGATACTACGGCTTGCAGGGGCGCTCTGTGCCGATCGCAACGAGCGCGTGAGTGCTTCTGAACAGTGTGGGTAACACTAACCGGTGGTTTCGATGACGGATGATGGTGTGGTGGCACACAGAGCCGATACCCCGGGCCCGGCGCGGGGGCCCGGCCTCGGCGCAGGATCACCTGGCGGGCGTCAGAACCGGCCCTCGCTGGCGGAGTCTTTCGCCGGGGCGGACGCCGGAGCCGACGCCGAGCGCAGGACCGCACTGCGCCGGATGAAGGTGGTGGCGCTGAGCTTCCTGGTCGGCGCCACCGTGGTGTTTCTGGCTTGCCGGTGGGCCAATGCGTACGGCACCGCGCCGGCGTGGGTCGGCTACGTCGGCGCCGCGGCGGAGGCCGGCATGGTGGGTGCGCTGGCGGACTGGTTCGCCGTCACCGCCCTGTTCAAGCACCCGCTGGGCATCCCGATCCCGCACACCGCGATCATCAAGCGCAAGAAAGACCAGCTCGGGGAGGGTCTGGGCACCTTCGTGCGGGAGAACTTCCTGTCCCCCGAGGTCGTCGAGGCCAAGCTGCGCGATGCCGAAGTGCCCAGCCGCCTGGGCAAGTGGCTCGCCGAACCCGCACACGCCCAGCGGGTGGCTGCCGAGACGTCCACGGTGCTGCGGGTGCTGGTCGAACTCCTGCGGGACGAAGACGTCCAACAGGTGATCGACAAGATGATCGTGCGGCGCATCGCCGAACCGCAGTGGGGGCCGCCGGTGGGCCGCGTGCTGCAAACCCTGCTGGCCGAGAACCGCCAGGAGGCATTGATCCAGCTGCTGGCCGATCGGGCGTTCCAGTGGTCGCTGAACGCCGGCGTGGTGATTCAGCGGGTCGTGGAGCGCGACTCGCCGACGTGGTCCCCCCGGTTTGTCGATCATCTGGTCGGGGATCGCATCCACCGCGAGCTGATGGACTTCACCGACAAGGTGCGTCGCAATCCCGACCACGAACTGCGCCGCTCGGCAACCCGGTTCCTGTTCGAGTTCGCCGACGACCTGCAGAACGACCCGGACACCATCGCCCGCGCCGACGCCGTCAAGGAGCAGTTGATGGCGCGCGAAGAGGTGGCCAATGCGGCCGCGACCGCGTGGAAGACGCTCAAGCGTCTGGTCCTGGAGGGAGTGGACGACCCGTCCAGCGCGTTGCGCAGCCGCATCGGCGACGCGGTGATCCAGATTGGTGAGTCGTTGCGCGACGACGCGGACCTGCGCGACAAGGTCGACAACTGGATGGTGCGCGGTGCCCAGCACCTGGTTTCGCAATATGGGGTAGAGATCACAGCGATCATTACCGAGACCATCGAGCGGTGGGACGCCCAGGAGGCGAGCCGTCGGATCGAGCTGCATGTGGGCCGTGACCTGCAGTTTATCCGTATCAACGGCACCGTCGTCGGCGCGCTGGCGGGCCTGGCGATCTACACCATCGCCCAGTTGCTGTTCTGAGACGGTGCTAACATGCGCTTGCAATAGCAAGCACTCCTCCGTAGCCTGGTGGCCGTAAGCAAACAACCACCAACGAGGAGTGCACCAATGCCGCCGGAGGAGAAGCTGGGCACCAAGGTGTCCACCAAGGCTTCTGACATCGGTAGCTTCATCAGGGCACAGCGCGAGACGGCACAGGTATCGATGCGTCAGCTGGCCGAGAGGTCGGGCGTCAGCAACCCTTATCTGAGTCAGGTTGAGCGCGGACTGCGCAAGCCGTCGGCCGACGTCTTGCGCCAGATCGCCAAGGCGCTGCGGGTCTCGGCCGAGGTTCTCTACGTGCAAGCCGGGATCCTCGAACCGCGCGATTCCAGCCAGGTGCGCGACGCGATCGTCACCGACACGGCGATCACCGAAACCCAGAAGCAGGTGCTGCTGGACACCTACGAGTCGTTCCTGCAGCAGAACGAGGCCAACGGTGCGGAGTGCCAGGGCGATTCTGGCACCGAACAGATCGAAGGCTGATCGGTCGATCGTTTTGCAGCGCGCGACGTTCGACTACAGACCATCAAGCGACCCGGCTAATCAGGAGGTTTTCTGCAAGTCGCGAGGCAATGTCAATCAGCGGGTCTTGACTCTTCCCTCAGGGAGCCGCCACTTGCACCAACTTCCACACCTTTCAGGAAATAACGCCGATATCGAAAACAGAGAAAGGAAACATCATGGCTGAGAACACGAACATCGAGGACCTCAAGGCTCCGCTCCTTGCTGCGCTCGGCGCGGCCGACCTGGCTCTGGCCACCGTCAACGACCTGATCGTGACCCTGCGTGAGCGCGCCGGAGAGACCCGCACCAACCTGCGCGAGCGCGCCGAGGAGACCCGTACCGACACCCGCAGCCGCGTTGAGGAGAGCCGCGCTCGCCTGACCAAGCTGCAGGAGGACCTGCCCGAGCAGTTCAGCGAGCTGCGTGAGCGCTTCACCGCCGAGGAGCTGCGCAAGGCCGCCGAGGGCTACGTGGAGGCTGCCACCAGCCGGTACAACGAACTGGTCGAGCGTGGCGAGGCGGCTCTCGAGCGGCTCCGCAGCCAGTCGACGTTCGAGGACGCGTCCGCGCGTGCCGAGGGGTACGTCGACCAGGCTGTCGAGCTGACCCAGGAGGCGCTGGGCACCGTTGCGACCCAGACGCGCGCCGTGGGCGAGCGGGCCGCCAAGCTGGTCGGCATCGAGCTGCCGAAGAAGGCCGAGGCCGCCGCGCCGGCCAAGAAGGCTGCGCCGGCTCCGGCCGCCAAGAAGGCTCCCGCCAAGAAGGCCCCGGCCAAGAAGGCCCCGGCCAAGAAGGCTGCCGCCAAGAAGGTCACCCAGAAGTAGTTCGGGGATCTGAGAACGAACCGCTCGACTCCGGGTCGCCCCAGCTGGGGCGCCCCGGAGTCGAGTGCTTCCTTTTTGGTCCGGGGCGCCCCAGCTGGGGCGCCCCGGAGTCGACGTTTTTGGCGCGGCCCGCATAGTCTTATGGGCGTGCGCGCCGTGACTATCGTCCTCTACGTCTTGCAGGTCGCTGTCTTGGTGACGGCGGTGTATGCGTTCGTGCATGCGGCAATGCAGCGCTCCGACGCGTACACCGCGGCCGAGAAGCTCACCAAGCCAGTGTGGTTGGCGATGCTCGGCGGCGCGGTCGCGCTCGCGTCGATCCTCGGCGTCGTGTTCGGAGTGCTGGGCGTGGCAATCGCCGCCATCGCAACGGGCGTGTATCTGGTCGACGTGCGGCCGAAGCTTCTCGAAGTGCAGGGCAAGTCGCACTAGCGGATGAAACTCCTGCTGTTGGCGCCGACGATGGCGCTGCTCTCGATGCTGGGCGCCCCATCCGCCCTGGCCGATGCCGGTGCGGCTGACTCGGCGGGCTCTTCCGGGCCCGGATACGCGCCGCCGTACGTCGACCACACCGAATGGGTGTCCTGGGGGCGCGGATCCAGTTTGCGGGTCTACCCGACCCCCTCGGGGCGCCTCGCGTCCAAAGCCGGTAGCGGCCACGCCGTCGACGCGGCCTGGGCCGAGGTGTTGTCGCAGGCCCCCGACGGCGACACCCCCGGCATGCGTGCGCAGTTCGTCTGTCACTGGCAGTTCGCCGAGACCGTGCAGCCCGGGAAGACCAGCTGGAATCTCGAGCCGTGGCGCCCGGTGGTCGACGACGCCGAGATGGCCGCGACATGGTGCAATCCCGGCAGCCCGGAAGAACCGTTCTGATGCCGGTCGGTCCCACTCGGCAGCAGCTGGCCGCGCTGGTCGACCACACCCTGCTCAAGCCGGAGGCCACCCGTGCCGACGTGACGGCGCTGGTGGGTGAGGCCACTGAACTCGGCGTGTACGCGGTTTGTGTATCGCCGTCGATGGTGCCGGTCGCCGTCGCCAGCGGCGGTGTCCGGGTTGCCGCGGTAGCCGGTTTCCCGTCGGGCAAGCACGTGTCGGCGATCAAGGCTCAGGAGGCCGCAACGGCCGTGGCCGCCGGCGCCGTCGAGATCGACATGGTGATCGACGTCGGGTCCGCGTTGGCCGGCGCGCTGGATGCGGTGCACTCGGACATCGCGGCGGTGCGCGCCGCGGCGGACGGCGCGGTGCTGAAGGTGATCCTGGAGTCGGCTGCGCTGTTGGCCCACGCGGACGAGCGGATGCTGAGCGAGGTGTGCCGGGTCGCCGCGGACGCGGGCGCCGACTTCGTGAAGACCTCCACCGGTTTCCATCCCGCCGGCGGGGCGAGCGTGCGGGCGGTCGAGGTAATGGCCGCGACCGTCGGCGGACGGCTGGGCGTCAAGGCCAGCGGCGGAATCCGGACCGCCGCCGACGCCCTGGCGATGCTGGAGGCGGGCGCCACCCGGTTGGGCCTATCGGGAACCCGCGTCGTGCTGGATGGGCTCAGCCGCGGCTGAACTCACAGATCGGCGAAGCAGGGATCGGTCTCGCCGGCCGGGATGGTGGCGTTGCGGCTGGAGAAGTGACTCGTGACGCCGCTGTCGGTGACCTGCACGCTGTCGGCGCGAATGCCGAGTGGGAACTTCTTGGTCAGGCCCGAGGTGTACTCGTCCAGCGAGGACTGCACGGACTCCTTCGGCAATGAGAAGCCCAGCGTGTTGAAGCTGACGATCTCCAGCCTGAACCCGCCGTCGGACACCACCGGCTTGGCGACGATGTCGTTCAGCAAACCTTTGAGCTCAACGGTCTGATCCTGGGGATGGGTGGTGACGCTGCTGGTGACGAACTCGCCCAGAATCGGGATCGCGTTCTGAACGGTCTCCTTGATGCCTTGCGACGTCCAGGTGATGGTGGCGTCGATCGCGCCGATCGTGCCCTTGGAGTCGGAGGTCTTGTCCAGCTTGATGTCCTGGACGCTGAGCTGCAGCTTCATGCCCTTGGCGTCGCGGATCTGGTTCCCGGCCGTCTCGACCGTGATGTTGGTGTAGTGGTCGGTGAGCACCTGCCACGTCACCAGTGGCGTCACCCCGAACGAGGCGGTCGCCTGGTCTTTCGTCACACAAGCCGCCGCGGCCGCGATCTTGTTGTTGGCCTCGTTCCGCACGTACAGCTCGGTGCCGATGAGCCCCGCGACTACCAGCGCGAACACGATGATCAAGACGAGCAGGATCGACAGCGGATCGCGCAGCCTACGCTTTTTCTTCTTGACCTCGCCCGTGTCTTCCTGGGGTCGGCCGATCGGTGTGGTGCGGTCGCCCGCCAGGTTGGGTGGCGGCGTGTGAATGCGCCTGGTGTCCGCATTGGCCGCCGCCTGCTCCTGTGCCGGCTGTTGCGGCTGGCCGGGCGGCGGCTGGTACCGGGGTCCGCCGGGATGTAGCGGTCCCCCCTGGGGACCAGCGCCCGGTGCCGGGGGTCGGCCGAGCGGGCCTTGATCGCCCGGACGCGCCCAACCGGATGGGCCTTCGTTTCGTGGTCCCTGCGGAGTCGTCACCCAGGTGATTCTGCCCTATCAAGCTGAACAAAGCTTGAGCGGTTGCGCAGCACCGCAATGTTCTTCCGCGCCGCATCCACCGCATCCAGAGCCAGGTCAGCAACCACCAGTTCCGGTTGGGATCCCGCCGATGCCACCACTTCGCCCAGCGGGGAGGCGATCAGGCTGCCACCCACACCGGTCGGCGCGCCCTTGCCGTTGGCCGAGTCGCCCGGGTCGGCCTGACCGGCCGCGGCGACGTAGCTGGTCGAGTCCAACGCCCGCGCGCGGGTGAGCAGCGTCCACTGCTCGAGTTTGCCGGGCCCGGCGCCCCAGGATGCGGCCACGACGATCAATTGCGCTCCCCGGTCGGCCAGTTCGGTGTACAGCGCCGGAAACCGCACGTCATAACAGGTGGTCAACCCCACTCCGACCCCGTCGACGGTGATGACGACCGGTTCGCGGCCGGGCGCGACCTTGCGCGACTCGGTGAAGCCGAAAGCGTCGTAGAGGTGGATCTTGTCGTATCGGGTGTCCGGTTCGTTGGGCGTGCCGGGGCCCGCCGCGATCAACGTGTTGGTGACCCGCCCGTCGCTGGTCGGGGCGAACATGCCGGCCACCACGGTGATGCCGGCGTCCCGCGCGATCTGCCGGACACCGTTGGCCCAGGGTCCGTCGAGCGGTTCGGCGATCGGTGCCAGCGGGACCCCGAATCGGCACATCGTGGCTTCCGGGAACACCACCAGCTTGGCGCCGGCATCGGCGGCACGCTCGGTGTACTCGCGCACCAGCTGCAGATTTGCGGCCGGATCGGTGCCGCTGAGGATCTGGGCCAACGCGATGCGCATGACCGCCAGCTTAGAGCGACTGCACTAGCCGCTGGCGATCCACGAGGTGGTGAAGCGCTGCTCGATGGCCACCAGGTTGCCGAGTTCGTTGCCGATCAGACGCTCCAACTTCCCGCCGATGAACGGGACCCGAACCTGAACGGTCGCCTGCAGTGTCATCCGCGATCCGCCGGTTTCCGGGTTGGGCTCGAGCACGGCGGTTCCCCACACGTTGACCGGAGCGCTGAGGATCGATCCGGCGAGGGAGGCGGTGGCGATGCCGTCCCGCAACGGGCCCCAGGTCTCCTCACGGCGCACGCACAGATCGCCCCGGTGCAACTGGGTTACCAGTGCCGGCAGGTTGTTGCTGCACACCGTCTGCAGCGTGACGACCTCGATGGTTCCGTCGTCGATCCGCATCGACTCCAAGGTGGCGATGTCAACCGGCGTCTCCGCCAGCCTGCCCTCCCAATAACCGATGTCGTGGAACGCCTGATGGACCTCTGCAACGCTGCCCTCGTAGTCGACCGACATGTCGAATGAACGCGGCATAGCTGGCCACGCTACCGTTAGCGGCCATGAAACCGAGCGAGCCCGGTTCAGTCTTTGCCGGTGCGCACGTCGCAGAGTCGGTTTCCCTTGCGCCGTTGACGACATTGCGGGTGGGTCCGGTGGCGCGTCGCGTAATAACTTGTGAGAGCAGCGATCAGGTGATCGCCGTTTTGCGGCAGCTCGACGCCGAATCCCGTGACGGCGCGGACCGGCCCGTCCTGGTGTTTGCTGGTGGATCCAACCTGGTGCTCGGGAACGGCCTGGCCGACCTGACCGTGGTGCGGTTGGCCAATGCCGGCGTCACCGTCGAGGGCAACCTGGTGCGCGCGGAAGCCGGCGCGGTGTGGGACGACGTGGTGGTCCGGTCGATCCAGGAGGGCCTGGGCGGGTTGGAGTGCCTGTCGGGCATTCCCGGTTCGGCCGGGGCGACGCCGGTGCAAAACGTCGGCGCCTACGGCGTCGAGGTCTCCGACACCATCACCCGGGTGCGGTTGTTGGATCGGGGCAGCGGCGAGGTGCGCTGGGCCGATCCCGACGAACTCGGATTCGGCTACCGCACCAGCGTGCTCAAGCGTGCGGACGGACTGGGAGTGCCGGCCGTGGTGCTGGAAGTGGAGTTCGGCTTGGATGCGTCGGGACGCAGCGCCCCGTTGCGCTACGGGGAGCTGACGGCGGCCCTGGGCGTCGCCAGCGGCGAGCGGGGTGACCCGCAGGCGGTCCGGGCGGCGGTGCTGGCGCTGCGGGCCCGCAAGGGCATGGTGCTCGATCCCACCGACCACGACACCTGGAGTGTGGGGTCGTTCTTCACCAACCCGGTCGTCACCCCGGAGGTCTATGCGCGGCTGGTCGAGCAGACGCAGGGCGAGGTGCCGCATTACCCCGCGCCGGACGGGGTCAAGCTGGCGGCGGGCTGGTTGGTGGAACGGGCCGGTTTCGGCAAGGGCTACCCGCACGACGAGACGGCCCCGTGCCGGCTTTCAACCAAGCACGCGCTGGCGGTGACGAACCGGGGCGGCGCCACCGCGGCGGACGTGATGGTTTTAGCCCGCGCTGTGAAGGATGGGGTTCGTGATGTGTTTGGTATCACATTGATACCCGAACCAGTCCTGGTCGGGTGCGACTTGTAGCTGCTGGTTTGCCACTTCAGGCACGTCGTTGACGCCCCGCCGCGGCTCTTTGTGGTGGGGGAGAGGGTGTTTCGCCCGGTATCTTTAACTGTTGTGAGCACTCCCAGCGCCCCCCGAAATGGCGGGGCGATCAACCGACGCCGGGCTCTGGCAGCCCTGGGTGTCGGCGTGTTCGCACCCAGCGTCCTGGCCGCCTGCGCCGGAAAGACCAGCCTCCCGCACGCCGAGAAGAAGCCGCCCCCGGCGCCCAAACTGACCTACCAGCCGGCCGATGCGACCGAGGACGTGGTGCCGATCGCGCCGATCAGCGTCCAGGTCAGTGACGGCTGGTTTCAGCGGGTCGCGCTGACCAATTCCGCCGGCAAGCCCGTCGCCGGCACGTTCAACCAGGACCGCACGGTGTTCATGACCACCGAGCCGCTGGGATACGACACCACATACACCTGGAGCGGCTCCGCCGTCGGCCACGACGGCAAGGCCATTCCGGTGGCGGGCAAGTTCATCACCGTGACGCCGAAGAAGAAGATCGACGGCGGATTCCAGCTCGCCGACGGCCAGACGGTGGGCATCGCGGCGCCGATCATCATCCAGTTCGACGCGCCGATCGCCGACAAGGCCGCCGTCGAGCGGGCGCTCACCGTCACCACCAACCCGCCGGTCGAGGGGAGCTGGGCCTGGCTGCCCGACGAGGCCAAGGGCGCCCGCATCCACTACCGCCCGCGCGAGTACTACCCGGCCGGCACCACGGTCAACGTCGACGCCAAGCTCTACGGCCTGCCGTTCGGAGACGGTGCCTACGGCGCGCAGGACTTCTCGTTGAACATCCAGATCGGCCGCCGTCAGGTGGTCAAGGCCGAGGTGTCGTCGCACCGCATCCAGGTGGTCACCGACGCCGGCGTCATCATGGACTTCCCGTGCAGCTACGGCGAGGCCGACAAGGCCCGCAACGTCACCCGCAACGGCATCCACGTCGTCACCGAGAAGTACGCCGACTTCTACATGTCCAACCCGGCCGCGGGCTACAGCAACGTGCACGAGCGCTGGGCGGTGCGGATCTCCAACAACGGCGAGTTCATCCACGCCAACCCGATGAGCGCCGGCGCACAGGGCAACAGCAACGTCACCAACGGCTGCATCAACCTGTCGACGTCCGACGCCGCGGAGTACTTCCAGACGGCGATCTACGGCGACCCGGTCGAGGTGACCGGCAGCACCATCCAGCTGTCCTACTCTGACGGCGACATCTGGGACTGGGCCGTGGACTGGGACACCTGGGTGTCGATGTCGGCCCTGCCGCCCCCGGCCGCGCGCCCGCCTGGCACCCAGATTCCGGTGACGGCACCGGCCACCCCCTCTACCGCGCCGAGCCTGTCCGGCACGCCCACCACGACGTCGAGCTCTCCTAGCTCTTCTCGTCCAGGTGGTTGAACCGACGGGTCGCTGAGGCCTGATCGCGCGGGCGGATGATGATTTGGTCGAGGTTGACGTGCGGCGGCCGTGATGCCACGAAGCCGATCACCTCAGCCACATCGTTTGCCACCAGCGGCGTCATGCCGGTGTAAACGGCCTCCGCGCGCTGCTGATCGCCGTCGAAGCGAACCAGCGAAAACTCGGTCTCGACCGCCCCCGGAGCAACCTCGGTGAGGCGTACCGGCTTGCCCAGCAGCTCGCCGCGCAGCGTGCGGTGCAGCGCGCCCTGCGCGTGTTTAGCCGCCGTGTAGCCGGCTCCGCCATCGTAAATCTCAAGTGCGGCAATGGAAGTCACGGTGACGATCAGGCCGTCGCCGGAATCGATCAGCTTGGGTAGCAGCGCGCGGGTCACCCGCAACGTGCCCAGCACGTTGGTCTCCCACATCCACCGCCAGTGCGCCATGTCGGCATCGGCCACCGGCGCCAGCCCACGGGCCCCGCCGGCGTTGTTGACCAGCACATCTACCCGGTCCAATCCCCGGGCCAGCGCGGCCACGTCCTCGTCTTTTGTGACATCGGCCACAATCGGGGTGCCGCCGATCTCTGCTGCCAGCGCATTGATCCGGTCCGTCCGACGGGCCACCGTGACGACGTGAAAGCCCTGTGTAGCAAGCGTTTTCGCGGTTGCTTCACCGATGCCCGAGCTGGCCCCGGTTACCACCGCTACTCGATTTCGGCTCTCGGAAGGTCTCACCGAGACAACTCTAGTAAACGTGCTAAATTTTCCGATGTGTACCGCACCGTCACGTTCCACACGACGACCGCGTGTCTCTGCGCGGGCGCGTGTTGTTGTCGCGCACTTTGCCGCGCCTGAACTGACGCAAGTCTCGGGTGTGGCCAGGGACCCGGCCATCGGAACTCGGACAAGGACTGCCAGTGCACTCAACTACCCTCACCCACCAATCACACAGGCGCCACGGCGCTAAGGGACCGCTGCGGTCGTATCGCCAGATCGTGCCGCCGGCGCTGCACCTCTCCGACTCGGCGGCGGCCTCGGTCTTCCGCGCCGTACGGTTGCGCGGACCGGTCGGACGCGACGTCATCGCCAACGTCACCTCGCTGAGCATTGCGACGGTGAACCGGCAGGTCATCGCTTTGCTGGAGGCCGGACTGCTGCGGGAGCGCGCCGACCTCGCGCTGTCCGGGGCGATTGGACGTCCCCGCGTCCCGGTCGAGGTCAACCACGAGCCGTTCGTCACGCTCGGCATCCACATCGGCGCGCGAACCACCAGCATCGTGGCCACCGACCTGTTCGGGCGCACGCTGGACACGGTCGAGACTCCGACGCCGCTCAACGCCGCGGGCCCGGCGCTGGCCTCGCTCGCGCACAGCGCCAGCCGCTACCTGCAGCGTTGGCACCGGCGGCGGGCGCTGTGGGTCGGGGTGTCGATCGGTGGCACCGTCGACAGTGCCAACGGCTTGGTCGACCACCCGCGGCTGGGCTGGCGACAGGCTCCGGTCGGCCCGGTGCTGGCCGACGCGCTCGGGCTGCCGGTGTCGGTCGCGGCCCACGTCGACGCCATGGCCGGTGCCGAACTGTTGCTCGGCATGCGGCGGTTCGCCCCCGGCTCCTCGACCAGCCTGTATGTGTATGCGCGCGAGACGGTGGGCTACGCGCTGGTGATCGGCGGACGGGTGCATTGCCCGGCCAGCGGTCCGGGCACCATTGCCGCGCTGCCGGTGCAATCCGAATTGCTGGGCGGCACCGGTCAATTGGAGTCCACCGTCAGCGACGAGGCGGTGCTGGCGGCCGCCCGACGGCTGCGGATCCTGCCGGGTGTCGCCCCCAGCAACCGCGCTGGTGCCTCGGCCGGCGCGACCACCGACCTGCTGCGGCTGGCCCGGTCCGGCAACCAACAGGCCAGGGAACTGCTGACCGAACGTGCCCGGGTGCTGGGCGAGGCCGTCGCCTTGCTGCGCGACCTGCTCAACCCGGACGAGTTGGTGGTCGGCGGGCAGGCGTTCACCGAATATCCGGAGGCAATGCAGGACGTCGAGGCGGCCTTCGCGGCCCGCTCGGTGCTGCCACCCCGGGATATCCGCGTCACCGCCTTCGGCAACCGGGTGCAGGAGGCCGGCGCCGGCATCACCTCGCTGGACAGCTTGTATGCCGACCCGTTGAGCGCGATGCGCAGGTCCGGGGTGATCGGCAGCCGCGGCGCCGGCGCCGAGCCCGAGGCGATCGCCAAGTAGCGCTCTGACCTGCTCGCGACGGTTCGGATCCGCGCGTCCTGTAAAGATGACAGTGTGCGTTATGCCGGTGACGATCCCCGTCGGGTTGCCCTGTTAGCGGTACACACGTCGCCACTGGCGCAGCCCGGCACCGGTGATGCCGGCGGAATGAACGTCTACGTGTTGCAGAGCGCGCTGCATCTGGCCCGGCGCGGCATCGAGGTGGAGATCTTCACCCGGGCCACCGCATCGGCCGATCCGGCGATCGTGCACGTCGAGCCCGGCGTGCTGGTGCGCAACGTGGTGGCGGGGCCGTTCGAGGGCTTGGACAAATACGACCTGCCGACTCAGCTGTGTGCCTTCGCCGCCAGTGTGCTGCGCGCGGAGGCCGCGCACGAGCCGGGTTACTACGACATCGTGCACTCCCACTACTGGCTGTCCGGACAGGTCGGCTGGCTGGCGCGGGACCGGTGGGCGGTGCCGCTGGTGCATACCGCGCACACGCTGGCCGCGGTCAAGAACGCCACCCTGGCCGAGGGCGACACGGCCGAGCCGCCGATGCGCACGATCGGCGAACAGCAGGTCGTCGATGAGGCTGACCGGTTAATCGTCAACACCGAAGACGAAGCACGTCAATTGATTTCGTTGCATCACGCGGATCCGTCGCGCATCGATGTGGTGCACCCCGGTGTCGACCTGGACGTGTTCTCACCCGGTGACCGAGCGGCGGCCCGGCACGCACTGGGACTCGCCGCGGACGAGCCGGTGGTGGCGTTCGTCGGACGGATCCAGCCGCTCAAAGCGCCCGACATCGTGCTGCGCGCGGCGGCCAGACTGCCGGGTGTGCGGATCATCGTCGCCGGGGGGCCGTCGGGCAGCGGGCTGGCCTCGCCGGACGGGCTGGCACGCTTGGCCGACGAGCTGGGCATCGCCGAACGGGTGACGTTCCTGCCCCCGCAGTCCCGCTCCGAGCTGGCGACCTTGTTCCATGCGGCGGACCTGGTCGCGGTGCCGAGTTATTCGGAGTCGTTCGGCCTGGTCGCGGTCGAGGCGCAGGCCTGCGGCACGCCCGTGGTGGCGGCCGCGGTCGGCGGGCTGCCGGTGGCGGTGCGCGACGGGGTCACCGGCACGCTGGTGTCCGGACACGATGTCGGACAGTGGGCCGACGCCATCGACCACCTGCTGCGCATCGGCGCCGGCCCGCAGGGCTGGGCGATGAGCCGCGCCGCGGCCAAGCATGCGGCCACTTTCTCCTGGGAGAACACCACCGACGCATTGCTGGCCAGCTACCGGCGTGCGATCGGTGACTTCACCGCTGACCGGCAGCGCCGCGTGCGTGATCTCCGTGATCTCACCGCCAAGCGCAAGCCCCGCCGCTGGACAGCGCGTCGCGGGGTGGGTGCGTGAGCGTCGAGCAGGTTATCGAGGACGCGCTGCGCGGCAGCGATCTGCAGTACTCGAAGCACGCCGGGGCGCGGGGCGGGTTGCCGGGCATCATTGTCGAGTTACCCGGCGAGCGTCGGCTGAAGACCAACACCATCTTGAGCATCGGGGAGCATTCGGTGCGGGTCGAGGCGTTCGTGTGCCGCAAGCCCGACGAGAACCACGAGGGTGTGTACCGGTTCCTGCTCAAGCGCAACCGCCGGCTCTACGGGGTCGCCTACACCTTGGACAACGTCGGCGACATCTACCTGGTCGGGCGGATGTCGCTGGCTTCCGTTGACGCCGACGAGATCGACCGGGTGCTGGGCCAGGTGCTCGAAGCGGTCGACTCGGACTTCAATACGTTGCTGGAGTTGGGTTTTCGCTCGTCGATCCAGAAAGAGTGGGACTGGCGGGTGTCGCGCGGTGAGTCGCTGAAGAACCTCGAGGCATTCGCACATCTCATCGAGGACGAAGAGGACTGACTCGTCGAGCGTGGGCCTGCGGTACGCGAACCCGCTCGAACTCCTCCGTACGCCCCACGCTCGATGAGCGTGAGAGACTTTCCCGCATGGGAGACATTGGCACATTGGTGCTGCTGCGCCACGGCGAAAGCGACTGGAATGCCCGCAATCTGTTCACCGGATGGGTCGACGTCGGCCTGACCGAGAAGGGCCGCGCCGAGGCGGTGCGAGGCGGGGAACTGCTGGCCGAGCAAAACCTGCTGCCCGACGTGCTCTACACCTCGTTGCTGCGGCGTGCGATCAGCACCGCGCACCTGGCTCTGGACGCCGCGGACCGGCTGTGGATCCCGGTGCACCGCAGCTGGCGGCTCAACGAACGCCATTACGGGGCGTTGCAGGGCCTGGACAAGGCCAAGACCAAGGAGAAGTACGGCGAAGAACAGTTCATGGCGTGGCGACGCAGCTACGACACCCCGCCGCCGGAGATCGAGCGGGGCAGCGAGTTCAGCCAGGACACCGACCCGCGCTACGCCAACATCAACGGCGGCCCGCTGACCGAGTGCCTGGCCGACGTGGTGGACCGCTTTTTGCCCTATTACACCGACGTGATCGTGCCGGATCTGCGCATCGGCAAGACGGTGCTGATCGCGGCCCACGGAAATTCGCTGCGTGCCCTGGTCAAGTACCTGGACGGGATGTCCGATGACGACGTCGTCGGACTGAACATCCCGACCGGGATCCCGCTGCGCTATGACCTGGACGCCGATCTGCGGCCGGTCGTGCCTGGTGGGACCTATCTGGACCCGGACGCGGCCGAGGCCGGAGCCGCAGCGGTGGCCAGCCAGGGCACCGCGAAAGGGTGATTTGGGGCGCGCGCGCGGCCGGTTGCTAAACGCCGCGTGAACTGCAGCCGAACACCTGTGGCGGAGCATGTGACTTGTACGATTTTGGCCGCGCTCCGCTAGGGCACCGTTCACCTGATTTGTAGGATTTCTGGTGTGACTGTGTTCTCGGCACTGTTGCTGGCCGGGGTTTTGTCCACGCTGGCATTGGCCGTGGGTGTGGCAGCGGGTGTCCGGCTGTCAGGCCGGGTGGGGCAACGCCGCCAGCGAGTGGCCACCGAATGGACCGGGATCACCATCGCCCAGATGCTGCAGCAGATCGTCGCGTTGATGCCGATGGGGGCGGCGGTGGTGGACACCCACCGCGACGTCGTCTACCTCAACAACCGGGCCAAGGAGCTCGGTCTGGTCCGCGACCGGCAGCTCGACGACGAGGCCTGGCGGGCCGCCCAGCAAGCTCTGGGCGGGGAAGACGTCGAGTTCGACCTGGCGCCGGCCAAGCGTTCCGGTGGCCGGTCCGGGTTGTTGGTGCACGGCCATGCCCGGTTGCTCAGCGAGGAGGACCGCCGGTTCGCGGTGGTGTTCGTCCATGACCAGTCCGACTACGCCCGGATGGAGGCGACGCGGCGCGACTTCGTCGCCAATGTCAGTCACGAGCTCAAGACGCCGGTCGGTGCGATGGCCTTGCTCGCCGAGGCCCTGTTGGCCTCCACCGACGACTCCGAGACCGTGCGCAGGTTCGCTGAGAAGGTGCTGATCGAGGCCAACCGCCTGGGTGACATGGTCGCCGAGCTGATCGAGCTGTCCCGGCTGCAGGGCGCCGAGCGGCTGTCCAACGTGACCGACGTCGAAATCGACACCGTCGTGTCCGAAGCGATTGCGCGGCACAAGGTGGCCGCCGAGAACGCCGAGATCGAGGTCCGGACCGACGCCCCGAGCGGGCTGCAAGTGGTGGGCGACCAAACCCTGCTGGTGACCGCCCTGGCCAACCTGGTGTCCAACGCGATCGCCTATTCGCCGCGCGGCTCGCTGGTCTCGATCAGCCGCCGCCGGCGCGGCGACAACATCGAGATCGCCGTCACCGACCGGGGCATCGGAATCGCCCTGGAGGACCAGGAGCGCGTCTTCGAGCGCTTCTTCCGCGGCGACAAGGCGCGCTCGCGCGCCACCGGCGGAAGTGGGCTGGGGTTGGCGATCGTCAAGCATGTCGCGGCCAACCACGGCGGCAGCATCGGGGTCTGGAGCAAGCCCGGGACCGGGTCGACCTTCACGCTGTCCATTCCGGCCGACGGGCAGGCATCGACGCCGCCGCAGGAGGACAACGACCAGGCCGAGCAACTCCTGAGCCGCGAGAAAAGGCCAGGCCGGCCACAACGAGAGGAAGAGCTGAGCCGATAATGACCAGCGTATTGATCGTGGAGGACGAGGAGTCGCTGGCGGACCCGCTGGCGTTTCTGCTGCGTAAAGAGGGTTTCGAGGCCACGGTGGTGACCGACGGACCCGCGGCGCTCGCCGAGTTCGACCGCGCCGGCGCCGACATCGTGCTGCTGGATTTGATGCTGCCGGGCATGTCCGGCACCGAGGTTTGCAAGCAATTGCGCGCCCGCTCGGGTGTGCCGGTGATCATGGTCACCGCCCGCGACAGCGAGATCGACAAGGTGGTCGGCCTGGAGTTGGGCGCCGACGACTACGTCACCAAGCCCTACTCCGCGCGCGAGTTGATCGCCCGGATCCGGGCCGTGCTGCGCCGCGGCGGTGACGACGACTCGGAGATCAGCGACGGAGTGCTCGAGTCCGGACCGGTCCGGATGGATGTCGAGCGGCACGTCGTTTCGGTGAACGGCGACACAATCACGTTGCCGCTCAAGGAATTCGACCTACTTGAGTACCTGATGCGCAACAGCGGACGGGTACTGACCCGCGGTCAGTTGATCGACCGGGTCTGGGGGGCAGACTACGTCGGCGACACCAAGACCCTCGACGTACACGTCAAGCGGCTGCGCTCCAAGATCGAGGCGGACCCGGCCAACCCGGTGCACTTGGTGACGGTGCGGGGACTGGGCTACAAGCTGGAGGGCTGATTCAGGCTGCCCGCCACCTCGTCGGCCACCGCCAGTGCCACCGCCATGATGGACAGCTGCGGATTCACCTCGGGGCAGCTGGGCAGCACCGACGCATCCGCCACCCACACCCCGTCGACACCCCGTAACCGTCCCGTCGCGTCGACCGGACACACCTGCGCGTCGGAACCGGCGGCCGCGGTGCCGGTCGGGTGGAAGGCCGCCAGATGCAGGCTGCGCGGGTTGCTGCGAGCCAGCACCTCGCGCAGCTCGGGCATCGACCGCACCGTCATCGCGCCGGGCAGGCCGGTGAGCACCTCCACGGCACCCGCGGCGAACAGCAACTTCCCGATGGTCTCCAGCGCTACCCGCAGCTTGGCGATGTCGCCCTGCGCGATGTCGTAGCGCACCAGCGTCTCGCCGCGCACCGACAACACCGAGCCGACTCCCTCATCGGCCACCATCGCGCCGAAGGTCGCCACCTGCGGGGCGCGGTCCAGCCAGCGCAGCAGTTCGGCGCCGTAGCCGGGAAACACCATCGAACCCATGCCCGGCGGTGTGGAGGTGGCCTCGATCAGCACGCCGTCGGACTCGTGGAACTCGTGCACGGCCGCGCTCTGCAGGATGCCGCGCCAGGCGTAGACGTCATCGTCGAAGCGGCCGGCGAGCATCGTCGCCGGGTGCAGCGCCAGGTTGTGGCCCAGCCGCGGGTGCCGACCAAGACCACTGCGCCGCAACAGCATCGGTGTCTCGGTGGCGCCCGCGGCGATCACCACGGTGGCGGCCAGGATGTCGATCGCGGTGCCGTCCGGCCGACGGGCACGCACCCCGCGAGCACGCCCGTCCTGAACCAGCACCCGCTCGACACGGGCTTGGGAGATGATGCGCGCGCCGGCGGCGCACGCCTGCGGCAACGCGTTGAGATGGACCCCGTATTTGGCGTTGTGCGGGCAGCCGATCGCGCACTGACAGCAGCCCGCACACCCCGGCGCGTTACGCGGAATGGGTGCGGCCTGCCAGCCCAGCGAATCCGCGGCCTCGAGCAGCAGGTTGCCGTTGCGGCCCATCACGTCGCGGCGGGCCGGCGCGACCTGCAGCGTGTGCTCGACCTCGTCGAGGTAGGCACCGAACCGGTCCGGGTCGGCCAGGGCCAGCCCGAATTGGTCGCGCCACCGTTGCTGCACGTCGCGCGGTGGGCGAAAACAGGTCCCGGAATTGACCACGGTGGTGCCGCCGACGGCCCGGCCCATGGGCAGCACGACCGTCGGACGGCCCAGCGCGACGGTGGCGCCGGCGCCGCGGTACAAACCGGCGTAACGGTCCATGGGGTGGGTGGTGCGGAACTCCTCGACGGTCCAGCGCCGGCCTTCTTCCAGGACGACGGCATCGAGTCCGGCCCGGGCCAGGGTGCGGGCCGCCATCGCGCCTCCGGCGCCGGAGCCGACGATCACCACATCGGTCGTGATGACCGAGGCGCACTCGGTCGACGGGGTGACGTCCAGCGCGGCGTCCGGGCGGGCCACGGCGTCGCGCTGGGCGCGGGAGAGCAGTTCGGTCGCGTAGCTGTCGGCGCCGTTGGCCAACAGTCCGATCACCTTCATGCCCTCGACGGCGGCCCCGGCGTCGGGGCTCAGCCCGGCGATACGGTGCAGCACCTGGGCGCGCCGGGCGGGATCCAGGCGGGCCATCGAGCGCCCGGTGGTGAGATAACTCGCCGCCGCCAGCGACATCAACCCCGTCCGCACCGCCAGCCTGGAAGTGGCCGGCATCCGGTTGAGATAGCGGTCGACGCGTGCGACGAACTGTTCGGGCGAGGGCCCGCCGTGCTCCTCGGGAAGCAGCGCGGTGCCGAAGGAAGCGGTCGCTCGTTCCGTCAGGCGGCTCATGAGCGGGCGGACAGCAGTCGCCCGACGCCGCGTCCGAGCTTGAGGAAGAACGGGTAGGTCGCGAAGATCCCGCCGGCCGCCGCGTGCAGGGGCCACTCCGCCTTCGCGGTGTCGACGCCGAAAACCCCACTGTTCCACATGAAGTCGCGGCCGTTCTGGGCGCGGAACGGACGCCACAGGAAGCCCAGCCCGGGCACGTTGTTGTAGAGGCCGAACGATCCGGCGAAGAACACGCCCATCACGGCCGCCTCGACAACCTCGCGGCGCTGCACCGGGACATGGCGCTCAATGAGCACCCCCGAGGCGAACAGCAGCGGTGGATCCAGAGCGAAACTCATTGTGGTGTCCTCTCATTGACAGCGGGAGCGTCGGCGCCGCGCAGGCCGACTTCGGCGTGACCGGTCCCCTGCACCGCCCACCGCCGGTCACCGAGTTCCACGTAGACGTCGGCCTGCTCGGTGTTGGTGCATACGCACTTGCCGCCGTCGGGATCGGTGTATTCCAGGCTCACGCACCGCTCCGGGGGCTGATCGACCCGGATCAGCACGTCGCGGCGACCGATGCGGCCCTCCAGCTGCCAGTGCTGCACGCCGAGCGTTGTTCGCATCCGCAGTGACGGTAATCCGCTTGTGGGCCAGTCCTTTCCGTCAATGCGGAAGCGGATGAACGCCAGCGGCGCCAGGCGGTTGAGCCCGGGCTTGTGTGATACCGCGGCAACGGCCTCCAAGACATCGCCGTCCCCGAGGTCGGCGTGCACCCAGGCCCAGCGCTTGGCGTTGCCGTGCCCGTAGATGTGGGCGACGTTGCCGCGCCAGTTGTCGACGGCAACGGCGCTGCCGTCGATGGTCAGTGCGCCGGTGAAGTCAGCGGTGGGTGCGAGCACGACCTGGGCGCCGGGCAGCAACTCGCGTTCCCACGCCAGGCGCGGGAATGTCCACAGCGGTGCCGCGGTGTCCTTCCAGGACAGGTCCCAGGCGATGGATCGCGCGTGCCCGCTCAGCTTCTCCGGACCCACCACCGCGCCCGCTGCCCGGAACCAGTCCGGGCCCGAGGAGGGCTGGACGGGCTCGGGGCCGAAGCGCTCGGTGCGCGGCGGTCCGTCGGGCGGGAACCAGGTCGCCCAGCCGAGCGCGTAGGGCTCACCGGCGGCGGGGGCGACCGTCTCGCAGTGCACCCACAGGGCGGCGCGGGTGGCCGGGTCGGTGAGCGTGGAGTACCAGACTTCCAGGCGTCCGGGCTTCCCCCGCCAGCGCGGAGCCACCGCTGAGTGCATTTCGCCATCCACGGCTGTTCCCTTCGTCATCTCGAGCCTACTATATTGGTTGAGCCAATGAACCAGTCAACTCCGATACCTCCGCCCGACCGCCAGCGCGTCGACGAACAGATCGCCGCGTCGATTGCCGACGCGATCCTCGATGGCGTCTTCCCGCCGGGCTCGACGCTGCCGCCGGAGCGCGAACTCGCAGATCAACTCGGGGTCAACCGCACCTCGTTGCGCCAAGGCCTGGCCCGCCTGCAACAGATGGGGCTGATCGAAGTTCGGCACGGCAGCGGCAGCGTGGTGTGCGACCCCGAAGGCCTCACTCATCCGGCGGTGGTCGAGGCTCTGGTGCGCAGGCTGGGCCCGGATTTCCTGGTCGAGTTACTCGAGATTCGGGGGGCACTGGGCCCGCTGATCGGCCGGCTGGCGGCCGAGCGCGGCACCGCGGAGGACGGCGAGGCGTTGACTACCGCGCTGAACGCGGTGCGGGACACCGCCACCGCCGCCGCGCGCCAGACGGCCGATCTGGCTTTCTTTCATGTCCTGATCCACAGCACCCGCAACCGGGCGCTGGGTTTGCTGTATCGCTGGGTGGAACACGCCTTCGGCGGCCGTGAACACGAACTCACCGGAGCATATGACGACGCCGGCGCGGTGCTGGCGGACCTGCAGGCAATCGCCGACGCGGTGCGCGCACACGATGCCGCGGCCGCTGCCACCGCGGTGGAGGCCTACGCAAACGCGAGCGCGCTGCGCATGGTCCTTGCGTATACCAAGGGCAATGGCGCCAGCTGAGGCGTTACTCGGCAGCGCGCGTCGCCGGGTGGACTGCGATAAGCCCTAATTGGCTGCGGCGCTTGCACATTGCGGCCAACTCCGCGTAGGCCTTCTCGCCGAGGAGTTCGGTGAGCTCGTCGGCCAGGCTCTGCCACACCGGCTGCGCGCCGACGTGCGCCGCCGGATCCCCGGTGCAGTACCAGTGCAGGTCGGCACCCCCGGAACCCCAACCACGGCGGTCGTATTCGGTGAGGGTGGTCTTGAGGATCTCGGTGCCGTCGGGCCGCGTCACCCAGTCCTGGCTGCGGCGGATCGGCAGCTGCCAGCAGACGTCGGGCTTCATGGTCAGCGGCGGCACGCCCAGCTTCAGGGCTTTGCTGTGGAGCGCGCACCCGACGCCGCCGGGGAAGCCCGGCCGATTCAGGAAGATGCACGCATTCTTGTGCTTGCGGGTGCGATATTGCGGCTCGCCGTCGTATTCGTCGAGCTCGAGATACCCCTTGCGGCCCAGGCCCTTGTCCCGGAACTGCCAGTCCTTGCTGGTCAGCTTCTGCACCGCGTCGTCCAGTCGGGCGCGGTCGTCGTCGTCGGACAGGAACGCGCCGTGTGAGCAGCACCCGTCGTCCGGACGGCCTGCCACCGTGCCCTGGCAGGCGGGCGTGCCGAACACGCAGGTCCAGCGCGACAGCAGCCAGGTCATGTCGGCCGCGATCAAGTGCTCAGGGTTGTCGGGGTCGTAGAACTCCACCCATTCGCGGGCGAAGTCCAGTTCGACCTCCTGCCCGGGCCGCGAGTTCTCCACGCTTGCAACGTTAGTCCAGTATCGCGGTGGCTACCGTGTTCGCCGCCGAGCGCGAGTCGCGCACCGCCCGGCAGGTCACGATCGCCACGCACGCTACTTTTAGTTCGTGCGATTGGGCGTGCTGGACGTGGGTAGCAATACCGTCCATTTATTGGTGGTTGACGCGCATCGGGGCGGGCATCCGACCCCGATGAGCTCCACCAAGGCCACCCTGCGCCTGGCCGAGGCGACCGACAGCTCCGGCAAAATCACCAAGCGCGGCGCCGACAAGCTGATCTCCACCATCGACGAATTCGCCAAGATCGCGGTCAGCTCGGGCTGCGCCGAGCTGATGGCGTTCGCCACGTCCGCGGTCCGCGACGCCGAGAACTCCGACGACGTGCTGGCCCGGGTGCGCAAGGAGACCGGTCTCGAGTTGCAGGTGCTGCGCGGCGTCGACGAGTCCCGCCTGACCTTCCTGGCCGTGCGGCGCTGGTTCGGATGGAGCGCGGGACGCATCGTCAACCTCGACATCGGCGGCGGGTCGCTGGAGGTGTCCAGCGGAGTGGATGAGGAGCCCGAGGTCGCGATGTCGCTACCGTTGGGCGCCGGGCGGCTGACCCGGGAATGGCTACCCGACGACCCGCCCGGCCGGCGCCGGGTGGCGATGCTGCGCGACTGGCTGGACGCTGAGCTCGCCGACGCCGCCGCAACGGTCCTGGAGGCCGGTGAACCCGACCTCGCGGTCGCCACGTCGAAGACGTTCCGGTCGCTGGCGCGGCTCACCGGCGCCGCCCCGTCGGCCGCCGGGCCGCGGGTGAAGCGGACGCTCACAGCAAACGGCCTCAGACAACTCATATCTTTCATCTCTAGGATGACGACCGCTGACCGGGCCGAACTGGAAGGAGTGAGCGCCGAGCGTGCGCCGCAGATCGTGGCGGGAGCTCTGGTAGCGGAGGCGAGTATGCGAGCGCTGTCGATTGAAGCGGTGGAGATCTGCCCGTGGGCGCTACGGGAAGGTCTCATCCTGCGCAAACTCGACAGCGAAGCCGACGGAACCGCGCTCATGCAGACTCCGGTGCGCGATGCTGGAGGCGTGTTAGTTGATCGGACCGCGCCCACCCGATCGAGAGGCAGCAAATGATGACCGGACCTGAATCCGAGGAGACCAAGCAAATCTCGGTGGCCGAGCTGCTGGCCAGGAACGGCACCATCGGCGCCCCAGCGGTCACCCGCCGGCGCCGTCGTCGCCGTGGTGACGACTCGATCAGCGTCGCCGAGCTGACCGGCGAGATTCCCGTTATCCGCGACGAGCGCCACGAGGAGCGCCACCAAGAGCCGTCCCGCCCGGCGCCCGCCACCAGCGGCATCCAGGTCGCCGAACCGGACGCGGTCGAGGCCAAGCCGGTTGAGGCCAAGCCGGTTGAGGCCGAGCCGGTCGAGGCCGCCCTCGCCGAGCCCGAAGCGGACGTCGAACCCGAGACGAAATCGGTGTACTGGTCCGAACCGGAGCCCCGCTGGCCCAAGTCCGAACCGATTGCGCAGCGCAAGACCGGACCCGAACGTAGCGAGTACCCACGACCGCTGCGCCACCTCGACGTCGACTTGGACGTCGCTGACGAGCAGGGCCAGCGGTCCGGCGCCGAGGGCATGAGTCCCGACCCGGTGGGCCATTACACCGACGCGTCCGTGGATGTCATGGACAGCGAGGTCCGCGAAGCCGAAACGGCGGTCGAGGACTCCGCGTATGTGCGTTCCTATCTACAGGGATCCGACGACGACGAGGAGCACACCCTCTTCGGCGGGCAGTCCCTGGCCGACGAGGTGGCGCGGCGGCGCAGCGTGCCCGACCTGTTCGACGAGGGCGAACCCGAGGATTCCGACCGCGCAGTCCGGCCACGGCGCTCGTCCGACCGGATGGCGGCGATCGGCGCCGGCTTACTGACGGTGCTGCAGTCGATCCTCGCGGTGGCTTTCGGTGCCGGGTTGTTCATCGCCTTCGACCAGCTCTGGCGCTGGAACTCCATCGTGGCGTTGGTGCTGTCGGTGCTGGTCATCCTGGGATTGGTGGTGGGGGTGCGCGTGGTCCGCAAGACAGAGGACATCGCCAGCACTTTGATCGCGGTCGCGGTGGGTGCGCTGATCACCCTCGGGCCCATGGCCCTGCTGCAAACGGGTTAGGCGCAACAGACAGACAGTGCGCCCAGCAATCAAAGTCGGCTTGTCGACGGCCTCGGTGTATCCCTTGCGGGCCGAGGCCGCGTTCGAGTATGCGGCCCGCCTGGGCTACGACGGGGTCGAGCTGATGGTGTGGGGCGAGTCGGTGAGCCAGGACATCGCCGCCGTCGGCAAGCTGTCGCGGCGCTACCGGGTGCCGGTGCTGTCGGTGCACGCTCCCTGCCTGCTGATCTCGCAGCGCGTGTGGGGCGCCAACCCGATCGTCAAGCTGGACCGCAGCGTGCGGGCCGCCGAGCAGCTGGGCGCCCAGACCGTCGTCGTGCACCCGCCGTTCCGGTGGCAGCGGCGTTACGCCGAGGGATTCCGCGACCAAGTGATGGCGCTGGAAGCGTCGAGCAGCGTCATGGTGGCCGTGGAGAACATGTTCCCGTTCCGGGCCGACCGATTCTTCGGCTCGGACCAGACTCGGGAGCGGATGCGCCGGCGCGGTGGTGGTCCCGGGCCGGCGATCTCGGCTTTTGCCCCGTCCTACGACCCGCTCGACGGCGATCACGCCCACTACACCCTGGATCTCTCGCACACCTCCACCGCCGGCACCGACTCCCTGGAGATGGCCCGGCGGATGGGTTCGGGGCTGGTCCACCTGCACTTGTGCGACGGCAGTGGTTCGCCGGCTGATGAACATTTGGTGCCCGGTCGCGGCACCCAACCGACCGCCGAGGTCTGCCAGATGCTGGCCGCGGGCGACTTCACCGGACACGTCGTGCTGGAAGTGTCCACCTCGTCGGCGCGCTCGGCCGCCGAACGTGAGGCGATGCTGACCGAGTCCCTCCAGTTCGCCCGGACCCATCTGCTGCGCTGATGACCGAATCCCTGTTCAGCAGCGCGATGGCGCTGCGGCCGATTGACGCCGACGACGCGTGCCACGTCTTCGACGGCGAGTTGAACGAGCACTGGACCATCGGTCCCAAGGTGCACGGCGGGGTGATGGTGGCGCTGTGCGCCAACGCCGCCCGCACCGCGCACGGCGGTGACGCGCTGCAACCGGTCGCAGTGTCGGCGAACTTCCTGTCCGCTCCCGACCCGGGAGCGATGCGACTGGTGACCACGCTGCGCAAACGCGGCCGCCGGATCAGCGTGGTCGACGTGGAGCTGATGCAGGGGGAGCGCACCGCCGTGCACGCCGTCGTGACGCTGGGCGAGCCGGAACACCACCTGCCCGGTGAGACGGCGCCGCTGTTGTCGGCCAACCCCGTGGTGGATCTGATGGCCCCGCGGCCGCCCGACGACCTGGCCCCGATCGGGCCTGGCCACCCGTTGTCGGGCCTGGTGCATCTGGGCGCCGGTTGCGACATCCGCCCCGTGCTGTCGACGATGGAATCTCCGGCGGATGGGCGGCCCCCGGTGATCCAGATGTGGGCGCGCCCACGCGACCTGGCTCCCGACGCGCTGTTCGCATTGATGTGCGGGGATCTGTCGGCGCCGGTGACCTTCGCGGTGGACCGCACCGGCTGGGCGCCGACGGTCCAGCTGACCGCGCTGCTGCGGTCACTGCCCGTGGACGGCTGGCTGCGGATCATCGCCACCTGTGTCGAGATCGGGCACGACTGGTTCGACGAGGATCACATCGTGGTCGACGAACTCGGGCGGTTGGTCGTGCAGGCTCGCCAACTGGCCATGGTGCCTGCCGGGTAACTCACCCGCCGGGTCTGCCATGCTTCGGGCATGGCAAGAATCGCGATCATCGGCGGCGGCAGCATCGGCGAGGCACTGTTGTCCGGGCTACTGCGGGCGGGGCGGCAGGTCAAGGACTTGGTGGTCGCCGAACGGATGCCGGACCGGACGAAATATCTGTCCAGTAACTACGGGGTGCTGGTGGTGAACTCGGCGAAGGATGCTGCCGAGACCGCCACGTTCGTCGTGGTCGCCGTCAAACCGGCCGACGTGGAGGCGGTCATCGACGAGCTCGCCGGGGTCGCCACCTCGGCCGAGCACGACAGCGGCGAGCAGGTGTTCGTCACCGTCGCGGCCGGCGTCACCATCTCCTCGTTCGAATCCAAACTGCCGGCCGGGACGCCGGTCGTCCGGGCGATGCCAAACGCGGCGGCACTCGTCGGTGCGGGAGTGACGGCGCTGGCCAGGGGCCGGTTCGTCACGGACGAACAACTGGCGGAGGTGTCAGCGCTGTTCGACGCGGTCGGCGGCGTTCTCACCGTAGAGGAGAAGCAACTGGACGCGGTGACCGCGGTCTCGGGCTCCGGCCCGGCGTATTTCTTCCTGCTGGTGGAAGCGCTGGTGGACGCCGGAGTCGCGGTGGGGTTGACCCGTCAAGTGGCCACCGACCTGGCCGCCCAGACGATGGCCGGTGCGGCGGCGATGCTGCTCGAGCGGATGGACTCCGACCAGCGAGCGGCTGACGGCGGCCCGAGCGGGCTGCAGGTGGACACCTCGCCCGCCCAGTTGCGGGCCTCGGTGTGCTCGCCGGGCGGCACTACCGTGGCTGCGCTGCGGGAACTGGAACGGGGCGGATTCCGGATCGCCGTCGACGCGGCCGTCCAGGCCGCCAAAAAGCGCTCTGAGCAGCTAAGAATTACATCGGAATAATTCAAGAATTTTGAACTGATTGTCTCTCACCAGTACCAGTAACCCCACTAGTCCCGCTATTCTCCTCTTTGTATGCACGTGTGGGTGCCAGCGGAGGGGAAGCCGCTGGCATTGCGCGGGCCTGACACGATTGGGTAGCGATGACGTCTACGAACGGGCCATCAGCACGGGATTCTGCAGGTAAGGCGGCGCCCGCCGGCGGTTCGGCCGAGGCCGGGCAGGGCCGGACGCAGTTCCTCACCGTCGCCGAAGTCGCGGCGCTGATGCGGGTGTCCAAGATGACCGTGTACCGGCTGGTGCACAACGGCGAGCTGCCCGCGGTCCGGGTGGGGCGGTCCTTCCGCGTGCACGCCAAGGCGGTCCACGACATGCTGGAGACCTCGTACTTCGACGCGGGCTAGCCCCGACCCCGCAGCGCGACTCGTTGCGTTCCTGCGCGAGCAGACGCAAAGGCTCCTGAAAAGGGTGGTTATCGGGTGCTTTTGCGTCTGCTCGGCGGTCGTTTGGTGTTGCCGGCCCGCAGTTGGGTAAAGTGTCCGGGTTAAGTCATAAGCCGGACACGGGTGAAGAATGCGGAGTTCATGGGTTCAGTAATCAAGAAGCGGCGCAAGCGTATGTCTAAGAAGAAGCACCGCAAGCTGCTACGTCGCACCCGGGTGCAGCGCAGAAAACTTGGCAAGTAAGTTCTGCCGGCGCCCTCCGTCACTCGTCCGTAACGCCGCTGTTTCTGCTCGTAGCTAGGCTGTAAAAGTGGATTCGTCGAACGGGGGGGCCAGCGGCGGCGACACCGTGCACTACCCGAAGGTAGTGCTGGTTACCGGTGCCTGTCGGTTCCTCGGCGGCTACCTGGTCGCCCGCCTGGTACAGAACTCACTGATCAACCGCGTCATCGCGGTGGACGCCATCGCGCCCAGCAAGGACATGCTGCGGCGCATGGGACGGGCCGAGTTCGTCCGCGCTGACATCCGGAATCCCTTTATCGCCAAGGTGATTCGCAACGGCGAGGTCGACACCGTGGTGCACGCTGCGGCGGCGTCCTACGCACCGCGATCCGGCGGTACCGCGGCGCTCAAGGAACTCAACGTGATGGGTGCGATGCAGTTGTTCGCCGCCTGTCAGAAGGCGCCCTCGGTGCGCCGCGTGGTGCTGAAGTCGACCTCGGAGGTCTACGGGTCGAGTGCGCACGATCCGGTGATGTTCACCGAGGACAGCAGCAGCCGTCGGCCGTTCCGGGAGGGGTTTGCCAAAGACAGCCTCGACATCGAGGGTTATGTGCGCGGTCTGGGCCGGCGCCGGCCCGATATCGCGGTGACGATCTTACGGCTGGCGAACATGATCGGCCCAGCGATGGATACCTCGCTGTCCCGGTATCTGGCGGGGCCATTGGTGCCAACGATGTTGGGCCGTGACGCCCGCCTGCAACTGCTGCACGAACAAGACGCGCTGGGTGCGCTGGAGCGCGCCGCGATGGCCGGAAAGGCCGGAACATTTAACGTCGGCGCAAACGGAATCATCATGCTATCTCAGGCAATTCGTCGCGCCGGCCGAATTCCGTTGCCGGTGCCCAGTTTTGGGGTATGGGCACTGGATTCGCTGAGACGGGCTAATCGTTACAATGAGATCAATCGAGACCAATTTGCATACTTGAGTTATGGCCGCGTGATGGACACCACCAGAATGGTTTCCGAACTTGGTTTTCAACCAAAGTGGTCTACTGCAGAGGCTTTTGACGATTATGTTCGCGGTCGCGGGCTGACTCCCATTATCGATCCAGATCGGGTACGCTCCTGGGAGGGTCGTGCCATAGCGGTGGCGCAGCGCTGGGGTAGCCGAAATCCAATTCCGTGGTCGGGCTGAGATAGATTTGGATAGAAACGTGGCAGGTGAGTCCAGAGCGAATGTCATTCCCCTGCACACTAATCGGGGACGTGTAGCGGCCCGGCGCCGTGCCGGTCAGCGCTCGGATGCATCTCGTCAGCACCCGTCGCTGCTTTCCGATCCGAGTGGTCGCGCAACGGCCGAAGAGATCGCCGCCGTCGTCCGCGAGATCGATGAACACCGCCGAGCAGCGGGCGCGTCGTCGACGGCTGAGGCGCCGCTCAACGACCTCGCTCAGCGCGTCGCCGCGGTGGCCGGATTTCTCCGGCAGCGGTTGACGGGCGATTACTCCGTCGACGAATTCGGCTTCGATCCGCATTTCAACGACGCGGTCGTTCGGCCTTTGCTGAGGTTCTTCTTCAATTCCTGGTTCCGCGTCGAGGTCAGCGGCGTCGAGAACATTCCTTCCGACGGGGCCGCCTTGGTGGTGGCCAACCACGCCGGAGTGCTGCCGTTCGACGGCCTGATGCTGTCGGTGGCAGTGCACGACGAGCACCCGGCCCAACGTGACTTGCGGCTGCTGGCCGCCGACATGGTGTTCGACCTGCCGGTGGTGGGTTCGACGGCCCGCAAGGCCGGTCACACGATGGCCTGCACGGCCGACGCGCACCGTTTGCTGGCCTCAGGGGAGCTCACCGCGGTCTTCCCGGAGGGCTACAAGGGTCTGGGCAAGAAGTTCGAAGATCGCTACCGGCTGCAGCGGTTTGGCCGCGGCGGGTTCGTTTCGGCGGCGCTGCGCACCAAGGCGCCGATCGTGCCGTGTTCGATCATCGGTTCCGAAGAGATCTATCCGATGCTGGCCGACGTGAAGCTGCTGGCGCGGCTGTTCGGGCTGCCGTACTTCCCGGTGACCCCGCTGTTCCCGCTGGCCGGCCCCGCCGGGCTGGTGCCGTTGCCGTCGAAGTGGCGGATCGCGTTCGGTGAGCCGATCCCGACGGCCGACTATTCGCCCAGTGACGCAGAGGACCCGATGGTCACCTTCGAGCTGACCGATCAGGTGCGCGAGACCATTCAGCAGACGCTGTACCGGCTGCTGGCCGGCCGCCGCAATATTTTTTTCGGCTAGGACCGCAAGACCGCTGCCCCCGCGAGCAGACGCTAAAGCCCCCGATTCCGCAGGAAATCGGGGGCTTTAGCGTCTGCTCGCGCAGGCAAACGCGAGTTACTTGACCAGGGTGAACTGACAGACGTTGGTGTAGCCGTCGCGGAACAGGTCCGAGCAGCCGCGTAGATACTTCATAAAGGTCTCGTACTCCTGCTCGCCCTTGAGCTCGATGGCCTTTTCCTTGTTGGCTTCCAGGGCGTCGGCCCAGGCGTTCAAGGTGGGCACGTAGTTCTTGCCGATGAAGTGGTGGCGCTCGATCTTGAAGCCCGCCTCGGTCGAGTACCGGTCGACCTGCTCAACCTGGGGCAACTTCCCGCCGGGGTAGATCTCCCGCAGGATGAAGCTGATGAAGCGCAGCAGCGTCATCGTCGTCTTGAGGCCCATCGCCCTACCCTCTTCGGCGGTGGGCACCACGATGGAGTGCAGCAGGAAGCGGCCGTCGTCGGGCAGCAAGCTGTAGTACTTCTTGAAGAAGGTGGCGTAGCGCTCGTAGCCGGCGTCGCCGGCCCCGTCGGCGAAGTGCTCGAATGCGCCGAGCGAGACGATGCGGTCGATGGGCTCGTCGAACAGCTCCCAGCCCTGTAGCCGCACCTCTTTGCGGCGGGGGCTGTCCATCTCGGCGAACTTCTGCTCGCAGTGCGCCAGCTGGTTCTCGCTGAGCGTCAGGCCGATGACGTTGACGTCGTAGTGCTCGACGGCGTGCCGCATCGTCGAGCCCCAGCCGGAGCCGATGTCCAGCAGCGTCATGCCCGGCTCGAGGTTCAGCTTGTCCAGCGCCAGCTTGCGCTTGGCGAACTGCGCCTCTTCGAGGGTCTTGGACTGCGGCTCATCGATGTTGGGGTTCTCATCGAAGTAAGCGCAGCTGTAGGTCATCGACGGGTCGAGCCACAGCTTGAAGAACTCATTTGACCGGTCGTAGTGCGACTGCACGTCCTCTACCGGAGGCTGGAGTTGGGTGCCTTCTGATGTCATTAAATCGACGCTACCTGCTCTGTTTAGATGGATGCAATTGCCGCGACGGTCGCCTCGGCGTCGGATTCGTGACGCGCGGCTTCCCCCAGCATCGTGACGACGCTGGTGATGACAGGCTTGCCTTCGGCGTCGGTCACTTCACTTCGGATTTCGGCTAGGACCGTCCCGTGGGACTGGATCACCGAATCCAAGTACGTGTCGAAGTGTAACTTGTCGCCGACCAGGATCGGGCGGTGGAACAGGAATTTCTGATCCCGGTGCATGACCCGCGCGATGTTGATCGGGATGCTGAATTTGGTGAAGATCTCCAGCTGCACTCGCCGCCCCGCGATGGCCAGGAACGTCAACGGCGCCACCAGCGACGGATAACCCGCTTCCGCGGCGGCCTCTTCGTCGTGGTGGATCGGGTGATCGTTCTGGATCGACGCGGCGAATTCGCGAATCTTTTCGCGACCGACCAGGAAGTAATCTTCCTGCCGGTAGTGCTTACCGATGATTCCTTCGGCTCCCTGGGGAACTGTCATGGCGCCGCTTTCCGCTCGAATAGATGCTCAGCGGCGCAGCTTATCAGCGTGATTGCCGTCGGGACGCCAGCGCCGCCAGCAGCCCGCCGGCCGCGCCCAGGGCCAGCGCCGACGGCACGCCGATCCGAGCGGCCTTGCGAGCGGTCCGGAAATCGCGGATTTCCCAGCCTCGCTCGCGGGCCAGACTGCGCAACCGCGCATCGGGGTTGATCGCCACCGCGGTGCCGACCAGCGACAGCATCGGGACGTCGTTGTAGCTGTCGGAATACGCCGTACAGCGCTTGAGGTTCAGGCCCTCGCGGATCGCCAGAGAACGCACCGCGTGCGCCTTGCCGGTGCCGTGCAGGATCTCGCCCACCAGCCGGCCGGTGAAGACGCCGTCGACCGATTCGGCCACCGAACCCAGGGCACCGGTCAGACCCAGCCGCCGGGCGATGGTCGCCGCCAGCTCGTAAGGAGTGGCCGTGATCAACCACACCTGCTGGCCGGCGTCGAGGTGCATCTGGGTGAGTTCGCGGGTGCCCGTCCAGATCTTGTCGGCGATGATCTCGTCGTAGATCTCCTCACCCAGGCGCACCAGCTCGTCGACCGAGCGTCCCTCGATGAAGGCCAGCGCTTTGCGGCGACCGGCGGCGACGTCGGCGCTGTTCTCGGTGCCCAGGATCTGGAACTTGGCCTGCGCGTAGACGAACCCCAGCACGTCGCGGTAGGTGAAGTAGTTGCGCGCAGCCAGTCCACGCCCGAAATGAACCGCCGAGGAGCCCTGCACCAGCGTGTTGTCGACGTCGAAGAATGCGGCGGCGGTCAGGTCGACGGGCGGCTGTGGGCGCTCGTCGGGTGGCGCGTCATACAGGCCGTCGAGCGCGCGCTCGGCACTGGCATTGGCGGCCAGCGCCTCCAAGTCGGCCCGACCGGTGGGGCCCACCGGTTCAGAGGAAGCCATGGAAGCCATCAGCCGAACCTCCCAAGTCGCCGCGTGGCCCGGTTCCCGGTCCCGGGCCGACATCAACCCTATCCGGCATTGCAGTCCACACCGGAATGCCAGACTGGGGGCCATGACTCGACCCGAGAATCGGGCACAGGTCGAACTGTTGACCCGCGCCGGTTGCCTGATCTGCCAGCGGGTGTACGACCGCCTGGTCGAGTTGGCCGGCGAGCTGGACTTCGCGCTGGCCACCACCGATGTCGATGAAGCCGCGGCGACCGGAAACTCCGCGCTGCGGGCCGAATACGGCGACCGGCTCCCGGTGGTCCTACTGGACGGGCGCGAGCACAGCTACTGGGAGATCGACGAACCGCGGTTGCGGGCCGACCTCGCAGCCCGCTGACAGTGACCAGCCGGTGGCTGGCCAAACCCGCCATTTGGTAGGTCATCTGACAACCGTCTACCGTAGACAGCAGTTCACTTTCCAAAGCTGCAAGGGAGCGGGCCAGGTGATGCTGCCGTGAGCATCTTGCTCTTCGGGGTTTCGCACCGCAGCGCGCCGGTCTCCGTCCTGGAACAACTGAGCATCGACGAGTCCGATCAAATCAAGATCGTCGACCGGGTGCTGCAGTCATCCCTGGTGACCGAAGCCATGGTGCTCTCGACGTGCAACCGCGTCGAGGTCTATGCCGTCGTGGAGGCATTCCACGCCGGGCTGTCGGTGATCGGCCAGGTGCTGGCCGAATACTCCGGCTTGTCGATGAGCGACCTGACCAAGCACGCCTACGTCCGCTACAGCGAGGCCGCCGTCGAGCACTTGTTCGCCGTGGCCAGCGGCCTGGATTCGGCCGTGGTGGGCGAGCAGCAGGTGCTCGGCCAGGTACGCCGGGCCTACGCCTCTGCAGAGGGCAACAACGCGGTCGGCCGGGTCCTGCACGAGCTGGCCCAACGCGCACTGTCGGTGGGCAAGCGGGTGCACTCCGAGACCGCGATCGACGCGGCCGGCGCCTCGGTGGTGTCGGTGGCCCTGGACATCGCCGGACGCAAGCTGGGCACCCTCGAAGGCAAGACCGCCGCGGTGGTCGGCGCCGGCGCGATGGGTGCCCTGTCGGCGGCGCACCTGACTCGCGCCGGGATCGGCCGCGTACACGTACTGAACCGCTCGCTGGCCCGGGCGCAACGGCTCGCGGACAAGATCAGCGCCGCGGGCACGGCGGCCGAGGCGCTGACATTGGACCGCCTGCCCGCCGCGCTGGCCGAAGCCGATGTGATGGTCAGCTGCACCGGCGCCGTGAGCCATGTGGTGACCCTCGCCGACGTCCACCACGCGCTGGTCAACGCGCGCCGCGACGAAGCCGCCAAGCCGCTGGTCATCTGCGATCTCGGCATGCCGCGAGACGTCGACCCGGCGATCGCCGGGCTGCCCGGCGTCCTGATCGTTGATGTCGACCGGGTCCAGCACGAGCCGTCGGCGCACGCCGCGGCCGCCGACATCGACGCCGCCCGGCACATCGTGGCCGCCGAACTCGCCGCCTACCTGGCCGGCCAGCGGATGGCCGAGGTCACCCCGACCGTCACCGCGCTGCGTCAGCGGGCCGCCGACGTGGTGGAGGCGGAGTTACTCCGGCTGGACAACCGGCTGCCCGGCCTGGACACCGCCGAGCGCGAGGAAGTGGCGCGCACCGTCCGGCGGGTGGTCGACAAGCTGCTGCACGCGCCCACGGTGCGGATCAAGCAGCTCGCCAGCGCTCCCGGTGGCGACAGCTACGCCGAGGCGCTGCGTGAGCTCTTCGAACTGGACCAGACCGCCATCGACTCCGTCGCCGCCGTCGCAGCCGGCGAATTACCGGTAATCGCAACCGATTTCGACGGGGCCCCGGGCGGTCCGCAGAGATCCGCCGAGTAGCTGATTGGCGCACGTGATCCGGATTGGCACTCGGGGCAGCCTGCTGGCCACCACCCAGGCCGCAACCGTCAGAGACGCATTGATCGCCAACGGCCATCCCGCCGAATTGGTGACCATCAGCACCGTGGGTGACCGCTCGGCCGCGCCGATCGAGACGCTGGGCGTGGGAGTCTTCACCACCGCACTGCGGGAGGCGATCGAGGACGGCCGTGTCGACGCCGCCGTCCACTCGCACAAGGATTTGCCGACCGCCGCGGATCCGCGGTTCGTCATTGCGGCCATACCGCCACGCGAGGACGCCCGCGACGCGGTGGTGGCCCGTGATGGACTGGTGCTGGGCGAGTTGCCGCCGGGTTCGCTGGTAGGCACATCTTCGCCGCGGCGGGCCGCACAGCTTAGAGCATTGGGTCTCGGTTTGGAAATCCGCCCCCTACGAGGCAACCTAGATACCAGGTTGAACAGGGTAAGTAGTGGTGATCTTGACGCCATCGTGGTGGCCCGGGCCGGTCTGGCCCGACTGGGCCGGCTCGGCGACGTCACCGAGACGCTGGAGCCGGTGCAAATGTTGCCAGCGCCTGCCCAGGGCGCTCTCGCCGTCGAGTGCCGAGCCGACAACAGTCGGTTGGCCGCGGTGTTGGCGGAGTTGGACGATGCCGACACCCGAGCGGCGGTCACCGCGGAGCGAACCCTGCTCGCCGAATTGGAGGCGGGTTGTTCCGCACCGGTGGGCGCGATCGCGGAAGTGGTCGAGTCGATCGATGAGGAGGGGCGGGTCTTCGAGGAGCTGTCGCTGCGCGGTTGTGTGGCGGCACTCGACGGGTCCGACGTGATCCGAGCGTCCGGCATCGGCGCCGCCGATCAGGCACGGGAGCTGGGGCTCTCGGTTGCCGGCGAGCTGTTCGAGCTGGGCGCCCGTGAATTGATGAGGGGAGCGCGGGAAGACCCCGCGCGATGACATTGACTACAGACTTGGAGCGACAACGATGACGCGAGGGCGCAAGCCGACACCGGGCCGCATCACTTTCGTGGGCTCGGGTCCGGGCGACCCTGGTCTGCTGACCACCCGCGCCGCCACCGTGCTGGCGAACGCCGCCTTGGTGTTCACCGACCCGGACGTGCCGGAGCCGGTGCTGGCGCTGATCGGCAAGGACCTACCGCCGGTGTCCGGCCCGGCGCCCGCCGAGCCGGCGCCCGCAGGCCCGGACTCGACGCACGGCGCCACTGGAGGCGGCGAGACCGCGCCGGCGGTGGTGGCCAGCGGTCCCGACATCCGTCCGGCCCTGGGCGATCCCGTCGAGGTCGCCAAGACGCTGACGCACGAAGCCCGGCTGGGTGTCGACGTGGTGCGGCTGGTGGCCGGTGACCCGCTGTCGGTCGACGCGGTCATCACCGAGGTGAACGCCGTGGCCCGCTCGCACCTGCACATCGAGATCGTCCCCGGCCTGGCGTCCACCAGCGCGGTGCCCACCTACGCCGGGTTGCCGCTGGGTTCGTCGCACACCGTGGCTGATGTGCGTGACCCGCACGTGGATTGGGACGCCCTGGCCGCCGCGCCCGGGCCGTTGATCCTGCAGGCCACCGCGTCGCACCTGGCCGACGCCGCCCGCACGCTGATCGACCACGAGCTGGCCGACAACACGCCGTGCGTGGTGACCGCGCAGGGCACCACCTGCCAGCAGCGGTCGGTGGAGACCACGCTGCAGGGCCTGACCGACCCGGCCGTCCTGGGCGGCGGCGCCGACCCGGCCGGTCCGCTGACCGGGCCGTTGGTGGTGACCATCGGCAAGACGGTGACCAGCCGCGCCAAGCTGAACTGGTGGGAGAGCCGCGCGCTGTACGGCTGGACCGTCCTCGTGCCGCGCACCAAGGACCAGGCCGGTGAGATGAGCGAGCGGCTGACGTCGTACGGCGCGCTGCCCATCGAGGTGCCGACCATCGCCGTCGAGCCCCCACGCAGTCCCGCCCAGATGGAGCGTGCCGTCAAGGGTCTGGTGGACGGCCGCTTCCAGTGGGTGGTGTTCACCTCCACCAACGCGGTGCGTGCGGTGTGGGAGAAGTTCGGCGAGTTCGGTCTGGACGCCCGCGCGTTCTCCGGCGTGAAGATCGCCTGCGTCGGCGAGTCGACGGCGGACCGGGTGCGCGCGTTCGGGATCAGCCCCGAACTGGTGCCCTCCGGTGAGCAGTCCTCGATGGGGCTACTGGACGAATTCCCGCCCTACGACAGCATTTTCGACCCGGTCAACCGGGTGCTGCTGCCGCGCGCCGACATCGCCACCGAGACACTGGCCGAGGGTCTGCGCGAGCGCGGCTGGGAGATCGAGGACGTGACCGCCTACCGGACGGTCCGGGCTGCCCCGCCGCCGGCCACCACCCGCGAGATGATCAAGACCGGTGGGTTTGACGCGGTGTGCTTCACCTCCAGCTCGACGGTGCGCAACCTGGTCGGCATCGCCGGAAAGCCGCACGCGCGCACCATCATCGCCTGCATCGGCCCCAAGACGGCCGAGACCGCCGCCGAATTCGGCCTGCGGGTCGATGTCCAGCCGGAGACCGCGGCCGTCGGCCCCCTGGTGGACGCGCTGGCCGAACACGCCGCCCGGCTGCGCGCCGAGGGTGCGCTGCCGCCGCCGCGCAAGAAGAGCCGTAGGCGATGACGTGGCGTGCGCTGACTCTGCGCCCAGGGCGCGAAAGTACGGGTAACTTCCGACCGCAACGCAGAGTCAACGCACGGGTGAGGGTGTAGCCATGCGACAGCGACCGCGGCGGCTGCGGGCAACGCCCGCGTTGCGCCGGCTCGTTGCGCAAACGTCCTTGGAGCCAAGGCATTTGGTGCTGCCGATGTTCATCAGCGCTGAGGCCGACGGCATCGACGAACCGCGGCCCATCGCCTCCATGCCCGGCGTGGTGCAGCACACCCGCGACTCGCTGCGCAGCGCCGCCGCCGAGGCGGTCGCCGCCGGAGTGGGCGGTCTGATGTTGTTCGGGGTGCCGCGCGAGCAGGACAAGGACGCGCTCGGATCGGCCGGTACCGATCCCGACGGCATCCTCAACGTGGCGCTGCGGGATCTGGCCAAGGACCTCGGTGACGCCACGGTATTGATGGCCGACACCTGCCTGGACGAGTTCACCGACCACGGCCACTGCGGCGTACTCGACGAGCGTGGCCGCGTCGACAACGACGCCACGTTGACTCAATACGTGAAACTTGCCGTGGCGCAAGCGGAATCGGGAGCACACGTGGTGGGCCCGAGCGGCATGATGGATGGCCAGGTGGCCGCGATCCGCGACGGCCTGGATGCGGCGGGACACACCGACGTGGCGATCCTGGCCTACGCCGCCAAGTTCGCCTCGGCGTTCTACGGCCCGTTCCGGGAAGCGGTGGCCTCCAGCCTGTCCGGTGACCGGCGCACCTACCAGCAGGAACCTGGCAACGCCCGCGAGGCGCTGCGCGAGGTGGCCCTCGACCTCGACGAGGGCGCCGACATCGTGATGGTCAAACCCGCGATGGGCTACCTGGACGTGGTCGCCGCGGCGGCCGCCGTCTCGCCGGTGCCGGTGGCGGCGTATCAGGTGTCGGGGGAGTACGCGATGATCTGTGCGGCGGCGGCCAACAATTGGATCGACGAACGCGCGGCGGCGCTGGAGTCGTTGACCAGCATCCGGCGAGCGGGAGCTGACATCGTGCTCACCTACTGGGCCGTCGCCGCGGCGAGTTGGCTGGGCGAGGGAGGCTGACATGACAGCAGCGGGGGAATCCGAAAGCAAGCCGTTGTTCCGGGAGGCGGGTGCCAGCTGGTACTGGGTGCTGGCGGGTCCGGCGTCGGCGGCGTCGCTGATCTACATCCAGTGGACCAACCACGTGGCAATCTCGCTGCTGGTGCCGACGATCTTTCTGGTCCTGGTCTCGGCGTTCGTGGCGCTGCAGGTCAAGGCGGCGCGTATTCACACCTCGGTGGAGTTGACCGAGGATGCGTTGCGACAGGGCACCGAGACGATCCTGGTCTCCGAGATCGTGAAAGTGTTTCCCGAGGCCGAGAATTCGGTGAAGTCCGGCAAGCCGTTGGCCAGGTGGCAGTCGGCGCGGGCGCTGGGCGAGCTGGTCGGTGTGCCGCGCGGGAGGTACGGCATCGGTCTCAAGCTCACCGGGGGGCGTACCGCGCAGGCGTGGGCCCGTCGTCATCGCCACCTGCGTGATGCGCTGACCCCGTTGGTCGAGGAACGGATGGGTCCCTACGAGCCGGAGGTCGCCGACGAGGCCGGCGACGACGACCACAGGTCGTTCCTGTGAACACCCGTATTCGGGCCGGCCTGGAGCTGGTCGTTGCGCTCGTGGCGGCGGTGGCGGCAGCGCTCAGCTGGACGGCCACCCGGTCGGCGATCGAGGTGGCGCCGGTAGCCGATGGTCAGCCACCCACCAGTTCGGTGATCTACGACCCACAGCAGCTGGTGTTGACGTTGTTGCTGGCGACGGTGGCCGGGATTTTCGTGGTGGTGGCGGTGGCCAGGCTGCGCCGGTCCAGGAGCGCTAAGCCGACTTCTTGACAAGCGGTAGCACCAACTGGCGGCGCCAGGCGATGGCGTCGGCCAGGTTGCGCAGGGCCTCGTGCAGCGAGGTGGTGAGCGGAAACTCGGCTTCGTCCGGCTCACCCAGCAAGGCGCTGATGACCGGGTTGCCGACGAGCATCCACTCGACGCCCGCGGCGCGGCACTCTTCGTCCAGTGCGCACAGCAAGCCGATTCCGGCCGACGAGAAGTGCGTCACGGCGCTGAGGTCGAGCACCACCGGGTTGTCACCGAGGACGAAGCGTCGCACGTGCTCGCCGATTTGGTCGACGTTGACGGCGTCGATCTCGCCACGGATGGTCACCACGGTGGCCAGCGAGCGGTAGTGCGCCCGCACCTGGGCACCGGCGCAGTGCAGGACGCCGGCACCCGGCCCCGAAACTCTTGTCGTCATCGCCATGGTCATCGAGCTGCCCCATTCCCCTCGCACACCGGCCGAGCCCTGACCTATAAAGTGCCCGCCGAACTTAAGGGGACCGACAGTCACGCCTAACTTATTGCTAAGAAGCGTTCGGCGTGGACGGTGCCGCCCCCAACCGGCGCCGAGCGTGGTCTTTGGGCAGGAGAACAGCCGTCAGCGCGTGCGCAGGCCCCAAGTTCGACGAGCCCGGCCGGGCTCACCCGCACCTGCTCCCACGCCCGCGCTGTTAGGCTGCTCTGGCTGCCGGTTACCCGTGGTGACGGGTGACATGGCGATGTCGCCCCGGACAGCCGCGTTAGTCGAAGAAACACCCAGCAGACTCAGGCGGAAGAAACCTCGTGCCCAGCACAGCGCCCACCGATGAGATCAGGGGCAAGATCAGGGGCGAGATCAAGGCTCTGACGGGCCTGCGGATTGTCGCCTCACTGTGGGTGGTGCTTTTCCATTTCCGGCCGATGCTGACCGATGTGTCGCCCGAGTTCCGGGAGAACCTCGCGCCGGTACTCAACTGCGGCGCCCAGGGCGTCGACCTGTTCTTTATCCTCAGCGGGTTCGTGCTGACCTGGAATTACCTGGACCGGATGGGTGGCTCGTGGTCGACGCGGGCCACGCTGCACTTCCTGTGGCTGCGGCTGGCCCGGGTCTGGCCGGTGTACCTGGTCACCATGCACCTGGCCGCGCTGATCGTGATCCTGAGCCTGCATGTGGGGCATATTCCGCTGCCCGAGATCCGGGACCTGACCGCGGTGAGTTACGTGCGGCAGGTCTTGTTGATCCAGCTGTGGTTTCAGCCGTTCTTCGACGGGACCAGCTGGGACGGTCCGGCCTGGTCGATCAGCGCGGAATGGCTGGCCTACCTGCTGTTCGGGTTCGTGGTGCTGGTGATCCTGCGCATGGAGCAGACGACGCGGGCGCGCACCCTGATGCTGCTGGCGTTCGCGGCGTGTCTGCCCCCGGTGTTACTGCTGCTGGCCAGCGGCCAGTTCTACACACCGTGGAGCTGGCTGCCCCGAATCGTCACCCAGTTCATCGCGGGCGCCTTGGCCTGTGCCGCGGTGCGCCGGCTGCGGTTGAGCGATCGCGCCCGGCGAGTGGCCGGGTACCTCTCGCTGCTGCTGGTGGTCGCGATAGTGGGGATCCTGTACTGGTTCGATGCGCATCCGATCAGCGGTGTGGTGGACAGCGGCGGGGTGGTCGACGTGCTGTTCGTCCCGCTGGTGATCACCTTGGCCGTCGGTCTGGGCAGTCTGCCCTGGGTGCTGTCCACCCGGGTGATGGTGTACGGCGGGGAGATCTCCTTTTGCCTGTACATGGTGCACGAGCTGGTGCACACCGTGTGGGGCTGGGCGGTCCTGCAATTCGAGCTCACGCCGCAGGACAACCCGTGGAAGTGGAACGTGATCGGCTTGATTCTGATCGCCATGCTGCTGTCCAGCCTGATGTATCACTATGTCGAGGAGCCGGCGCGGCGGTGGATGCGGCGGATGATCGGCGCGCGGCCCGCCCCCGCGGGGACACTGGCGACTGACTCGCCAACCGCGAAGGTGCATCCGATCGACGGTGCGCTATCTGGGGTCTCGTCCCGCGCGGTCTGACCGGCCCGTTCGGCTTGAGGTGGCGCTTACCCCGGGGATGCGGCCCTCGCGGAACGCCTCGACGAAATGGCGGTGGTCGTCGCGCACCACCGCGGCGTAGTCCAGCCCGAAGGACACCATGTCGGAGACGAACTCGTCGAGGCGGTCACCGATCACCTCGACGATCGCGTCCTCGGTCTGAAAGTCGACCAGTGACTGGTCGCTGTCCGCGTCGCCGACGCAGTGCACTTTCGCGACCGCCTGGCCGAGCTGTTCGACAACCTCGGTGAGCTCGTCGGGTTCGCTCAGCTCGTCCCATTCCAAATCGGATTCATATGGCGATAACTCGTTGACCACGAAACCGGTCCCGTCGATCTCGGTGTAACCCAGTAGCTGATCGGCGTGGGCTTGCAGCGCCCGCTGCGAGATCGCGGTGCGGTGCCCGTGGTGCTGGAAGTAGTCCCGCACCTTCTGATCGGTGATCACCCGGCTCGGCGCGGCGATGTTGCCCTGCTTCATCGACAGCACAATGTCGTTGTCGAGGGCTTGATTGAACCCCTCGATCAGGATCGTGTAGTTGGGCAGGCCCGCGCTGCCGATACCGAATCCCGTCTTACCCACCACGTCCTTTACGTCGTAGGTCACCTCGCGCCGGCGTTTGGTTTCGGGGATGGTGTCCAGGTATGTCTCGAAAGCGCCGACGACCTTGTCCCGTTCGGCGTCGTCGAGCCTGCGGACTCCGGGCGCGTCGCGGAATTGCCGGTCCCACTGGTCGACTCGCGTCATCCGGTCCAGCATCGCCGCGCGCGTCGACAGCCGCGCCGACTGCAGTGCGGCCAGCACCGCGCCCCGGGCGGTCTGCAGGTTCAGTGAGAAGGATGCGTCGTCCTGCTCGTCGACGAACCAGTGCACCTGCTTGACGTAAGAACGCACGAACGTCTCGATCAGCCGCGATATCTCGGCGTCGGATAGCGCCTTCTGCCAGCACATCAACGCGACACTGGCGGCGAAACGCTGCAGATCCCAAGTGAAATGGCCGATGTAGGCCTCATCGAAGTCGTTGACGTCGAAGATCAGCACTCCGGACCCGTCCATGTAGGTGCCGAAGTTCTCCGCGTGCAGGTCGCCCTGGATCCACACCCGGCCGGTGCGTTCGTCGGCCCAGCGGTCGTCGCGTTCGGCCATGTCCGCGTAGAACAGGCATGCACTGCCCCGGTAGAACGCGAACGGGTCGCCCGCCATCTTGCGGAACTTGGTGCGAAACGCGTCCGGGTCCGCCTCCATCAGGTCGTCGAATGCCCCCACGAGGCATTCCACAATGAACGACTCACGGTCGGTGCTGCTGGCCATCACCTAGTGATACCCACTCAGCGATGTTTGCCACGGCTCCCCTGAGTGCCGGTCCGAACCGGGATTGCGATTCGCCCGTGTGGCTCCCGCCGCGATGCGCCGCCAGCGTGGTTTTCGTACTTGCGGTACCGTGCCGCCCGGTCGTCGTCGCCGGGAGCCGATAAACCGCGGCGACCAGTGCACATCCGGCTCGACGTCGCGGCGCCGGGGTGCCCCCTCGGCTGCGTCGGCCGTCGCGCCGCCACGGGATGTGTGACCGCTCACGTTCGGGGCGTGGCGACGGCGAAGATGCGCGCCGTCACCGTCGGTTCCTCGTACGATTTGAGTTAGCTATTCGGCCCTCCGCAGTGAAGGTTGCGATGACTAGATTGGTCCGGTTCGCCATCAGCCTGTGCGCACTGGTGGCCCTGGTTGCGCCGTGCATCACCGAGCCGGTGCAGGCACGACCCGTGCGTGCCCTGACGCTGGATCTACGCCTCAAGCACATCGCCGTGGTTGGCGACTCCTACACCACCGGTACCGATCTGGGCGGTTTGGGCGCGAAGTCGTGGACGGCCCGCACCTGGCGGACGCTCGCCGCGCCCGGGTTGCGCATCACCAGCGATGTCGCGGCCGAAGGCCGGGCCGGATACGGCGCGGTTGGCGACCACGGCAACATCTTTCAGGATCTGACCGACCGGGCCGTCAAGTCGGACGACGATCTGGTCGTGTTCTTCGGCTCGCGCAACGACATGGACGTCGATCCGGTGCTGCTCGCCCAGCGGGTCCACGCCACGCTCGTTCTTGCGCGGCAGCGCGCGCCGCACGCCAGGTTCCTGGTGATCGGACCGCCGTGGCCGACCGCCGATGTGCCGGTGCCGGTGCTGGTGATCCGCGACGTGCTTGCGGGCGCGTCCTGGGCGGCGCGGGCGGATTTCGTCGACCCGATCGGCGACCGCTGGTTCGTCGACCGCCCCGAGCTGATCGGTCCGGACGGGGTGCACCCCAACGACGCCGGGCATGCGTATATGGCGGAGAAAATCGTGCCGCTGATCCGGTGGCAATTGCTCAAATAAAGAGACTTGCAGGCGCAGCGAGGGTCAAAGCAACTGGCAGGCAACGGGTTTGGTGCCGCAGTGCCCGTCGTCTCAGTCCTCGGCGTGCCTCTCGTAGTCCCAACGTTCAAGGCGCGCTTGCAATTGCAGTAAGCCAAGCCCGGCGACTGGTGCGGCTGCGCTAAGCAGAACCAACAGCATCGGACTCATTTCAGAACCTCCAAAACCCTTTTATTCGTACCACGTTCGCATTCCCCGCGAGGTTCATTCGCGAAGATTTTCCCACCGGATTCTCCCGATTCATCCGTCTGACAGGGCCTGATCGGCCAGCGCCCCGATCACGGGGGCCAGCAGTTGCGCATACTCGGTCGTCACGTGGTTGTCGTCGCGGAACACCAGCGTGTTGCCGACGATCATTGGGCACCGGTCGGCGGTGCAGAACAGGTCGGTGAGGTCCGCGTAGGAGCCGCCGGCCGCGGCGGTCACCCGCTGCTCGGCGGCGATACCGTCGCGATTCACCGCCACTGCCCGGGCGGGCGCGCAGGCCCCGGCGTCGTCGAGGTGCGCGGACAGACAGGTGGGCGCCGACGATTGCGGATCGGCCACCGGTCCCAGCAGCAGGACGCGAGAACCCATGCCGCGCAGCTGCGCGACCACCCGCGCGACGGCATCGATCCACGCCGGGTCGTACGAGGCGAAGCTGAAGTCGGCGTGGTAGCGCCGGCTCATGCTCAGCACCACGAGCTGGGGACGCTCGGCCTGCAGCCGGTTCACGATCTCGGCCCGCCACTGTTCGCACTCGTTGTATTTGCGGCCCAGATACGGGCTGACGATCGGCAGGTTCAGCAGCGGACAGGTCACCTTGGCCAGCGTCTCCAGCCGCCAGTGCCGCTGCGCGGCCACCTGTTGCAGGGCGGGGTCCCACATCGCCGCATGGGAGTCGCCGATCAGCGTCACGGTGGTGGGCGAAGCGACGTCCGCGGTGGCGCATTCGCTTTGCCCCACATCGCGCCACGAGCGCATGCAGCCGTTGACGAACACCGGGGCCTTGTCGCCCGCGGCGGCCGCCAGCGAGGGGTTCAGGTTGGCCGGAACCTCGCGCCGGGCGGCGGACGTGGCCAGCGCTTCACGGACCTGCGTGAAGGCCTGCGCGACGGCGGCTTCGCGCGGACCGACCTGCGGGCCGGGCACGGGCGGCAGCGGAACGATGTTGGCCTGCGGAGCTGCGGCGCCGTGGCCGACCGGGGCCGGTATCGCCGTCAGCAGCACCGCGCAGGCGCACGCGGCGACGCCGGTGGCGGCGCCGGCCACGGCCAGGCTGGTCTTGGCCGACCTGCGCAGCGCTGCGGCGAACCGGCCGGGATTCTCCACGGCATGCATGGTGATCACCGCGAGTCCCGCGGACACCGTCGTCGCCGCCAGCCGGCCGGGCAACCCGCCGGGATCACCCAGCAGCGGCGGCAGCAGCAACAACACCGGCCAGTGCCAGAGGTACCACGAGTAGGACACCCGGCCGATCGACCGCATCGCCGGTGGGCACAGCACCCGGCCCACGCCCATGCCGCCGGTGACACACCCGCCGCCGATCACCAGTGCCGTACCCAGCACCGGCAGCAGCGCCGACGTGCCGGGGTAGGGCGTGTGCGGACCCAGCTGGGTGCAGGTCAGCAGGATCAGCACGAGGCCACCCCAACCGGCGACCGTGGCGGGCAGCAGCGGCAACCGACGCCACTGGTTGATCGTGAGGGCCACCAAGCCACCGGCCGCCAGTTCCCAGGCCCGGGTGGGCAGCGAGAAGAACGCCCACGGCGGTGACACCCGCGTCCACACCACCGCCGCCGCCAGCGATGCCGCCCCGACCAGGGTCAGCAGCACCGCGTAGGGCGCCGAGCCGGCGGCGCTCCGGCCGATCCGCCTCGCCAACCATGCTGTGCCGATGATCAACGCCGGCCAGAGCAGATAGAACTGCTCCTCCACCCCGAGCGACCAGTAGTGCTGGAACGGTGACGGCGGCAGGTCGGACACCATGTAGTCGGTGCCCTGGGCGGCGAACCGGTAGTTGCCGACATACAGGGCGCTGGCGATGCCGTCGACGAACACCCTTCGGGCCTGCAACGGCGGCAGCACCGCGGCCGCGGCGACCGCGGTGACCACGCCGACGGTGGCCGCAGCCGGTAACAGCCGACGGGCACGGGCGGCATAGAACCAACCCAGCGCAACGGTGTTCGTCGCCGCCACCTCGCGCCAGAGCAACCCGGTGATCAGGAAACCGGAGATCACGAAGAACACGTCGACGCCGATGTAGCCGCCGGCGGTACCGGGGATGCCCGCGTGATACGCGACGACCGCAATCACCGCGACGGCCCGCAACCCTTCGATGTCCGGGCGGAACCGTCCCCTCACAGACCTCCCCTCCGCCGTTTGCGGAGAGCCGGAGGTGTCGGCGGATCGCACTGTCATCTCACTTAAGTCGCCATCCAGGCCAGCTCGCCGGGGAGTTGCGCTCGCCAATAGTCCACGTCGTGTCCGCCGGGGGAGAAGCTGCCCGCCGGCCGCTTTTTGAGCTGGCTGACGAATTGGCTGGTGGCGAAGAAGAAGCGGTCGCCGATCCCACAGTCCACCCGCAGCGGGATCGAATTCAGTACCGGCAGCCCGAACACCGTGTTGCGGGTCCAATCGTCGACGCTGTCGAAGGCGCCGGGCGCTGTGCCGATATAGGACATGTACAGCGCCGGGCTGATCGCGCAGATCCCGGCGGTGCGGGCCGGGCCCAGCCGGGCGCCCAGCAGTAGTGCGCCGTAGCCGCCCATCGACCAGCCCAGGAAGCCGACCCGCGAGGTGTCCATGCCCATCGAGGTCAGCATCGGCAACAGCTCTTCGAGCACCATGGTGCCGGAGTCCTCGCCGTTGGAGCGCCGGTGCCAGTAACTGTTCGGACCGCCGTCGACGCCCACGACGGCGAAGGGGGGCTTGCCCTCACTGACCAACTGCGCCAGCGCGTCCTCGACGCCGCAGTCCAGCATCATGTTGGCGTCGCCATCCTTGCCGTGCAACGCGATCACCGGCCGCAGCATCTTGGTCTGCCCGGGCGGCATGGCGATCACCCAGTTCGTCTTGATCCCGCCGCGGGCCGCCGAGATGAAAGACCCGGTGAGTTTGGTCGGCAGCGTCTTGCCCGCGGTCGGGGGATCGAACGGCGCCGGCGCCAGGGGGGCGGCCATCGGCTTGAGCGGATCGAGCAGGCCACTCAACGCCCACACACCGGCCGCTCCGGCGCTGGCGCCTACACCCATGCGTAGCACCGATCGGCGGGTCAAATCGGCCACGGGGGCAATTTTGCCGCGCCGACAGGCCTTTTCGGGACGAGCCACGCCGTATCGCAAGGTACCTGTAATGGCGGCGTGATTTCTCCCCCGCGAACGTGGACCCGGTGGTGCGCACGGCGCGGATGTGTTGTGGTTAGCCATGGCTAGCACTTCGCAGCTGCGCCAGGACCTCTCGCAACGGCAGCTCAGCATGATCGCCCTGGGCGGCGTGATCGGCGCCGGGTTGTTCGTCGGGTCGGGCGTGGTGATCGCCAAGACCGGGCCGGCCTCGTTCCTGACCTACGCGATCTGCGGCCTGCTGATCGTGCTGGTGATGCGGATGCTGGGCGAGATGGCAACCGCGAACCCCTCGACGGGCTCGTTCGCCGACTACGCGGCGACCGCATTGGGCGGCTGGGCGGGCTTCTCGGTGGGCTGGCTGTACTGGTACTTCTGGGTGATCGTCGTCGGCTTTGAGGCGGTTGCCGGCGGCAAGGTGCTGAACTACTGGTTTCCAGCGCCGCTGTGGCTGCTCTCGCTGGGCCTGATGGTGTTGATGACCGCCACCAACCTGTTCTCGGTGTCGTCCTTCGGCGAATTCGAATTCTGGTTCGCCGGAATCAAAGTCGCGGCGATCATGGCCTTTCTGGCACTCGGGACGGCCTTTGTGCTCGGTTGGTGGCCGGGCCGGCACCTGGATTTCTCGAACCTGACCGCGCGGGGCGGGTTCTTTCCCGCGGGTGTCGGGGCGGTGTTCGCCGCGGTGGTCGTGGTGATCTTCTCCATGGTGGGCGCGGAAGTCGTCACCATCGCGGCCGCGGAGAGCCGGGACCCCGAGCGGGCCATCGCGCGGGCGACCAGGTCGGTGGTGGCGCGCATCGTGGTCTTCTTTGTCGGTTCGGTCCTGCTGCTGGTGGTGATCACGCCGTGGAACGCGATGGAACCCGGAACATCGCCATATGTGGCCGCACTCAAGCACATGGGACTACCTGGCGCAGACCAGATCATGAACGCGGTAGTGCTGACCGCGGTGTTGTCGTGCCTGAACTCCGGCCTGTACACCTCGTCGCGGATGCTGTTCGTGCTTGCTGGCCGTGGGGAGGCGCCCGGCCGGCTGGTCAAACTGAGCCGCCGCGGGGTGCCCGCCGTCGCCATATTGTTCTCCTCGGTGGTGGGCTTCCTGTGTGTATTGATGGCCTGGCTGTCGCCCGACACGGTTTTCCTGTTCCTGCTCAACTCATCCGGCGCCGTGATCCTGTTCGTCTACCTGCTGATCGCGCTCTCCCAGATCGTGCTGCGACGACGCACACCCGCGGGGCAGCTGCGCGTCAGGATGTGGCTGTTTCCGGCGCTTTCGGTCCTGACGGCCGCGGGAATCGTTGCGGTGCTGGTGCAGATGGCGTTCGACGACACCGCTCGCAGTCAGCTGTGGCTGAGCCTGCTGTCCTGGGCGGTGGTGGTCGCGGTGTATTTCGCCGCACCGTTCACGAGACGAAATAGACTGGCAGGCAACGAAATAAATAGGGTGTCTCGGGCGGAGGGCGATCCGCGGCCGAACTGACCGCGGGGCGGTGGATTTGCGGCGGATCCCGTTTGGACCGCCGCAGTACGGGTAATCGGGCGAATCGGGTCGAGGAAGACACGGTGTTAACAGCCCTGGGAGAAATAAATGTTTGTGCACAATAAAGATTTGCAGTTCGAGGTGCGCGTCAGCCAGCCGGATCCGCGGTTCGCGTCATTGTTGATGGAGCAGTTCGGTGGAGCCAATGGAGAGCTGACCGCCGCCCTGCAGTATTTCATTCAGGCTTTCGTTCTGCGGGAGAAGAATCCCAAGATGTACGACCTCTTCATGGATATCGCCACGGAGGAATTGAGCCATCTGGAAATGGTCGGATCGATGATCACCATGCTGCTGGATGGATTGAACGACGATCTGAAACTGGCCAACGAGCGGTGCGATTGGATGCCCGCGGTGGCCAGCAAGGATGGTCGGGAGCAGGCCATCCACCAGGTGTCGGTGAACCCGATGTTCTTGGTGCTCAGCGGCGGCGGGCCGGACGCGAAAGACTCCGCCGGCAACAACTGGACGGGTGCGTTCATCGACGCCAACGGTGACCCGACGGTCGACCTTCGCAACAACCTGGCCGCCGAGTCGCGGGCGAAGATCGTCTACGAATACCTCAAGCAGTTCACCGATGACCCGGGTGTGCAGGATACGTTGACATTCCTGATGACTCGCGAGGTCGCGCACTACCAGCAGTTCACCGCCGCCCTTAACGAGCTGCCGGTGAACTTCCCGCCGGGGACCCTTTCGGGTGACTCGCGGTTCCAGAACGTGGCCTTCAACATGTCCAACGGTGGCGACTCGGTGCGCGGCCCGTGGAACCAGGGTCAGGGTCCGTGGCCGGAGGGCATCGAATGGGAGTACGTGGAGAAGCCGACGGAGGAGTGGCTGGGTAGCGCCATCCGGAAGAACAAGGGCGCCGACACCAATCCCGAAGGCTCGCCTGCGGTTCCGGACGAGAAGCCGTTCACGCACGAGCAGCGGATGCCGACCACCTAGACCGTTCGGCAGGACGAAGGCCTGGCGGTTCCCAGTGCAGGGGCCGCCAGGCCTTTGTTTGTGCTGACGTGCGCGTCGGCGTCAGTGAATCTGCGGGTCCGGCGGGTTGTCAGCCTCCCGCCCGGTCGCCACATCGCGCACCAGGTCAACCACCGCAGCACCCATCCCCATCGTCTTCTGAGTGATGGAGTCCGACGGTGTGTTCGGGTGCGGGCGCGTCGGCGCAACCTTTTTCGCGGTTTCCAGCCGCCTGCCGATGACCTCGAGCTCGTCGTGATCGACCGCCGCGGCGAACCGGGGCCACACAACGTCTTGTTCGAACATGATGTGCTCGCGACCGGCTATCACGAATTGCTTGAGCGCCTCGTGGTAGCCCGGCTCGCCCGGGCGACCATCCTCGAGCCGCTGCAGCAGCTTCTTTCCGGCTTCCTCCTGCGCGATGGCGTGATCGGCCAGTTCATCGCCGTCGTCAAGGGCACGCCGTACCGCGGGCCAGAAGAACTGCTCTTCGATCGCCTCGTGTTGCGATTCGGCGATGATGAGGTTGTTCACCATCGTTTCCAGGCCGCTGAGTTGCGCGCCGGTGCCTTCCGGTGCTCCGTCCAGCACTTCCAGCATGCCCAACACGCTCTTGTGATCTGCGCGCAGAAATGTCAATGCGTCCATGTGATGGCCTCCCTAACCTGGATGCGCCCGAAGTACCCGCGACAGATCGACCGAAAACAGCGCAGCACGCAGAAGGCGCAGAAGCGCAGCGGCGCCGAAAGATTCAGCAAAGAACAACGCCTCCATCAGCGCGGGCGCTGACGGAGGCGTGTCCGTGTCAAGGATTAGACAGTCGGCCGACGGCCCGCGGCGGGGTCAACGACGTTGTTGTCCCGGCGACGCTTCAGTCCGGCGAGTCCGGCGAGGCCGAGCAAGCCGGCCAGGCCCCACAGGCCCGAGTTGTCGCTTTCCTTGTTGGTGTTCTCGGGCTCGGCCACGGTGGTTGTCGTCGATGACGGGACCGGCGCGTGGTCGACGGTGGCATTGGCGATGCCTGCTCCACCGAAGGTGAGTGCCGAGGCGGCGCAAAGGGTGGCAATTGCGGTACGCATTATTGAGTACTCCTTTTTCGATCGTGAACGACCGGAACCGGATTCGAACCAGAGTTCTCTGATCCGTCGACGTGGAGCAGAAAACTCCGGCGTCGCGATCGAATTGATACCCCCGAGATTGCACATGAAACATTGTGAAAACCAGTGCTTCACATAACGGATACTCGATTCGCCGCGCAGCCGACGCGCTGCGAAATACCTTGTCGTTATGCGAAGTAAATCGGGCCGTCGGCTGTTTCCGCCAGGGCGGGCCGGGGTACCAGAACCGCCATGGTGTCTCTATGGCTTGATAATCGCGGCTCGGTCTCGTGGGCCGACCGAACCTCCCAGAATCTTGGGGGCTCGGCCGATGTCGTCGTCGTGGGAGCCGGCATCACCGGTTTGATCACCGCGGTGCTGCTGGCCAGGGCGGGCAAGGATGTGTTGGTTTTGGAGGCCCGTACCGTAGCCGCGGGCGCCAGCGGTAACACCACCGCCAAGCTCAGCCTGTTGCAGAGCACCCACTTGAGCAAGATCATCACCCGCCACGGCCGTGGCACCGCGCAGGCCTACGTGCAGGGGAATCGCGAGGGCATGGACTGGGTACTGCGCCACTGCGATGAGCACGGCATCGACGTGCAACGCGAAGACGCCTACACCTACGCGCAATCGGCCCGCGGCGTGCCCTCGGCACGCGCGGAGTGGCTGGCCTGCAGTGCCGTCGGGCTCCCGGTCACCTGGGATGACCGCGCCGACGTGCCGTTTCCCTACCACGGCGGGGTGCGCCTGCCCAACCAGGCGCAGTTCGACCCGCTCCCATTCCTCGACAGCCTGGTCGTGGAGCTGCTCGACCGCGGCGGGCGACTCGTCGAAGGTGCTCGGGTGCGCAAAGTTTCGAGCGAGGGCGACGGTCTGCGGCTGCACGTCAACACCGGCGGGGGCGAGCAGACCGACGAGGGCACCGAGGCGGACGCCGACGTGTTCACCCGGCAATTGGTGCTCGCGACCGGCATCCCAATCCTGGACCGCGGCGGCTATTTCGCCCGGCTGAAGCCCAGCCGGTCCTATTGCATGGCCTACAAAGTGCCGGGCGAGATCACCCGGCCGATGATGATCTCCACCGACTCGCCGACCCGCTCGGTCCGCTACGCGCCCACCGCTGACGGCGAGCTGCTGATAGTGGGCGGCGCGGGGCACACGGTGGGCCGCAAGAAGAGTCCCACGATAGCGCTGGACGAACTGGACAAGTGGACGCGCAAGCACTATCCGGGTGCGGTGCAGACCCATTACTGGTCGGCGCAGGACTACACGCCGATCGACCAGCTGCCGTACGTGGGACCGATTCTGCCGAACAACGAAAAGATCTTCGTGGCAACGGGTTTCAACAAGTGGGGAATGACCAACGGCCCCGCCGCGGCATTGGCGCTGTCCAGTCGCATCCTCGGCGGCCGGATGGATTGGGCCGACGCGTTCGCCAGTTGGAGTCCGCACGAGCTGTCCGGCATCACCACCGCGCTGTCGGCCAACCTCGAGGTGGGCTTCAACCTGGCGAAGGGCTGGGTCACGCCGGCAACCCGGATCGGGCGGCCGGAACCGAAGAAGGACGAGGGCGGTGTGGTCAGTGGCCCGCCGTGGAATCTGCAGGCCCGCTGCGTGGTCGACGGGGTCGAGCACAAGGTCTCTCCGGTGTGCACCCACCTGGGCGGCATCGTGAATTGGAACGACGCGGACAAGGCATGGGAATGCCCGTTGCACGCATCCCGATTCGCGCCGGACGGCACGCTGCTCGAGGGACCCGCGACCACGGATCTGACCCGGACCAAGTGACCTGGACTAGGTGACTTCCACCCGGCGGGGGCGCCCGTCGGCATCGCGGCTGATCAGTCCTTCGGACTCGAATGCGCTCAGCCAGCCACCCATGGGCCACCAGCCCCAGCGCCGATGGAAGATTGCGGCGTTGCGCACGATGTCGTCCAGGTGGTCGACGGGCGGATCGGTCACCGGGTGGTATTGGTGGAAGGCGTCCGCTCCGCCCACCCAGCACATCGGGACGCCCTGCGCCGCAGCGCATTGCGCAAAGTCGGTGTCCTCGCCGCCGTATCCGCGATACTGCTCACAGAATCCGCCGATCCGTCGCCATGTCTGAGCGTGCACGGCGAAAGACAGCGACCAGAACAGCGCGTAGTCCGTCGTGGCCACGGCGGTACCGGGCGTCGGGGCTGGCCGCGCCGGATGCGGATCACGCTGGTTGTGCAGGTCTTTGACGACGTAACCCATCGGCCCCGGCGGCGGCAGATAGGTGACCGGTCCGCACAGTAGCGCCTCGCCGTGTTCGTCGGCGGCGCTACGGTACCGCTCGATGAGGTTGCTGCCGGGGATGCAGTCGACGTCAAGGAAGATCACAAGGTCGGCTCCCCTCCGCAACGCCGCAGCGGCACCGGCATTGCGTCCCGCTGCCAGCGGCAGCGGGTGGGCAGCCGGGTATTCGAGCACCTCTACCGGTGCGGCCGCGTCAGCGACGACGCCGGCAATCGTGTTGTCTCCCAGCGCGACGACGATATGGGTGTCCGGCTGCACACTTCCGGCGGCGAGCCCCTCGAGCTGGCGGCGCAAGTGGGCGGCCCGGCCGTGCGCGATGGTGACGGCGGCCGTCTTCACCGGGCGAGCGCCCTGCACCGCAGTGCCGTCGATTCGATCGCTGCGGCGGCGCGCTGCGCGGCACCGGCTACCTGCCAGCGTTGCCACCGCTGCGGATTCCGGGCCCGGGCGTGTGTCAGCAGCGCCGGCCAGGCGCGCTCGTCCGGCCAGTCTTGCGCCACTACGGCGAGCTGATGCCGCCGTAGCATCACAGCGGTGGCTTGCTGCTCGTCGAACGGGCGGGCTTGGGGGATCACGATGGCGGGGCGTTGCGCCGCGGCGACATCGGCAACGCAGCTCTGTCCCGCGTGCGTGACGACGACGTCGGCGGCGCGGATCTCCGGCCACGGGTCGTCTTTCCACGAACCGTTGCCGCCGCCCAACGCCGTCCAGGTCCAGCCGGGAACCGATGAGCCGCAACCGGATCCGAAGTCGCCACCCGTGCCGCCCAGCACCAGCACGCGCCCGTCATCCATGGTTTTCGGGTCGGCCCGGCGACCCTCGAATCGGCTGATACCGCCGACATAGCTCGTCTTGTCGTCGTACTGCCTGAGCCAGGCGGGCACGCACAACGCCTTCGGCCATGCGGCGAGGATGTGGTCAGCGATCCGGTGCACCAGCAAATGCGGTGCGTCGGTGCGTTTGCCGGGCAGGGCTACAACGACTACCGGTGTGCCGAGCAACCGGACGAACATCGCGACCTCCACCGAGACGTCGACCACCACGACTTCGGGTTGCGCGTCGGCGACCCAATCGGCGATCGCGCTCATCCGGGCGGTGTATCCCGAATCGTGGTGCGGCGCCCAATGCAGCGCACCGTGCGCGGTGGGTTCGCGCACCTCTTCGGCCTGGTCGTCGCGGGGTAACTGGACGATCGCTGAAAACGGGTGCGCGCCTTCGATGGTCAGCGAGGTAAGCGCCGTGACCGGCCTGCGCAGCTGGGCGCAGACGCTGGTGGCCCGGGCCAGATGGCCGAAGCCGTGGTGGTGGATGTAATAGCCGATCATTCAGTTCCGCAGTGCAACGTCGTTGATCATGTTTTGGTACAGGTCGGCATACGCGGTGACCATGGCCCTAGCCGAGCAGTGCCGGATGGCTCGCTCGCGCACCCGGTTTCGCGGCAGCCGGACCGTCGAGTCGATCGCCGCCGCCATGGCGGCAATGTCGTCGGGAGGCACCAATCGGCCCGAGTCGTCGTCGATGAGCTCCGGGATCCCGCCGCGCGCGAAGGCCACCACCGGGGTGCCACATGACATCGCTTCCGCGACGACCAGACCGTACGGTTCGTCCCACGCCGGTGTCGCCAGTGCTGTGCAGGACTCGCCTACGAGGCGGGCCAGCCGTTGATGTTCGAGGTGACCGACGTAAGTGATGTTGCCGTGCAGTTGCGGCGCAATCCGCTCGGCGAAATAACTTTCATCGGAGATGGGGCCGGCCAGAACCAGCGGACGGTCCGCCTGCCGGGCCGCGGCAATCGCCAGATGCGGCGCTTTTTCCGCGGTGATTCGGCCAAACCAGACCAGAGCCCGTCCACCCGGCCCGAGCGGCCACATGCGCGTGTCGACTCCGTTGGGGATCACGGCCATGTCGTCGATCACCTTCCGCCAGGCATCCGCGGTGTGCCGGGACACCGCGCTGAATCGGGTGCCTTCGCCCGCGGCTGCGTCGATCGCGGATTCCAGCCAAGGGGTCGGCGGCGTGTGCACGGTGGTCAGCATCGGGATGGACAGGGCCGGAGCCATCGCCACCGGCAGGTAATGCAGGCTGTGATTGTGGATTACGTCGAACTGCCGGGCGCCAGGTCCCGCCAGCCAGAGCATCAACGACAGGTAGGCGTGGTGGTCCGACATGAAGACCGCGTCGGGCATCGAAATGTCATGCCGCGCCGACTCGGACAGTTCGAGGAAGCGCACCGCCAGACCTTCGCAACCCGGGGCCAGATCGGAACCGGGTGCGGCGAACAGCGATACCCGATGCCCGCGGGACGCCAGCGCGCGGGACAGGTGACTGACGTGGGCCTCCAGTCCACCGGCGAAGGGTTCCCGAATGGGGAACCGATTCGAGGCAATCACGGCCACCCGCAGCGAATTCGTCATACCAAAACGCTCTGGTAGATCTCGCGGTGCGCAGCGGCCAGTCGCCGACGCTCGGCGTGCCGGTCCTGCCACCGGGCCCGGTGACCGGATTGTCCTGCGGCCCAACGGTCGTGGGCCGCGCGAATCGCCCGACCCAGGGACAACTCGTCGAAGTGATCCTCACCGAGGTCGAACACGTGACAGGGTCGCTGCTCGCCATAGAACCCGCAACTCGGCACCACCACCGCGGTGCCCAGGTCGAAACAGGCCTCCAGCCAGCCGGAGTGGGTACCGAACCGGTACGGCAACACCGATACCGTCAGCGAAGCCAGATAATCCCAAAGTTCGTCGTCGGAGAAATACGGATGCACTCGGACGTCGACGTGGGCGTGGCGGTCGAAGTCCAACAAGGCTTTGCCGGCCTCGGGGGAGAACCAATAGTTGGCCGGGTCGAAGATTTCATCGTGCAGATTGATCTGCAGGATCGCACCCGGCAGTGACGACGTGATCTCGGTCAGCGCGGTCACCACGGGCAATGGATCCATGTTGGCGCGCAGACTCTTTGCGTGCACGCCGACCACGAAGCGACGGTCGTGCGGACGGGGACGCTCGATGCGGTCCCTGTCCAGGACGTGGGGGTGCGGCAACACCCGTGCCTGCCGCTGCCACCGGCGCCAGATCTCCCGTGCCGCACCGGGCGTCAGCGTGATCAGCTCGTCCGCGGCGGCGAGCAGCACGTTCTGCTGCTCGATATGCGCCGCTGGCTCCCCGTGATGCGGATTGCGCAGGTCGTGCACCGTGTACACGAACGGCTTGTCGTGCATCTTGAGTTCCTGGACCACTTCGGTCAACACCTCGGGGCCCGTGGCGTCGAAACCGAAGTGGACGTGGAACACGTCGAAATCCTGGTGATGATCGCTCACCCACCCTGGCTCCAGCATCAGCGGCGGCCACCAGCCCCCCGGCACCGTACGGCCGTCGGCCGGTACCGGGTCATCGAGTCGCATAACGCAGTCGGCGGTGGGGTCGGCAAGGTGACGCACGTAGACGTGGGAACCCGGCACCGAAGCGATCCGCAGCAACGACGTTCACCCCCAGGGCATGAGTGAGGTGCTGGGTTCATTCCAGTGGTGGAGCCCAGCGACGAAAGCGTTCCTGACTGCTGAAGAACGAGCGAGTGCTGACATACCCGGGAGTCGCAACGTCAAACGTGGTTTACCGGAAGAGTCAGGGGCTATCCAGCTATGCCTCAGCGACTCAACACATCCGGAAAGGAACGGGCATGGGATTTTCCGAGCAGCAGCAGGATGTTCCCGGCGTACAGAGCCGAATGGACCCGGTTCCCGACTGCGGGGAAGACAGTTACCGGGGCTCGGGAAGACTGACCGGCAAGAGCGCGATCATCACCGGAGGCGATAGCGGGATCGGCCGTGCGGTGGCCATCGCATTCGCCCGGGAAGGCGCCGACGTGCTGATCTCGTACCTGAACGAGGACGAGGATGCCCGCGACGTTGCGCGCTACGTCGAAGACGCCGGGCGCAAGTGCGTACTGGTGCCCGGCGACCTGTCGGATCCGCAGCACTGTCGCGCCGTCGTGGATCGCGCCGTCGCGGAATTCGGCCGCATCGACGTGCTGGTCAACAACGCCGCCTACCAGATGATGCACGAGGAGCTCGACGAGATCTCCGACGAGGAGTGGGACCACACGTTCAAGTTGAACGTCGGGGCGTACTTCTACCTGACCAAGGCGGCCCTGCCCCACCTGGGTCGGGGCGCATCGATCATCGGAAGTTCGTCGGTCAACTCCGACGCGCCGAACCCGAAGCTGGCGCCCTACGCCGCGACGAAGGCGGCCATTGCCAACTTCTCGGCGAGTCTCGCTCAGATGTTAGGCCCCAAGGGGATTCGGGTGAACAGCGTGGCACCCGGCCCGGTGTGGACGCCGCTGATTCCGGCGACCATGCCGGCCGAGAAGGTGAAGTCGTTCGGGGACAACGTGCCGCTGGGCCGCGCGGGACAACCCGCGGAACTGGCCCCGGTGTACGTGCTGCTCGCCTCGGACGATGCGAGTTATGTATCCGGCGCGCGGGTCGCGGTGACCGGCGGCAGGCCTATTCTCTAGTTCAGCTCCACTGCCGTTCGATCGTTTTGACCAAGGCGGTCACGGTGGCGTTCACCGGTGCCTCGATGCCGACCCGTGCGCCCTGGCGGGGGATCGCGCCGTTGATGACGTCGATCTCGCTGATCCGGTGCGCCTCGTGGTCCAGCAGCGCCGAGGGTTTGGCGTTGGGCATCGCGGCCCCGAAATCCCGGACGTGCGCGACGGGATCGGTGACCGCGATCCCAATTCCCAACGCGCGTGCGACGTGCCATGCCTCCGTGGCCGCCGCCCGGCTGACCGGGCCCATCTCCGGATCGTCCATCACCTCTCCGACGGTGAGGTGGGTCAGCGCGCACGGCCCGCTGTAGGCGACGTTGCAGATCAGCTTCTCCCACTGCATCGCGGCGATGTCGGTGACCGCGGCCGCGTCGAACCCGGCTCGAGTCCAGGTGTCGGCAATTGACTGAACCATGTTGTGCGGCAACGAGGAATAAGCGCCGAAGCGCATCGCGCGCATGGCGTTGTGGTGCACGTGGCCGGGCCCGAGCCGCGCGGCACCGAACCCGCTGGCGATGCCGACCGCCACCCGCTGTTCTCCGACGATGCCGGCGACCGTGTCCGCCGAGCCGAGCCCGTTCTGGATCGTCAGTACCGGTGTGTCCGGGCCCAGCATCGGAAGTGCTTGCTGTGCAGCGGTCGTCACGTCGGCGGCCTTCACGGCGAGCACGATCAGGTCCATCGTTTCGGCGGGCGCGGTGGTCGCGGCGCGCAGTGGCACGGTCTGGTCGTAACCGGGACCGCTGACCCGCAGCCCGTTGCGGGTGATGTGGTCGACGCCGGCTTCGGTGCGGTCGACGACCAACACATCGTCACCCGCCATGGCCAGTCTGGCGGCGTAGATGGAACCCATTGCACCGCAACCGATTATGGCGATCTTCATCCGTGCGCTCCCCGGCTCATGTGGTCATCTCGGCAATCACCTGGGCCAGGCCGGACTTCTGCTCCAGCCCGAATCCCGGCGCGTCCGTCGGCGCGATCCGACCATCGGCCAGCGTGCAGCCCGCCGAATAACCGCCAAAAGGCTGGAATACTCCCGGATACGATTCACACCCGCCCAATCCCAGGCCAGCCGCGATGTGCAGGTTGATCAGGTGTCCGCCGTGCGGAAAGGCGCGCCGCCGGTCGAAGCCGTGCGCCTCCAGCACCCCAAGCATGCGCGCGTACTCGCCCAGCCCGTAGCTCAGCCCGGCGTCCATCTGGAAAACATCGCGGCCAGGCCGCATACCGCCGTAGCGAACGAGATTGGTCACATCCGGCACCGAGAACAAGTTCTCGCCGGTGGCCACCGCGCCTTCGTAGCAGGCCGTCACCGCGCTATTGAGCTCGAAATCCAGTGGATCGCCGGGCTCTTCGTACCAGCGCAGCCCGTACGGCGCCAACGCCGTCGCCCACCGCAACGCGGCCGCGCGGTCGAACCTGCCGTTCGCGTCGACCGCCACCCGGTCGCCGGCGCCCACGATGTCGATGACCGCCTCAATGCGCGCCGTGTCGTCCCGCACGTCCGCGCCGCCGATCTTGATCTTGACGGCGTCGTAGCCCTGTTCCAGGTAACTGCGGATCTCGTCGCGCAGGCCGTTGACGCCGCGGTCGGGGTAGTAGTAGCCGCCGGCGGCGTAGACCGGTACCGCGTCGGCGGGCTCCCGCCCGAAGCGGCGCGCGATCGTGGCGAACGCGGGCTCGTCATCGAGCTTGGCGAGCAGATCCCAGCAGGCCAACTCCAGCGCCGCGACCGCCGCGGCGCGGTCACCGTGTCCGCCGGGCTTCTCGTCGGTGAGGGCACGGGCCGCGACGGCGCCCGGGTCAAGGCGCCCAGCCTTGTCCAGCAACGTGTCAGGCGGCGCCGCCAGAACCCGCGGGATCAGGCGATCGCGCAGGATGCCGCTCTGGGCGAACCGGCCGATCGAGTCGAAGGCCACCCCCACCACCGGCTTGCCCGCCCGCACGACGTCGGTCACCAGCGCGACCAGCGACACCGTATGGCCGGCGAAACTCACAACCGCGTTGGCGGGTGCGCCCTCGAGGCCGACCGGCCGTTCGAGGATCGCGGTGATCCGCATCGAGCTCAGGAAGTCCGGTCGAGCAACAGCACTTCCTCGAAGGGCAGCGCGCCGAACACGGACTTCCAGGCCCCGTCCACCTGCTGGGCCGCCTCATCCCTGCTGACCACCCGCGGGTTGCTGACCCCGAATGTCTTGGCGTTGCGCCGCACCTGGGCGCCGCCGGCCGCCCGGATGTTCTTCAGCCAGTCCCGGTCGGGGCCATAGGCCAGGGGAATCGCCAGGCCAGGCGTGCCGTCGGCACTGGTGTAGAACGCATTCACCGGGGTCCGGTAGGCCTTGCCCGACCGGCGTCCGACGTGCTCGACAATCGCGAAGGGCGGTAGCCAGCCGGCCCACATGCGCTGGATGGGGTTGGTCACGTAGCGGTTGATCCGGGCGAGGCGTTGGGGAAATCGCATGATCGCCATCCAACTCGCCGGCCCCGGGCAAGGACAACCCGAGTGATCTCTTACACCCTGTAGTTGAACGAGCCGCGGCGGCTGGGACACTAGTCGTCATGGGGACTGACCAGGTGAAGGCGCAGACGCGCGCGTCCGCGCAGCTGTTCGCCGATGCCTGCGCGGTGATTCCGGGCGGCGTGAACTCCCCGGTCCGGGCCTTCAACGCGGTGGGCGGCACCCCGCGCTTCATCACCGAGGCACACGGCTGCCGGCTCACCGACGCCGACGGCAACACCTACGTCGACCTGGTCTGCTCCTGGGGCCCGATGATCCTGGGCCACGCGCATCCCGCGGTGGTTGACGCCGTCGCCGCCGCAGCCGCCCACGGCCTGTCGTTCGGCGCCCCGACACCCGCCGAGACCGAGCTGGCCACCGAGATCATCGGACGGGTCGCACCCGTCGAGCGGCTCCGGCTGGTGAACTCCGGCACCGAGGCCACCATGAGTGCGATCAGGTTGGCGCGCGGATTCACCGGCCGGCCAAAGATCATCAAGTTCTCCGGCTGCTACCACGGGCACGCCGACGCATTGCTGGCCGACGCGGGCTCGGGCGTGGCGACCCTGGGTCTGCCGTCTTCCCCCGGAGTCACCGGCGCAGCGGCGGCGGACACGATTGTGTTGCCCTACAACGATATCGACGCGGTTCGGGCAGCCTTCGCGGCACACGGCGAGCTGATCGCCGCGGTGATCACCGAGGCCAGCCCGGGCAACATGGGCGTGGTCCCGCCGGCGCCCGGCTACAACGCGGCGCTGCGCACGATCACCGCCAAGCACGGCGCGCTGCTGATCTCCGATGAGGTGATGACGGGCTTCCGGGTCAGTCGAAGTGGTTGGTACGGAATCGATCCCGTCGACGCCGACCTGTTCACCTTCGGCAAGGTGATGAGCGGCGGGCTGCCGGCCGCGGCGTTCGGCGGCCGGGCCGCGGTGATGGAGAAGCTGGCGCCGCTGGGGCCGGTGTATCAGGCCGGCACCCTGTCGGGAAACCCGGTGGCGATGGCGGCCGGGTTGGCGACGCTGCGGGCCGCCGATGACGCGGTGTACGCCGCGCTGGACGCCAACGCCGACCGGCTGGCCGCGCTGCTGACCGATGCGCTTACCAATGCCGGTGTGGCACATCAGATTCAACGGGCCGGCAACATGCTGAGCGTGTTCTTCTCCGAGACGCCGGTGACTGATTTCGCGGCCGCACGCGCCACCCAGACCTGGCGCTTCCCGCCGTTCTTCCACGCCCTGCTCGATGCGGGTGTCTACCCGCCGTGCAGCGCCTTCGAGGCCTGGTTCGTCTCCGCGGCGCTGGACGACGACGCCTTCGACCGGATCGCGAACGCTTTACCCGCCGCGGCCCAAGCCGCGGCACAGGAGGAAAGACCCTGATGGCCGAAACAACCCGGGTGCACGTGGTGCGCCACGGTGAGGTGCATAACCCCTCCGGGGTCCTGTACGGGCGGCTGCCCGGATTCCGGCTGTCCGAGGCCGGTGCGGCGCAGGCCGCCGCGGTCGCCGACTTCCTGGCCGAGCGGGACATCGTCGCGGTGATCGCCTCCCCGCTGCAACGGGCGCAGGAGACCGCCGCGCCGATCGCCGCCCGGCACAACCTGCCGGTGGACACCGACCCCGACCTGATCGAGTCGGCCAACTTCTTCGAAGGCCGCCGGGTCGGCCCGGGTGACGGGGCATGGCGCGATCCGCGGGTCTGGTGGCAGCTGCGCAACCCGTTCACACCGTCCTGGGGAGAGCCGTACATCGAGATCGCTACCCGGATGGCCACCGCGGCGGACAAGGCGCGGGTGCGCGCCGCCGGCCACGAGGCGGTGTGCGTCAGCCATCAGCTGCCGGTGTGGACGCTGCGCATGCACCTCACCGGCAACAAGCTGTGGCACGACCCGCGCAAGCGGGAATGCGGCTTGGCGTCGGTGACGTCGCTTGTCTACGACGGTGATCGTTTGGTCGACGTGGAGTACTCCGAGCCGGCGGCGTCTAGGTAATGCGGCTCATCATCGCCGTCGCGGTCCTGGTAGGGGTGCTCACCGGGTGCTCCGGACGCGACGCCGTCGCGCAGGGCGGCACCTTCGAGTTCGTCTCTCCGGGCGGTAAGACCGACATCTTCTACGACCCGCCCGAAAGCCGCGGCCGGCCCGGCGCGCTGTCCGGGCCCAGCCTCACCGACCCCGCCCACACCCTGTCTTTGGACGACTTCCCCGGTCAGGTTGTCGTCGTCAACGTGTGGGGCCAGTGGTGTGGCCCGTGCCGCGCCGAGATCACCCAGCTGCAACGGGTCTACGACGCGACTCGGAAGTCCGGCGTCTCGTTCCTGGGCATCGACGTCCGCGACAACAGCCGCGAAGCCGCGCAGGACTTCGTCACCGACCGGCACGTGACCTTTCCGTCGATCTACGACCCGCCGATGCGCAGCCTGATCGCGTTCGGTGGCAAGTATCCGACCACCGTCATCCCGTCGACACTGGTGCTGGACCGGCAACACCGGGTGGCCGCGGTGTTCCTGCGCGAGCTGCTGGCCGAGGACCTGCAGCCGGTCGTGCAACGGATCGCCGCGGAGGCTCCGGCGCGGACGCCGGGACCGCAATGACCGGCTTCGCCAACATCGCCGCCGCCGGGCCGCTGCTGGTGGCCCTGGGCGTGTGTCTGCTCGCCGGGCTGGTGTCGTTCGCGTCGCCATGCGTGGTGCCGCTGGTGCCGGGCTACCTGTCTTACCTGGCGGCCGTGGTCGGTGTTGACGAGGAAGACGGTCGGGGCACCGTGAAGGCCCCGCCCGCGGCGCGCTGGCGGGTTGCCGGCTCCGCGCTGCTGTTCGTCGCCGGCTTCACCACGGTGTTCGTGCTGGGCACCGTCGTGGTGCTCGGCATGACCACCACGCTGATCACCAACCAGCTGTTGCTGCAGCGCATCGGCGGCGTGCTGACCATCGTGATGGGTTTGGTGTTCATCGGGCTGATCCCGGCCCTGCAGCGCCAGGCCCGGTTCACGCCACGCCAGCTGACCACCGTGGCCGGTGCGCCGCTGCTGGGCGCGGTGTTCGCGCTGGGCTGGACCCCGTGCCTGGGACCCACCCTGACCGGGGTGATCACCGTCGCCTCGGCCACCGACGGCGCCAACGTGGCGCGTGGGATCGCCCTGGTGATCGCTTACTGCCTGGGATTGGGGATTCCGTTCGTGTTGCTGGCGTTCGGGTCGGCGCACGCGGTGGCCGGGCTGGGCTGGTTGCGCCGGCACACGCGGGCGATCCAGTTCTTCGGCGGCGCGCTGCTGATCGCCGTCGGCTCGGCCCTGGTCACCGGGGTGTGGAACGACTTCGTGTCCTGGTTGCGCGATGCATTTGTCTCCGACGTCAGGCTGCCCATCTAATGGCTTCCAAGGTGGCGCCAGAGCTCCCGCGAGCAGACGCGGAATCGCACGAAACGCACCGTTTCCGTGCGATTCTGCGTCTGCTCGCCCAGAAAGGGCGCAACACTTGGCGGTCCCTGACTTCGATGGGGACCGCACTGGTTCTGCTCTTCCTGCTCGCGCTCGGCGCGATTCCCGGCGCCCTGTTGCCGCAGCGCAGCCTCAACGCCGGCAAGGTCGACGAATACCTGCACACCCACCCGATTATCGGACCGTGGCTCGACGAGCTGCAGGCGTTCGACGTGTTCTCCAGCTTCTGGTTCACCGCCATCTACGTCCTGCTGTTCGTGTCCCTGGTCGGCTGCCTGACGCCGCGGATCCTCGAGCACGCACGCAGTCTGCGGGCCACACCGGTGGCCGCGCCGCGCAATCTGGCCCGGCTGCCCAAGCACGCCGAGGCCGAAGCCGTCGGCGACCCCGACAGTCTGGCCGCCTCCATCACCGGCCGGCTGCGCGGCTGGCGGACCGCGACCAGCAGGCCCAGCAGCGAGAAGTGGAACACCAGGTTGCCGAACTCGCGCAGGTAGCCCTTTTCCGCGGACACCTCGACCGCGTCGCCCTGACGTCTGGTCGCGGTCCGCCAGCCGCGCAGCCGGCCGGTGATGGAGGCGGCCAGACTGTCGGGGTCGCCGACGGCTTCGGC
>NZ_LZKQ01000158.1 GCF_001668675.1 Mycobacterium asiaticum | reverse complement strand
CGACCGATCGTGGCGGCCGTCGCCGAGCACGGGGTCGCGGCGGCGCTGGAATACGGCGCGAAGTTCGACGGGGTCCGGCCCTCGGCGGTGCTGGTGCCGCAGGCCGCGATGGACGCCGCGTTGAGCGGCCTTGACGGCGACGTCCGCGACGCGCTGCAGGTGATGATCGAACGGACCCGGGCGGTGCACGCCGACCAGCGCCGCAGTGACACCACCACCACGCTCGGCCCCGGCGCAACGGTCACCGAACGCTGGCTGCCGGTCGAACGCGTCGGTCTCTACGTGCCGGGCGGAAACGCGGTCTACCCGTCCAGCGTGGTGATGAACGTGGTGCCCGCCCAGGCGGCCGGTGTCGGCTCGCTGGTGGTGGCCAGCCCGCCGCAGGCAGACTTCGGCGGCCTGCCGCACCCGACCATCCTGGCCGCGGCCGCGCTGCTGGGGGTTGATGAGGTCTGGGCGGTCGGCGGGGCGCAGGCGGTCGCCCTGCTGGCCTATGGCGGCACGGACACCAGCGGTGCGACGCTGGCGCCGGTCGACATGATCACCGGCCCCGGCAACATCTACGTCACCGCAGCCAAACGACTCTGCCGCTCGATGGTCGGCATCGACGCCGAAGCCGGGCCCACCGAGATCGCCATCCTTGCCGACGAGACCGCCGATCCCGCGCACGTGGCCGCCGACCTGATCAGCCAGGCCGAACACGACGAGATGGCCGCCAGCGTCCTCGTTACCCCGAGCGTCGCGCTCGCCGAGGCCACCGAGGCCGAACTGGCCGCCCAGCTGCAGACCACGGTGCACCGCGAACGGGTGACCGCCGCGCTGTCCGGCCCGCAGTCCAAGATCATCCTGGTCGACGATCTCGACGCCGGCGTGCAGGTGGTCAATGCCTACGCCGCCGAACACCTGGAGATCCAGACGGCCGACGCGTCTGCGGTCGCCGCCCGGATCCGTGCCGCCGGAGCCATCTTCGTCGGCCCCTATGCGCCGGTCAGCCTCGGAGACTACTGTGCGGGATCCAACCACGTGCTGCCCACCGCGGGCAGCGCCCGCTACTCCAGCGGCCTGTCGGTGCAGACCTTCCTGCGCGGCATCCACGTTGTCGACTACACCGAGGCCGCCCTCAAGGACGTCTCCGGTCACGTCGTCGCGCTGGCCAAGGCCGAAGACCTGCCGTCGCACGGCGAGGCGGTACGCCGGAGGTTCGAGCGGTGAGCACCGGCAAACCGAGCCTCGACGACCTACCGCTGCGCGATGACCTGCGCGGCAAAACCCCGTACGGCGCACCACAATTGGACGTGCCGGTGCGGTTGAACACCAACGAGAACCCGCACCCGCCCACCCGGGCGCTGGTCGACGACGTGGTGCGGTCAGTGCGGGAGGCGGCGGCGGACCTGCACCGGTACCCCGACCGCGACGCGGTCGCCCTGCGCACCGACCTGGCCGCCTACCTGACCCTGCAGACCGGTGTTCGGATCGGGGTGGAAAACGTCTGGGCGGCAAACGGATCCAACGAGATTCTGCAACAACTGCTGCAGGCGTTCGGCGGTCCCGGGCGCAGCGCGATCGGTTTCGTGCCGTCCTACTCGATGCACCCGATCATCTCCGACGCCACCCGCACCGAGTGGCTGGAAACGGTCCGCGCCGAGGACTTCAGCCTCGACATCGAGCGGGCGGTTGCCGCCGTCGTCGAGCGCAGACCCGACGTGGTGTTCATCGCCAGCCCGAATAACCCGTCCGGACAGAGTGTTTCGCTGGACGAGCTGCGCAAGTTGCTGGACGCGCTGCCGGGCATCCTGATCGTGGACGAGGCGTACGGCGAGTTCTCCTCGCAGCCCAGTGCCGTGACGCTGGTCGAGGCGTACCCGACCAAGCTGATCGTCACCCGCACCATGAGCAAGGCGTTCGCGTTCGCCGGGGGCCGGTTGGGCTACCTTGTCGCCACTCCCGCGCTCGTCGAGGCCATGCTGCTGGTGCGGTTGCCCTACCACCTGTCATCGGTCACCCAGGCCGCCGCGCGGGCGGCGCTGCGGCACGCCGATGACACGCTGGGCAGCGTCGCGACCCTGATCGCCGAACGGGAACGGGTGTCGACAGCCTTGCGCGGCATGGGTTTTCGGGTGATTCCGAGCGACGCGAACTTCGTGTTGTTCGGCGAGTTCGCCGATGCGCCCGGCGCCTGGCGACATTACCTGGACGCCGGCGTGCTGATCCGCGACGTCGGCATCCCCGGTTTTCTGCGCGCCACCACCGGACTGGCCGAGGAAAACGACGCCTTCCTGCGGGCGAGCGCCGAGATCGCCGTCACGCAGCTGGCCAGCCCCACGCCCGGCGAAGCGGGTCGCGACCAATTATTAGGAGCACCATGACCACCACCGACACCCGGACGCGTTGGGCGCGCATCGAACGCCGCACCCGCGAATCCGACATCGTCATCGAACTCGACCTGGACGGCACCGGGCAGGTCGACATCGACACCGGCGTCCCGTTCTACGACCACATGCTGACGGCGCTGGGCAGCCACGCCAGCTTCGATTTGATGGTGCGCACCAAGGGTGACGTCGAGATCGAAGCCCACCACACGGTCGAGGACACCGCGATCGCGCTGGGTCAGGCGCTCGCGCAGGCACTTGGCGACAAGAAGGGTATTCGGCGGTTCGGCGACGCGTTCATTCCGATGGACGAGACACTGGCGCACGCCGCCGTGGACGTCTCCGGCCGTCCCTACTGTGTGCACAGCGGGGAACCGGATCACCTGCAGCACACCACGATCGCGGGCAGCTCGGTGCCATACCACACCGTGATCAACCGGCACGTGTTCGAATCGCTGGCCATGAACGCCCGCATCGCGCTGCACGTTCGGGTGCTCTACGGCCGCGACCCGCACCACCTGACCGAGGCCCAATACAAGGCGGTCGCCCGGGCGCTGCGCCAGGCCGTCGAGCCCGACCCGCGCGTCTCGGGTGTGCCGTCGACCAAAGGTGTTCTGTGAGTAGTAAATCCGTCGTGGTGCTGGACTACGGCTCAGGCAATCTGCGGTCGGCGCAGCGCGCGCTGGAGCGCGTCGGTGCCGACGTCGAGGTCACCGCGGACGCGGAGACGGCGCTGGCGGCCGACGGACTGGTGGTGCCCGGGGTCGGCGCGTTCGAGGCGTGCATGACCGGGCTGCGCAAGATCGGCGGCGAGCGGATCATCGCCGAGCGCGTCGCGTCCGGCCGCCCGGTGCTGGGTGTCTGTGTGGGCATGCAGATCCTGTTCGCCCGCGGCGTCGAGTTCGGCGTGGAGACAACGGGGTGCGGCCAGTGGCCCGGCGCGGTCACCCTCCTGGACGCCCCGGTGATCCCGCACATGGGATGGAACGTGGTCAATCCCGCGTTGGACAGCGTGCTGTTCAACGGGGTGGACACCGACACCCGGTTCTACTTCGTACACTCCTACGCCGCGCAGCGGTGGGAAGGTTCTCCCGAGGCGATGTTGACGTGGGCGACACATCAGGTGCCGTTTCTGGCGGCGGTCGAGGACGGGCCCCTGTCGGCGACCCAGTTCCACCCCGAGAAGAGCGGCGATGCCGGTGCGCTGATTCTCCGCAACTGGGTCGAGAGGCTGTAGCAATGTCGCTGATTCTGTTGCCGGCTGTCGATGTCGTCGACGGCCGCGCCGTGCGCCTCGTGCAGGGCAAGGCCGGCAGTGAAACCGAGTACGGCTCGGCACTGGATGCCGCGCTGGGCTGGCAGCGCGACGGCACCGACTGGATTCACCTGGTCGACCTGGACGCCGCGTTCGGGCGCGGGTCCAACCGCGAACTGCTCGCCGAGGTGGTGGGCAAGCTGGACGTACAGGTCGAGCTGTCCGGAGGTATCCGCGACGACGAATCCCTGGCTGCGGCGCTGGCCACCGGGTGCGCGCGGGTCAATGTCGGCACGGCAGCGTTGGAAAACCCGCAGTGGTGTGCCAAGGCGATCGCCGAGCACGGTGACCGGGTCGCGGTGGGACTCGACGTCCAGATCGTCGACGGGCAGCACCGGCTGCGGGGCCGCGGTTGGGAGACCGACGGCGGTGACCTGTGGGAGGTGTTGGACCGCCTCGACGCCGAGGGGTGCTCGCGCTACGTCGTCACCGATGTCACCAAGGACGGCACGCTGGGCGGCCCCAACCTGGACCTGCTGGCCCAGGTCGCCGAGCGCACCGATGCGCCGGTGATCGCCTCGGGCGGTGTGTCCAGCCTGGACGACCTGCGCGCCATCGCCACCCTGACCGACCGCGGCATCGAGGGAGCGATCGTGGGGAAGGCGCTGTATGCCGGGCGGTTCACGCTGCCGCAGGCACTGGACGCGGTGCGGGGGTAGGCGCGCAATGGATTTGGATGCTTTGGTGGCCGAGGCGTCGGCCGTCCTGGACGACGCGGTCGAACCGTTCCTGGCCGGGCACCGCGCCGAGTCGGCAGTGAGCAAGAAGGGCAACGATTTCGCCACCGAAGTCGACCTCGCCATCGAGCGCCAGGTGGTCGACGCGCTCGTCAAGGCCACCGGAATCGAGGTGCACGGCGAGGAATTCGGCGGCGCGGACGTCGACTCGCCTTGGGTCTGGGTGCTCGACCCGGTCGACGGGACCTTCAACTATGCGGCCGGGTCGCCGATGGCCGGGATTCTGCTGGGCCTGCTGCGCGACGGTGAGCCGGTGGCCGGGCTGACCTGGCTGCCGTTCATCGGCACGCGGTATACCGCTGTGGTCGGGGGACCGTTGATGAAGGACGGCGAGCCGCAGCCGGCTCTGGAGACCGCCTCATTGGCTGACGCGCTGATCGGCGCCGGCTCGTTCAGCGCGGACTCGCGCGGGCGCTTTCCCGGCCGGTACCGGGTGGCGGTGCTGGAGAACCTCAGCCGGCTGTCCTCGCGGTTGCGTATGCACGGCTCCACCGGTCTCGATCTGGCTTATGTGGCCGACGGAATCCTGGGTGGCGCAATCAGTTTCGGCAGTCACGTGTGGGATCACGCGGCCGGGGTGGCGCTGGTCCGGGCCGCCGGCGGGATTGTCACCGATCTGGCCGGCGAGCCGTGGGTTCCGGCGTCGAAGTCGGCTCTGGCCGCGGCGCCCGGTGTGCACGCCGAGATCCTGGAGATCCTGCGCAGCACCGGCCAACCCGAGGACTACTAATGCCTAGCAGACACTTAAGTCCCCGACACGGCGACGAAAAAGGCGCTTTAGCGTCTGCTCGCGGGGGAGAGGTGACCCCCGCGCACACCGATGGGGACGGCCTGGCGGTGCGGGTGATCCCGTGCCTGGACGTCGACGGCGGACGCGTGGTCAAGGGAGTCAACTTCGAAAACCTGCGCGACGCCGGCGATCCGGTCGAACTCGCGGCCGCCTATGACGCCGAGGGCGCCGACGAACTCACCTTCCTCGACGTGACCGCGTCCTCCTCGGGCCGGGCCACCATGCTGGACGTGGTGCGCCGCACCGCCGAGCAGGTGTTCATCCCGCTGACGGTCGGCGGCGGCGTGCGCACGGTCGCCGATGTCGACGTGCTGCTGCGAGCCGGCGCGGACAAGGTGTCGGTCAACACCGCCGCGATCGCCCGCCCCGAGTTGCTCGCCGAAATGGCAAGACAATTCGGCTCCCAGTGCATCGTGCTGTCCGTCGACGCCCGTACGGTCCCCGCCGGTTCGCCGCCCACCCCGTCGGGGTGGGAAGTCACCACGCACGGCGGACGCCGGGGCACCGGCATCGACGCCGTGGAATGGGCGGCTCGCGGGGCCGAACTGGGGGTGGGGGAGATCCTGCTCAATTCGATGGACGCCGACGGCACCAAGGCCGGCTTCGATCTGGCCATGTTGCGCGCGGTCCGGGCGGCCGTCACGGTGCCGGTCATCGCCAGCGGCGGCGCGGGCGCGGTCGGGCACTTCGCGCCGGCCGTCGCGGCGGGAGCCGACGCGGTGTTGGCCGCCAGCGTGTTTCACTTCCGCGAGCTGACCATCGGCGAGGTCAAGGCCGCGATGGCCGCGGAAAAGATCACCGTGCGGATGGCCGCGCCATGACACTGGACCCGGACATCGCCGCGCGGTTGAAGCGTAACGCCGACGGCCTGATCACCGCCGTCGTGCAGGAGCGCGGCAGCGGTGACGTGTTGATGGTCGCCTGGATGGACGACGACGCGCTGGCCCGCACGCTGGAAACCCGTGAAGCCACGTACTTTTCGCGGTCCCGCGGCGAACAGTGGATCAAAGGCGCCACCTCCGGGCACACCCAGCGCGTGCACGAGGTGCGTCTGGACTGCGACGGCGACACCGTGCTGCTGACCGTCGACCAGGTCGGTGGCGCCTGCCACACCGGTGATCACAGTTGCTTCGATGCCGCGATGCTGTTGGACCCGGGCACGGATTAGCCGGGCACGGATTAGCCGGCCGCGACGTCCAGCCCGTTGGCGGCCACCAGCGCGGCGCGGGTCCATTCGCGGCGCTCCACGGCCGGCGCGATGCGCTCGCGGCGGATCTCCTCGACGTCGATCGGCTTGCCCACCGTGGCCGCCACCGGCACGTGGAAGGCGAACGCGGGCCGGTCGGTGGCGATGGCCAGCAGCGCGTCGTGGTCGGTGAAATCGTTGGCGCGCAGGGTGCGCTCGGCCCACCGCGTCGGCTTGAACTCACCGAAATCGTTGACGTAGACGACCCACAGCTTGATGCCGCGGGTGTCCTCGAGCCTTCTGAGGTCGCGCTCGATGACGGCACGTTCGGCGGGCCGCAGCACCCGCGCCTCGTCGGCGACCTGTTCGGTCAAGTGCAGCGTCGGCGGCGCCGAGTTGTTGCCGGGCGGCGGCGCCGAGTAGGTGCTGGTGCCGCCGCCGCTGGGCTTGCCGGCCGGAGCGGCGGCGGGGTCGCCGGACGGACCGTGCAGCGCCACCAGGCCGAGTACCGCCGCGGCCGCCACCAGCGCCACGGCCACCAGCGACGCGATCAACGTGCCGTGTCCGCGGTGGTGCGGCGGCGGCAGAGGGGCAATGGGCGGGGGCGCGACGACCCCGACCGGCGGGAACAGGGTGCCCGGCGGGGCCCCCAACGCGGCCGCGAACTCCGCGCAGGACGCGAACCGACCGGCCGGCTCCTTGGCGAGCGCCCTGGTGATGACGCCGTCCAGGTGGGCCAGATCCGGACGTCGGGTGCTGAGCAGCGGCGGCGGCGCGGACAGTTGCTGGGCGATCACCACCGCAAGGTTGGAGTCATGGAACGGGGCCGCGCCGGTGAGCAACTGGAACGCGGTGCAGCCCAGCGCGTACTGGTCGGCCCGACCGTCCAGGTCGAACCCCTGCAGTTGCTCGGGCGCGCAGTAGGCGCTGGTGCCCATCGTCATATTGGTGGCGGTCAGACCGCTGCTCTGGCCCAGTTCGCGGGCGATGCCGAAATCGGCCAACAGAATCCGGCGCTTCGGCTGGCCGTCGCCGAGCAGGATGTTGGCCGGTTTGACGTCGCGGTGCAGCAAACCCCGCGAGTGCGCGTAGTCGAGCGCGTCGGCCACGGCCGAGACGATTTCGACGACCTCGGGCAGCGGCATCCCGGACGGATACCGCGTGCGCAGCAATTCGTTGGCGTCGGTGCCCTCGACGTAGTCCATCGAGATCCACAGTTGGCCGTGATACTCGCCGCGGTCGTGGATGCCGACGATGTGTTCGTTGTAGAGGCTTCCGGCCAGATCGGCCTCGCGGTTGAAGCGCTGGCGGAATTCGGAATTCGCGGTGAACTCCCGCGGCAGGATCTTCAGCGCATCCCGGCGCGGCAGCCGCGGGTGCTGCGCGAGATAGACCTCGCCCATTCCGCCGGCCCCGAGCCGGCGGACGATGGTGAAGCCGGCGAACAGCTCGCCTTCTTTGAGGCCTCCGCCTTCGCCGGCGCTTGTTGGCATGGATGCATGCTAACGAGCCGTCCCCGGCAAAGCTCAACGATTGCGCAGCGTCGCCAAAGCCTTGTCAGCGTGCGTGTCCATGCTGATCTCGCTGGAGATCACCTCGAGCACCTTGCGGTCGGTGTCGATGACGAACGTGGTCCGCTTCACCGGCAGCAGTTTGCCGAGCAACCCGCGCTTGACGCCGAACTGGGTGGCGACGGCGCCGTCGGCGTCCGAGAGCAGCGGGTAGTCGAATTTCTGCGTGTCGGCGAACTTGGCCTGCTTCTGCACCGGGTCGGTGCTGATGCCGACCCGGTTGGCGCCGACGGCGGCGAACTCGGCGGCCAGGTCGCGGAAGTGGCAGGCCTCCTTGGTGCAGCCGGGGGTCATGGCCGCCGGATAGAAAAAGAGCACCACGGGCCCGTCGGACAACAGCTCGCTGAGTCTGCGCGGCGTGCCGGTCTGATCGGGGAGCTCGAAGTCGACCACGGTGTCACCAGGTTTCATGGTCGACACGCTACGCGGGCGGCCGCCCAGCAATCTGATTGGATGGTTCGGTGCACGCCAACCTCGCAGCCACGATTACGCGGGAAGAATTCCGCGCGCTGGCCGCCGAGCACCGGGTGGTTCCGGTGACCCGCAAGGTCTTGGCCGACAGCGAAACTCCGCTCTCGGCCTACCGGAAGCTGGCCGCCAATCGTCCCGGGACTTTCCTGCTCGAGTCGGCCGAGAACGGGCGGTCATGGTCGCGCTGGTCCTTCATCGGGGCCGGCGCGCCGACGGCGCTGAGCGTTCGCGATGGGCAGGCTGTGTGGCTGGGCGCCGTACCCAAGGATGCCCCCGCCGGGGGCGACCCGCTGGACGCGCTGCGCGCCACGTTGGAGGTGCTGGCGACCGCGGCTCCCCAGGAATCGCGGCCGGGATTGCCGCCGTTGTCCGGGGGCATGGTCGGATTCTTCGCCTACGACATGGTGCGCCGCCTGGAGCGGCTGCCCGAGCTCGCCGTCGACGACCTGCAACTGCCCGACATGCTGCTGCTGTTGGCGACCGACCTGGCCGCGGTCGACCACCACGAGGGCACCATCACCCTGATCGCCAATGCGGTGAATTGGAACGGCACCGACGAGCGGGTCGACTGGGCTTACGACGACGCCGTCGCCCGGCTGGATGTGATGACCGCGGCGCTCAGCCTGCCGGTGCCGTCGACGGTGGCGACGTTCGCCCGGCCTGAGCCGCGTCATCGCGCGCAGCGCACCGAGGAAGAGTACGGCGCGATCGTCGATTTTCTGGTGGAGCAGATCGCGGCCGGTGAAGCCTTTCAGGTGGTCCCGTCGCAGCGCTTCGAGATGGACACCGACGTCGACCCGATCGACGTCTACCGCATGTTGCGGGTGACCAATCCCAGCCCTTACATGTATTTGCTGCAGATACCGGACAGCCAAGGCGCCGTTGACTTTTCGATCGTCGGATCCAGTCCCGAGGCTTTGGTGACCGTGCACGACGGGCGCGCGACCACCCATCCGATCGCCGGGACGCGCTGGCGCGGGGCCACCGACGAGGAAGACCTGCTGCTGGAAAAGGAGTTGCTGGCCGACGAGAAGGAGCTCGCCGAGCATCTGATGCTGGTGGATTTGGGCCGAAACGACCTCGGCCGGGTGTGCACGCCGGGCACCGTCCGCGTCGAGGACTACAGCCACATCGAACGCTATAGCCACGTGATGCACCTGGTGTCGACGGTGACCGGGTTGCTGGCCGAGGGGCAGACCGCGCTGGACGCCGTCACCGCGTGTTTCCCGGCGGGCACCCTGTCCGGTGCGCCGAAGGTGCGGGCGATGGAGCTGATCGAGGAGGTCGAGAAGACTCGTCGCGGCTTGTATGGCGGCGTGGTGGGCTACCTGGACTTCGCCGGTAACGCCGACTTCGCGATCGCCATCCGCACGGCGCTGATGCGCCGCGGCAAGGCCTACGTTCAGGCCGGTGGCGGCGTGGTCGCCGACTCCAACGGGCCCTACGAATACAACGAGGCCAGCAACAAGGCGCGGGCGGTGCTGAACGCGATCGCCGCCGCCGAGACACTCGCCAGCCCCGATATCGGCAACTCCGACCTCAGCGCGGTGCCCGGCGGTGGCTGATCGGCGGCGCCTCCCGATCGGGGTCGCCCAGGTGCTGCTGGTGCTGGCCGCCGGCGCGCTGTGGGGCGCTTCGCGGCTGACCTGGGCGCTGATCCGGTCCTTCGACGGGCTGGGGCCACCAAAGGAGGTGGCGCTGTCCGGCGCGACCTGGTCGAGCGCGCTGCTTCCGTTGGCGATTGTCGACCTGGCCGCAGCGGTGGCGGTGCTGGCCGTGCGGGGCTGGCAGTTGCGCGCCCTGGCTGGCCTGCTGGCGGCCGCGAGCTTCGCCACCGGCTATCTAGGCGTCAGCCTGTGGGCGGTGCCGGATGTGGCCGCGCGCGGAGCCGACCTCGCGCACGTCCCGGTGGCGACGCTGGTCGGCAGCGCGCGCCACTACTGGGGAGCCGGTATCTCGGTGGCGGCCGCGCTCTGCACGCTGGTCGCCGCCGCGCTGTTGCTGCGCGCGGCGTCGGGGGCTGGATCCGCCAGCACCAAGTACCTGGCGCCCGCCGCCCGCCGCTCGGCAGCGCGCGACGACGCGGACGCGCAACACGAAGGCGCCGAACCGGAGTTATCGGAACGGATGATGTGGGATGCTCTCGACGAGGGCCGTGACCCTACCGATCGGCCACCCGAGACGGACACCGAGGGGCGGTGACGGACCCTGTGATGAGGGTCGCTACCCTTCTTGCACGTCGTCGCAATCGGTCGGCGCGTGGGGTGGCGGTGGTTCGCAACGGGGCCACTAAAGGCCACAGAGGGAAGGGAAACCGCAGGTATGAGTCCGGCCAACGTGCTTGACTCCATTCTTGAGGGAGTCCGGGCCGACGTTGCCGCGCGCGAAGCCCGCGTGAGTCTTTCGGAAATCAAGGCCCGCGCCGCTGCGGCTCCGCCGCCGCACGACGTGATGGCCGCACTGCGTGAACCCGGCATCGGCGTCATCGCCGAGGTCAAGCGAGCCAGCCCGTCGAAAGGGCCCCTGGCCACCATCTCCGATCCGGCGAAGCTGGCGCGCGCCTACGAAGACGGCGGCGCCCGGATCATCAGTGTGCTGACCGAGGAACGACGTTTCCAGGGGTCGCTGGACGATCTGGACGCGGTGCGTGCAGCGGTGTCAATCCCGGTGTTGCGCAAGGATTTTGTGGTGCAGCCGTATCAGATCCACGAGGCGCGCGCGCATGGCGCGGACATGTTGCTGTTGATCGTCGCCGCACTGGACCAGTCGGCACTGGTGTCCATGCTCGACCGCACCGAGTCGCTCGGCATGACAGCGCTCGTCGAGGTGCACACCGAAGAGGAAGCCGACCGCGCGCTGAAGGCCGGAGCCAACGTAATCGGCGTCAATGCCCGCGATCTCACCACGCTCGAGGTCGACCGGGACTGCTTCGCGCGGATCGCACCCGGACTGCCCAGCAACGTGATCCGGATCGCCGAATCCGGTGTACGGCACACCGGTGATCTGTTGGCCTACGCCGGTGCGGGCGCCGACGCCGTCCTGGTGGGTGAGGGTCTGGTGAAGAGCGGGGACCCGCGGTCCGCGGTCGCCGATCTGGTCACTGCCGGTACCCACCCGTCCTGTCCGAAGCCGGCTCGCTAGTTGTTGATGTGCCGCGCGCGCGTTGAGTCTTTCTGATGGCAGATCTCTCCCCGGATATTCCGCGTACCAGCGCCGCCGTCGTCGAACGCACCCACCACGACCCTGACCAGGGCGGGCATTTCGGCGTCTACGGCGGCCGCTACGTTGCCGAGGCGCTGATGGCGGTGATCGACGAGGTCACCACCGCTTACGAGAAGGAACGCGTCAACCAGGATTTCCTGGACACCCTGGACAAGCTGCAGAAGCACTATGCGGGCCGCCCGTCGCCGTTGTACGAGACCACCCGGCTCGGTGACCACGCCGGGGGAGCGCGGATCTTCCTCAAACGAGAAGACCTGAACCACACCGGTTCTCACAAGATCAACAACGTGCTGGGCCAGGCGTTGCTGGCTCGCCGGATGGGCAAGACCCGGGTGATCGCCGAGACCGGGGCGGGACAGCACGGCGTCGCCACCGCCACCGCCTGCGCGTTGCTGGGTTTGGACTGCATCATCTACATGGGCGCGGTCGACACGGCGCGCCAGGCCCTCAATGTGGCGCGGATGCGACTGCTCGGGGCGAAGGTCGTGTCCGTGGAGACCGGGTCCAGGACGCTCAAGGATGCCATCAACGAGGCGTTCCGGGACTGGGTGACCAACGCCGACAACACCTACTACTGCTTCGGCACCGCCGCCGGGCCGCACCCGTTCCCCACCATGGTGCGTGACTTCCAGCGCATCATCGGGCTGGAGGCCCGCGTACAGATCCAGCAGCAGGCGGGCCGGCTGCCCGATGCGGTGGTGGCGTGTGTCGGCGGCGGATCCAACGCGATCGGCATCTTCCATGCGTTTCTCGACGACCCCGGCGTGCGGCTGGTCGGTTATGAAGCCGCCGGCGACGGCGTCGAAACCGGCAGGCACGCGGCGACTTTCACCGGTGGCTCGCCGGGCGCGTTCCAGGGGTCGTTCTCCTACCTGCTGCAGGACGAGGACGGCCAAACCATCGAATCGCACTCCATCTCAGCGGGTTTGGACTATCCCGGGGTGGGGCCCGAGCACGCCTATCTCAAAGACATCGGCCGGGTGCAGTACGAGCCGATCACCGACACCGAGGCCATGGAGGCGTTCGGTCTGTTGTCACGCGCCGAAGGCATCATCCCGGCAATCGAATCCGCACACGCCGTCGCGGGCGCGCTGAAGCTGGGCGCCGAATTGGGTAAGGGCGCCATCATCGTGGTGAACCTGTCCGGCCGCGGTGACAAGGACGTCGAGACCGCCGCGAAGTGGTTCGGCCTGCTGGACGAGTGATGACAGTGGAGCAGAGCGCAGTAAGCAGACTGGGGTCGTTGTTCGAGGCGTGCGCGGCGGACAACCGCGCGGCGTTGATCGGTTATCTGCCCACCGGGTTCCCCGACGTGCCGACATCGGTGCAGGCGATGACGGCGTTGATTGAATCCGGTTGCGACATCGTCGAAGTCGGCGTGCCCTACTCGGACCCGGGCATGGACGGTCCGACCATCCAGCGGGCCACCGAGCAGGCGTTGAGCGGGGGAGTGCGGGTGCGCGACACCCTGGCCGCAGTCGAGGCCATCAGCAAGGCCGGCGGACATGCGGTGGTCATGACCTACTGGAATCCGGTGCTGCGCTACGGGGTTGATGCCTTCGCGCGGGACCTGGCCGCGGCCGGTGGTCAGGGTTTGATCACGCCGGATCTGATTCCGGACGAGGCGCAGCAATGGCTGGCGGCATCTGAGGACCACGGCCTGGATCGCATCTTTCTGGTGGCGCCGTCGTCGACGCCCGAACGATTGGTCGCCACGGTCGGGGCGTCCCGCGGGTTCGTCTACGCGGCCTCGACGATGGGAGTGACCGGTGCGCGCGACGCGGTGTCGCGTGCCGCGCCTGAGTTGGTGGGAAGGGTGAAGGCGGTGTCCGACATACCCGTCGGCGTGGGCCTCGGCGTGCGATCAGGACAGCAGGCCGCCCAGATCGGCAGTTACGCCGACGGCGTCATCGTCGGGTCGGCGTTGGTGTCCGCGCTCGGCGAGGGTTTGCCTGCGCTGCAGTCGTTGACCGAGGAACTCGCGGCCGGTGTGCGCCGGAGGGCGTCAGCATGAGAACGACGTTGCTTGCCTACATTCCCAGCCCGCCGCGCGGGGTCTGGCACCTTGGGCCGTTACCCATCCGGGCCTACGCGTTCTTCATCATTCTGGGGATCCTGATCGCGCTGTTGATCGGGGACCGACGCTGGGCGGCCCGCGGCGGCGAGCGCGGGGTGGTCTATGACATCGCGCTGTGGATGGTGCCGTTCGGTCTGATCGGCGGCCGGCTGTATCACCTGGCTACCGATTGGCAGACGTACTGGGGACCCGGCGGCGCCGGTTTCGGTGCGGCGATTCGGATCTGGGACGGCGGCCTGGGCATCTGGGGCGCCGTCGCGCTGGGCGTGGTCGGCGCCTGGATCGGGTGCCGGCGGCGCGATATCCCGTTGCCGGCGTTCGTCGATGCCGTCGCTCCCGGGGTGGTGTTGGCGCAGGCCATCGGCCGGCTCGGGAATTACTTCAACCAAGAGCTGTACGGCCGCGAGACGACGCTGCCGTGGGGCTTGGAGATCTTCTACCGCCGGGACCCGGCCGGGTTTGTCGACGTGCACTCCTTGGACGGTGAGTCGACGGGTCAGGTCGCGCTCGTCGTGCAACCGACCTTCCTCTACGAATTGCTGTGGAACCTTCTGGTATTCGCTGCCCTGCTGTACCTCGACCGCCGGTTTGTGCTTGGCCACGGACGACTGTTCGCCTCGTATGTGGCGCTGTACTGCGTCGGGCGTTTCGGCGTGGAGTTGCTGCGCGACGACACCGCCACCCACATCGCCGGCATCCGCATCAACACGTTCACGTCCACGTTCGTGTTCATCGGCGCGGTTGTGTACATCATGCTGGCGCCGAAGGGTCGCGAGGATCCGGCGTCGCTGCGGGGCCGAGCCGGCGCCGACGAGCGGGAGCCGGAATTGGCCACCGTCGGTGCGGGGAGCGCGGCGGCTGCAGCCGCCGAGGGCAGAGATTCGGCCGACAGCGCTGGATCCGTCTCTGAGTCCTCCGAGGACGAGCCGGAAGTGGAGATCGCGGCGCTGGCCGAGGCGGAGCAGGACGAGGCGGAGCAGGACGGGGAGGCCGAACCTGAGGCCGAGGAGGCCGAAGAGGCCGAAGAAGCCGAAGCTGCCGTGGCTGAGGCGGTGGCCGATGAGCCCACGTCTGAGCAGGCCGAGGCAATCGAAGATGCGGCCGAAGCATCAGACGCCGACGAGGCCGATGGTGAGGCGGTGCTGGAGGACACCGACGCCGACGCTGTTGAAGAAGCGATCGAGGAGGCCGAAGCCGCCGAGCCCGAGGTAGCGGCCGGAGAGCCCAAGTCTGAGCAGGCCGAGGCGATCGAAGCAGCGGCCGAGGAAGCTGAAGAGTCCGAAGCCGATGAGGCTGAAGCCGCGGCGGTGCTGGACGAGCCTGACGAAGTCGAGGCCGAGCCCGCCGAGGCCGACGCTGTCGAGGAGGCGATCGAAGAGGCTGAAGCTGCCGAGCCCGAGGTCGCGGCCGGGGAGCCCACGTCTGAGCAGGCCGAGGCCATCGAGGACGCAGCCGAGGAAGGCGAGCCCGAACAGGCCGAGGCTATCGAGGCGGCGGCCGAAGAAGCGGCAGCCGACGAGCCGGAACTCGAAGAGCCCGAAGGCGACGTTGCCGGAGCCGGCCTTGCCGACGTCGCGGAATCCGAGGCCGAGGTGTTGCCGGAGGAGCCGAAGTCCGAGCAGATCGAGGCGATCGAGGACGCAGCCGCCGAAGATGCCGACGAGGTCGAAGAACCCGAGGACTCTGCTGAAGCCGATGCCGAAGTTGAAGCAGCGGCCGACGAGCCCGACGAGCCCGACGAGTCCGGGGATGCCGGGGATGCCGAAAGCGAATCGGCGGCCGATCAACCGGCGAGTGGTACCGAGGAGCCGGCGCCGGAGCAAACGACCTCGGACGCCGACGATACCGCGGCCGACGAACCCGAACCCGCCCCTGCCCCGGCTCCGCAGCAAACCGCCGAACCAGAACGGCGGCGCTGGTCATTCCGGCGCAGACGGCAGCGACCGTAACGCCCACGGCCAGCGGTCTGCCGCCCAACGACGCCAACGCAGCCCCAGCCAACCTGGTCGAACATCTGGCATGCTGAATCCGTGACTGAACAGCCCTGGTCCGGTGCTCCGCAGCCCGGCCCCTCCTACGAGGGGCAGGGATATCCGCCACCGCCCTTCCCGCCGCCATACCCGTCGTACCCGCAATACGCAGCGGGCTACGACCCCTCGGCGCCGTACGGTCGGCATCCCGTGACGGGCCAACCCTATTCGGACAAATCGAAGACCGTCGCCGGCCTGCTGCAGCTACTGGGGCTGTTCGGCATAGCGGGCATCGGGCGCATGTACGCGGGCTACGTCGGGCTGGGCGTAGCGCAATTGCTCGTCGGCTGGCTGACGTGCGGGCTGGGTGCGGTCATCTGGGGCACCATCGACGCGTTGCTGATCCTGACCGACAAGGTCAACGACCCGCTGGGTCGCCCGATGCGCGATGGCACCTGATCGGAATTCCCCAGCCACGACCCGGGATCGGCGTCGCGGCCCTGCCGTCGTCGGCGCCGCCGCGGCGCTCTCCGGCGCCCTGCTCTACATCGGGCTCGCCGACCCGCACAGTCCGCACACCATCTACCCGCAGTGCCCGTTCAAGTGGCTCACCGGCTGGAACTGCCCGGCATGCGGCGGTCTGAGGATGACCCACGATCTCCTGCACGGCGATCTCGCGGCCAGCATCAACGACAACGCATTCCTGCTCGTCGCGCTCCCGTTGCTGGCGGCGTGGGTCCTGGTGCGCCGATTGCGCGGCCAGTCCTGGTTACCCGTACCCACCGTCGCCACAGTCGTGGTCCTGATGACCGCATGGACGGTGGTCCGCAATTTGCCCGGCTTTCCACTGGTGCCTACCGTCCTGAGCGGCTGACGACCCAGGGATAGACGCGGCCCGCCGTCCGTTCCCGGCCCCCATCACACAAAGCGCGACTATGCTTTGACGTCGTGACTAGACGCGGAAAGATCGTCTGCACTCTCGGGCCTGCCACCCAACAGGACGACCTCGTCAAAGCGCTGGTCGAAGCCGGTATGGACGTCGCCCGAATGAACTTCAGCCACGGCGATTACAGCGATCACGAGGCCGCCTACAAGCGGGTTCGCGCCGCGTCGGACGCCACCGGACGCGCGGTCGGGGTGCTCTGCGACCTGCAGGGGCCAAAGATCAGGTTGGGGCGGTTCGCCGACGGGCCGACGCATTGGCGGGACGGCGAGACCGTCCGGATCACCGTCGCGGACTGCGAAGGCAGTCACGACCGCGTGTCCACCACGTACAAGAGACTGGCCCAAGACGCTTCGGCCGGCGACCGGGTACTGGTCGACGACGGCAAGGTCGGGCTCATCGTCGACCACGTCGACGGCGACGACGTGGTCTGCAAGGTCGTCGAGGGCGGACCGGTCAGCAACAACAAAGGGATCTCGCTGCCGGGGATGAACGTGTCGGCGCCCGCCCTGTCGGAGAAGGACATCGAGGACCTCACGTTCGCGCTGAACCTGGGTGTCGACATGGTGGCGCTGTCGTTCGTGCGCTCGCCCTCGGACGTCGAACTCGTCCACGAGGTGATGGACCGGGTGGGGCGGCGGGTTCCGGTGATCGCCAAGCTGGAGAAGCCCGAAGCCATCGACAACCTCGAAGCGATCGTATTGGCGTTCGACGCCGTCATGGTGGCCCGCGGTGACCTAGGTGTCGAACTGCCGCTGGAAGAGGTCCCGCTGGTGCAGAAGCGGGCCATCCAGATGGCCCGGGAGAACGCCAAGCCGGTGATCGTGGCGACGCAGATGCTCGACTCGATGATCGAGAATTCGCGGCCCACCCGCGCGGAGGCTTCGGACGTGGCCAACGCCGTCCTCGACGGCGCGGACGCTTTGATGCTGTCGGGCGAAACCTCGGTGGGCAAGTATCCGCTGCAGGCGGTCAAGACGATGTCGCGGATCGTGTGCGCGGTCGAGGAGAATTCCACGGCGGCGCCGCCGTTGACCCACGTGCCCCGCACCAAGCGGGGGGTGATCTCCTACGCCGCACGCGACATCGGCGAGCGGCTCGACGCGAAGGCTCTGGTCGCGTTCACCCAGTCCGGCGACACCGTGCGCCGGCTGGCTCGCTTGCACACCCCGCTGCCGCTGCTCGCCTTCACCGACCTGCCCGAGGTGCGCAGCCAGCTCGCGATGACGTGGGGCACCGAAACGTTCATCGTTCCGCACATGAAGACGACGGACGGCATGATCCGCGAGGTGGACAAGTCGCTGCTGGCGTTGGGGCGGTACAAGCGCGGTGACCTGGTGGTCATCGTCGCCGGTGCGCCGCCAGGGACCGTCGGCTCCACGAATCTGATCCACGTACACCGGATCGGCGAGGACGACGTCTGATTGTCTGATTTCCAGGAACTGCTGGATGTACTGAGCCTGAACACAATTGACGACCATCGATTCAGCGGCTCCCATCCCAGCAAGACCCCGATGCGGACGTTCGGCGGGCAACTCATGGCGCAGTCGTTCGTCGCCGCCAGCCGTACCCTGAGCCGCGACGACCTGCCGCCGAGCGCGTTGTCCGTGCATTTCGTCAACGGCGGCGACACGTCGAAGGACATCGAGTTCCACGTCGTGCCGCTACGCGACGAACGCCGTTTCGCCAACCGGCGCGTCGACGCCGTGCAGGACGGAATGTTGTTGTCCTCGGCGATGGTTTCGTACATGTCGGGTGGCCGCGGCCTCGAGCACGGCGTCGACCCGCCCGCCGTCGCGGACCCGGAAACCCTGCCGCCCATCAAGGAGTTGCTGCGCGGTTACGAGA
>NZ_LZKQ01000157.1 GCF_001668675.1 Mycobacterium asiaticum | reverse complement strand
GCGGCGGCACAAACTCCGCTGGGGGGTTGCCCGGCCAGCCGGCGAGCGCCGGCAACGGCGCCGCTGGCGGCCAGGGCGGCGCCGGCGGCTGGGTCTACGGCAACGGAGCGTCCGGAGGGGCCGGCGGCGTGGGCGGGACGTCGCAGGGCACCGGCGCTGCCGGATCGGGCGGCGTCGGCGGTGCGGGCGGCAACGCATACCTGCTCGGCAATGGCGGGTGGGGCGGCGCCGGCGGCGGCGGCGGCCCGCAGAATGGGACGGGGCCTGCGGGGCACGGCGGAAACGCGGGCGCGGGCGGTGGCGGCGGCTGGCTGCTGGGTGACGGTGGCGCCGGCGGCACGGGGGGAGCCGGCGGTAATAACACCTCGTCTGGAATCGGCGGCAACGGAGGCCAGGCCGGCCTGGGCGGCAACGCTGGGCTGAACGGCACTGGTGGCCGAGGCGGGGACGGTGGCGCGGGCGGCACCTCCAGCAACAGTTCCGGTGGGGCGGGTGCCAACGGCGCGTCCGGTGGCACCGGCGGGTGGCTGTCCGGTGACGGCGGCGACGGTGGCAACGGCGGCGCCGGCGGTAAGAACACCGGTGCCGGCACGAACTCGGCGGGCGGCGCCGCCGGCGACGGCGGGGCCGGCGGCAGCGCCCGGCTGATCGGCGCTGGCGGTGACGGCGGCGCCGGCGGTCTCGGCGGCGAGACCAAAGGCAGGCAGGACGGCGCGGTCGGGGGCCGTGGCGGCAACGGCGGGCTGGGCGGTAACGGCGGGGCGCTGTTTGGCAACGCTGGGAGCGGCGGCAGCGGCGGGAACGGTGGGAACAGCCTTGGAACTGCCGGCACCGCGCACAACGGAATCGCCGGCGGCGCCGGAGGTAGGGGCGGTGACGGCGCCAATGGCGGCAACGCTGGGCTGTTCGGCAACGGCGGCAGCGCCGGCAGCGGCGGTGACGGCGGTAGCGGTGGTGGCGCCCAGCTGGGTGCCGATGGCACCACCACCGCCAGAGGCGGCACGGGCGGTACCGGCGGCGCGGGCGGTGCCGGCGGCGCCGGCGGCAACGGCGGTCAG
>NZ_LZKQ01000156.1 GCF_001668675.1 Mycobacterium asiaticum | reverse complement strand
GTTCAGCTTGCGCGCACTGCTGTACAAGCCGTTCGTGCGGCAGATCCGTACCACCCGGCAGATGCAGGAGCTGCAGCTTCTGCATCTCGAGCGCCATGCGCTGACGGTCCTTGCCGTACTTCTTCTGCAGCGCGAGCACGGGTTCAATCCGATCCTGGGCTGCCTGCCGATGCTGGCGCAGATCCCGGTGTTCCTGGGTCTGTATCACGTGCTGCGTTCGTTCAACAGGACGACCGGCGGCATCGGCTTGCAGCAGATGTCGGTGGCGCAGAACAAGCTCATCGGCAACTACGTATTCACCCCGGCCGATGTGCAGAACTTCTTGAAGGCCAACCTGTTCGGCGCGCCCATCGGCGCGTCGATGACACAGGGCGGCGGGCTGGATGCGTTCGAACATTTCAGCCGTCCCGCGGTGATCGCGGTCGGTGTGCCGGTGATGATTCTGGCCGGGGTCGCGACGTACTTCAACAGCCGCGCGTCGGTTGCGCGGCAGAGTCCGGAAGCCGCGGCCAATCCGCAGACGGCGATGATGAACAAGCTGGCGCTGTACGTGTTCCCGCTCGGGGTGGTGGTAGGCGGACCCTTCCTGCCGCTGGCGATCATCCTGTACTGGTTTGCGAACAACATCTGGACGTTCGGCCAGCAGCACTACGTCTTCGGAATGATCGAGAAAGAGGACGAGGCCAAGAAGCAGGAAGTGTTGCAGCGCCGGGCGGCCAACGCGCCCGCCCCGGGCGCCAAGCCGAAACGTACACCGAAGACGGGACCGGCAGCCGCTGCCGAAGGAGATACGGGCGGCACCGAAACGAGTGACGTCGAAGACGGCGCGACGGACGACAAACCGGCGAAAGGCACTCCGGCGCCCAAACCGAGCCCGGGCAACCGGAACAGCGGCCCTGGGCGTACCCCGCGGCCGGGAGCACGACCGAAAAAGCGCAAACGTTAGTCAGCGCACCCGAACTTGCCGGGGCTTGCCAACCAGGCCGCACCGCCCCGACTCGACGAGACAGGCAAGAAACGCGGCGCAGCGCCGCCAATAGCAACCCGTGGAAGAGGGGAGAACACCATGACCGACGCGGACACCACCGAACTGAACTCGGACGCCGCCACCGACGAGGATCTCACGACCGACGAGCGGGCCGACTCGGCCGACGACCTCGAGGAGCGGTTGGTCGCCGAGGGTGAGATCGCCGGCGACTATCTGGAAGAGCTGCTGGACCTGTTGGACTTCGACGGCGATATCGACCTGGACGTCGAAGGCAACCGGGCGGTGGTCAGCATCGACGGCAGCGACGATCTCAACAAGCTGGTGGGTCGTGGCGGCGAGGTGCTTGACGCGCTGCAGGAACTCACCCGGCTCGCCGTGCACCAGAAGACCGGTGTGCGGAGTCGGCTGATGCTCGACATCGCCAGCTGGCGGCGCCGGCGCCGGGAGGAGCTGGCGGCGCTGGGCGACAAGGTGGCCCGGCGGGTGGCAGAGACGGGCGAGCGCGAGGCGCTTTCGCCGATGACACCCTTCGAGCGCAAGATCGTGCACGATGCTGTGGCGGCGGTGCCCGGAGTGCACAGCGAGAGCGAGGGCGCCGAGCCCGCGCGACGGGTAGTCGTCCTGCGTGACTGACTCGTGACCCCGCGCGGCCGGACTGTGACCCGACCGTGATCGCCGGAGTTACAGGGCTGTAGTTCTGCGGGCATCGCGGGAGAGCGAAGGGATGTTTCACGTGAAACATGGCGATTCCCGCGCCGCCGAGCCCGCGCCGCCAGCTTCGGCCGGGGCCATGTTCGGACCCAATTTTGAGCTCGCTCGGCGCTATGCCGAGTTGTTGGCTACCGACGGCGTCGAGCGGGGACTGCTCGGTCCACGTGAGGCGGATCGCCTCTGGGAGCGGCATCTGTTGAACTCCGCGGTCTTCGCCGAACTGCTGGAGCATGGCGCCCGCGTGGTGGATATCGGCAGCGGGGCGGGCTTGCCCGGGATCCCATTGTTCCTCGCACGCCCCGATCTGCGGGTCGTGCTTTTGGAACCGCTATTGCGCCGCAGCGAGTTTCTGACGGAGATTGTGGAGAAGCTAGGCGTGCCGGTGGAAGTGGTCCGCGGCCGCGCGGAGGAGCGCGCGGTTCGAGACCGACTGGGTGGCAGCGATGCCGTTGTCTCCCGGGCGGTGGCGGCCTTGGACAAACTGACGAAGTGGAGTATGCCGTTGCTGAAGCACGACGGGCAGATGATCGCAATCAAGGGGGAGCGCGCCCCGGATGAAGTTCGGGAGCACCGGCGTGTGATGGAGGCTTCGGGTGCCACCGATGTAAGGGTGGTGAGATGTGGCGCGAACTATTTGGAGCAGCCCGCAACCGGAGTAGTGGCCCGTCGGGGAAGAGCTACGCGGCACAAGCAGCGGGCGGGCAGGGGAGCGGAATGAGATTCACCGCCAGGGCTGCGACGCCTGCTCTCGCACCGACCTCGACGCCCGCGACCTCCGTGCCGGCCACCCCGTCGCCCAGTCGGCAACACCCATCCGAGGCCAGATCATCACATGGGGTGGCAACGACGGCGTCGGGGGCGCAGAATCCCACCGTGAATGTTTCACGTGAAACATCGATCGAGATCGATACGCCCATCGGCGCCGCGGCCGAACGAGCGGTGCGCGTACTACACGCCACACACGAACCACTGCGGCGACCGCGCCAGCGCCGGCTCTTCACAATCGCGAACCAGAAAGGTGGCGTCGGTAAGACCACCACCGCCGTAAACCTCGCGGCCGCGCTTGCGGTGCAGGGGCTCAAGACGCTCGTCATCGATCTCGATCCACAGGGCAACGCGAGCACCGCGCTGGGCATCGCCGACCGTCAGTCCGGCACCCCGTCGTCGTACGAAGTCCTCATCGGCGAGGTGACGCTACAGGAGGCGATGCGCCGCAGCCCGCACAGCGAACGCCTGTTCTGCGTGCCGGCGACGATCGACCTGGCGGGGGCCGAGATCGAGTTGGTCAGCATGGTGGCCCGCGAGAACCGGCTGCGGAATGCGTTGGCGGAACTGGACAGCTTCGACTTCGACTACGTCTTCATCGACTGCCCGCCGTCGCTTGGGCTGCTCACCATCAACGCGCTCGTTGCGGCGCCCGAGGTGCTGATCCCGATCCAGTGCGAGTACTACGCGCTGGAGGGGGTGTCCCAGCTGATGCGCAACATCGAGATGGTGAAGTCGCATCTGAACCCGCAACTCGACGTGACCACCGTCATCCTCACCATGTACGACGGCCGCACCAAGCTCGCCGACCAAGTGGCCGAGGAGGTGCGCCGGTACTTCGGGGACAAGGTGTTACGCACCGTGATCCCGCGCAGCGTCAAGGTTTCCGAGGCGCCGGGCTACAGCATGACGATCATTGATTACGATCCCGGCTCGCGCGGGGCGATGAGCTACCTGGATGCCAGCCGTGAACTCGCGCAGCGCGATCGACCACCAGCCGGGAGGGGATGACGAATGACGAATCCGTCGCGTAGGAAGGGCGGCCTCGGCCGGGGGTTGGCCTCGTTGATTCCGACCGGGCCGGCCGAGGGGGAGAGCGGCGCGTCTCCGTTCGGACCGCGGATGGGTTCCGCCGCGGCTGACGTCGTGATCGGCGGACCGCTGCCCGACGCCGCCGCCATGGGTGCGGTGTACCGGGAGATCGCACCCTCGGACATCGAGCCGAACCCGCGGCAGCCGCGGCAGGTGTTCGACGATGAGGCGCTCTCGGAATTGGTGCACTCGATCCGCGAGTTTGGACTGCTGCAGCCAATCGTGGTGCGCGCCGTGCCGGCGTCCCCGGGTGGCGCGCGATACCAGATCGTGATGGGGGAGCGGCGCTGGCGGGCGGCGCAGGAAGCGGGCCTGGCCACCATTCCGGCCATCGTGCGCGAGACCAACGACGACAATCTGTTGCGCGACGCGTTGCTGGAAAACATCCACCGCGTGCAGCTGAACCCGTTGGAAGAAGCAGCGGCGTATCAGCAACTTCTTGACGAGTTTGGGGTCACCCACGACGAACTGGCCGCGCGCATCGGCCGCTCGCGTCCATTGATCACCAACATGATCAGGCTGCTGAAACTGCCGATCCCGGTGCAGCGACGGGTGGCCGCGGGCGTGTTGTCCGCCGGCCACGCCCGGGCGCTGCTCTCGCTGGAGGCGGGCCCGGAGGCCCAGGAAGAGCTCGCGAGCCGGATCGTCGCCGAGGGCCTGTCGGTCCGGGCCACCGAGGAGGCCGTCACCCTGGCCAATCGTGGGGACGGCGCGACGCCGACGCCCCCGCGGCGCAAGCCGATCCAGATGCCCGGTCTGCAGGATGTCGCCGAGCGGCTGTCCAACGCCTTCGATACCCGGGTGACGGTGGCGCTGGGCAAGCGCAAAGGCAAGATCGTGGTCGAGTTCGGTTCGGTGGACGATCTGCAGCGGATCATCGACCTGATGACCGCAAAAAAGGTCTGAGGCCCCGCATCCGGTCATACCCTGTAATTACGTCACTGTGACACCCGCCCGGTGACGACGTGGCCGCTGGCCCGTCCGGACCACCAAAAATGACGGAGACATGCTGTGCCGCAACCAAATTCGAATTCCGGATGGCGGCGATGACGCAATGTGGCCAGTCAGTCGGCAGCGGTCGGGTGAACACTGGCCCAAAAGCGACCGACTCTCCTATCCTGGAAGGGTTGCCGGTGCGTATCAGCCTCGGAAGAGCCGGGCGGATCCCATGCGCGTGAGTACCGCACGGAGGCCAGGAGACTAGTGTCAGCTCGGATTACAGCGCTGCGGCTCGAAGCCTTCGAGCAGCTCCCCAAGCATGCGCGCCGATGCGTTTTCTGGGAGGTCGACCCCGCGACACTGGGTAAGGACGACCACCTCGCCGACCCAGAGTTCGAGAAGGAAGCATGGCTGTCGATGGTCATGCTGGAGTGGGGCTCCTGCGGACAGTTCGCGACCGCGATTCCGGACGAGCGCAGCCAGGCCGAACCACCCTGCCTGGGCTATGTCCTTTACGCCCCGCCGCGTGCGGTGCCAAGGGCGCACCGATTTCCCACCGGGCCGGTCTCCGCTGACGCGGTGCTGCTGACGTCGATGGGCATCGAGCGCGGGCTGGCCGACGATGACCTGCCGCACAACCTGATCGCCCGAGTCATCGACGAGCTGGTGCGACGCGGGGTGCGAGCGTTGGAAGCTTTCGGCCGGACCCAGGCCGCCACCGAGTTACAGCCGCCACTGGACGCCGATGTCCAGCCGGTGGTCGAAGCGCTGGGGGACTGTTCGGTCGAGCACTGCATCATTGATGCCGACTTCTTGTTGGACGTGGGTTTCGTGGTGGTGGCACCGCACCCCTACTTCCCGCGGCTGCGCCTCGAGTTGGACAAGGGTCTGGGCTGGAAGGCCGAAGTCGAGGCCGCGTTGGAGCGCCTGCTGGAAAATGCTCAGTTGCAACAGCCGGTGGGAGCGGCGTGCGCTGGGGGAGTGCCGACCGGTAATGCCGTGCAGCCCAACGGCGACTAGGTGCCGCTGATTCTGCTGGCCCGCTCCACGGAGAGCTCATGGGCCAGCAATTCCGCGAAAGTGAAAGTGCCGGTGGGCCGGTCGTTCTTGCCCAGTAGGTAGAGCCGCTTCACTGCGGCGAGAACGCCCTCGGCGATGGCATCGCGGGTCTGCGGCGACACCAACATCTCGCGGTCGCGCGGATTGGTGATGTAGCCGACGTCGACCTGTACGGTCGGCATCCTGGTGAGCCGCAACAGATCCCACGTCCGGCCGTGCACGCGGCAGTCACGTAATCCGGTACGTGCCACCACTTCTCGCTGGATGAAGTCGGCCAGGTTGCGTCCGATGGTGGACACCGAGCCATGCGAGTTGCCGAAGTGGAATGACGCCACGCCGTTGGCCGAAGGGCTGGTCTGGGTTTCGCAGCGCAGGCTGATCATCAAGTCCGCGCCAACGGAATTCGCGGTGGCTGCGCGCTCGGCGTCCGAGGGGCTGCGATTGGTGGGCCGGGAGAGGAAGGTCTCCATCCCGATCGCGGTCATCCGGCCTTCGAGCCGACTGGCCAAGTCCCACAAGATATCTGACTCGCTGATCGGGCCGGCCGGGCCTTGGGTGATCAGGCCGTGGTCGCTGCCGCCGCGGCCCGGATCGATGATGATCCGCTTGCCCGACAGCTTCGGCCCGGAGCTGCGCACCAGCTCTTCCTCGCGGATCGCGTGCGGTGAACCGCCGCTGACCCGCGAACTGAGAAAGTACAAGGACCGCAACGTTTCCGGCCCGCAGATACCGTCCGCCGACAGCCCGTACTCGCGCTGGTAGGACATCAACGCGTTGTGGGTCTGCAGCCCGAAATGACCGTCGACCAAACCGGTGTAGAAGCCCAGATCCTGCAGGCGTGCTTGCAAAGTCGCGACATCGTCGCCGTAGAGCGGGGCGCCGAACTGGTGATACAACGTGCGGGCACCGAGCCGGTAGGAGGCCTCCTTCAGCGCACGGTAGGTGGCCTCGCCGACGATGCCGTCCACCAGCAGACCGCGGTGCTGCTGAAAGGCCCGCACCGCGTAGTCGAGTTCCTCATCGAACACTTCGAGCGCGACGTGCCGACCGGTGGTCAGGTCCTCGTCGGGGTTGTCCAGCATTCCCAGCGCGGCCAGCGCCGCTCGGATCTCGGTGACAGCCGCACCGCGGTCGCCACAGCGCAGCGCGTCGCCGTCTTCGCGGCGCGGACTCGGCATACCAAGGGCCCTCCGGGACTATTGACATCGCATGCAAATGCAGCGCAGTTAACCGGTATTGTCGCAGATCCTCGTCAATATCCGGAAAACCCCAGGCCAATCGGGGACTCGTTTCGGCAACGAGATGGCCTCGCGGCGCGGGCGCGATGGAGCGAATCAGGCGAGGTTGGGCACCGCGTCGGAGAGTTCGCGCAGCAAGGCCGCCTTGCCTTTGGCACCGACGATGCGTTTCACCGGCTGACCGTCCTTGAACAGGATCAGCGTGGGTATCGACACCACCTGGAAGTCGCGCGCCGTCTCGGGGTTGGCGTCGACATCCAGTTTGGCGACGGTGAGGTCGGCGGAGCGTTCGGCGGCGATCTCCTCGAGCACCGGGGCCACCATCTTGCACGGTCCACACCAGGTTGCCCAAAAGTCAACCAGCACAGGCTTATTGCTGGACAACACGTCGCTGCCGAAGGAGGCGTCGGACACCTCGATCGTGGCGGACTTGTCCGATTCGCTCATCGCTGCGCTCCTATCAAATTGTCGGTGCTGCCGGTCTCTCCGGCCGCCTCGTGTTCGGCGAGCCACCGTTCGGCGTCGATGGCGGCGGCACAGCCACTGCCCGCCGCGGTGACGGCCTGTCGGTAGGTGCGGTCCACCAGGTCGCCGGCGGCGAACACCCCGTCCAGGGAGGTGCTGGTGGTGCGCCCCTGCACCAGTACGTACCCGTCCGGATCCAGGTCGACGGCGTCGCGGACCAGGGCCGAGCGCGGCTCGTGACCGATCGCGACGAACACTCCGGTCACCGGCAGGGTGGTCTCTTCACCGGTGACGTTGTCGCGTAGGCGCAGGCCGGTGACGGTGGTGTCGCCGTCGACTCCCAGCACGGACTTGTTCGTCAGGATCCGGATCTTCTCGTTGTCCTGCGCACGCTGGAGCATGATCTTGGAGGCGCGGAACTCCTCCCGGCGGTGCACCAGCGTGACACTGCGAGCGAAGCGGGTCAGGAAGGTCGCTTCCTCCATCGCGGAGTCCCCGCCGCCGATCACCGCGATGTCCTGATCGCGGAAGAAGAAGCCGTCACAGGTGGCGCATGAGCTCACCCCACGGCCCAGCAGTTCCTGCTCCCCGGGCACGTTGAGGTAGCGGGCGGCGGCGCCCATCGCCAGGATGACGGCGCGGGCGCGGAAAGTCTCGCCTTCGGCGGTCACCACGGTCTTGACCGGACCCTCCAGCGACACCGACTCGACGTCTTCCATGCGCAGGTCGGCGCCGAACCGCAGCGCCTGCTCGCGCATCTGGTCCATCAACTCCGGGCCGGTGATCCCGTCCCGGAAGCCCGGGTAGTTCTCCACCTCCGTCGTGGTCATCAGCGCGCCGCCGAACGCGGTGCCCTCGAAGACCAGCGGCTTGAGCTGAGCGCGGGCGGTGTAGAGCGCGGCGGTGTATCCGGCCGGGCCGGATCCGATGATGATCACATCGTGGATGGTGTCTGGGGCGGAGAAAGCGGTCATGCGGGCCTTTCGGAACCTTCCGGAAACTGAACCTGATCTGCAATCCTACGAACGCCAGCGTAGGCACTGCTGTTCCCGACAGCGACGCACCACACTCAGCCGTGCCTCAGCGGGGAATCGCGGTGCTCGCCAGCATCCCGGTGTCGGCGGCGCTGCAGTTCAGCGCCACCGCGTACGCGATCACCGTGTCGGGTGTGTCTCCGGGCATCACCAGCACCACCCCCGGGCGGGCATTGACGTCGACCGGTTGCGCGCCGAGCACCTGCGCGGACGCTGGATAACCCAGTCCAGCCAGGCAGGACGCCCGCTGGGCCCCGTTGGTGAGCGCGCCGAAATCGGGCGCGCGGTGCAGTAGTCCGCGGATCTCCTGATCCGACAGCGGTATCACCGGCACCGGGGTCGAGACGGTGATGTGGTTGGCGGTGGCCGGGGTGCTGGCCGTCGGCGGCGGCTCGTGGAGCAGGGCGGTGGTTCCGACGGCCACCGCGGCCACCACCGCGCACACCCCGGCGATGCCGGCGATCAGGCGGGCCGGGCGTACCGGGGGGCGGGCGGCGTGCGCGGCGCGGGGCTGTTCGGACGACGTTGCGCCGGCGGCGGCCAGATCGGTGCGCACCCGCTGCAGGGCCTGTAGCTGCTCGGCGGCCTGCGGGTCCGTGCGGATCTGTCTGCGCACCCGAGCAGCGGTGTCGTCGTCAAGCAGACCCGTTTGCAGGTCGGCTAGGAGCTCGACCGTCAGAGGCGGATCGTTGTCGTCGGACTCGGCGGAATGCATCGGCCCCAGTGTCCGCCATGTTCGTGACTCCGGTGGCGGCGGCATCCAGGTAGCCCAGCAACCGGGCGAGCCGGACCCGGGCCCGCGCGCAGCGGCTCTTGACCGTTCCCTCCGGCACGCCCAGCAGTGCGGCGGTCTCGGCGATCGAGTAGCCGTGCATGTCGACGGCGACCACCGCAGCTCGCTGCTCGACGGGAAGTCGCAGCAGCGCCCGGTGCACCGCGATCGCCGTCTCCACCTCCGCGGTGCGGTCGGCGACCGGATAGATGTCCTGCAGTGGCACCGTCGGCCGGGCTTTGGCACGGCGCAGCCGATCCAGGCAGGCGTTGAGCGCGATGCGGTGCAGCCAGGTACCGACCGCAGCGTCGTACCGGAAGGAGCCGGCGTTGCGGTGCGCCGACAGCATCGCCTCCTGCAGCGCGTCGTCGGCGTCCTCGCCGGACATGCTGACGAGCCTGGTGAGCCGGTACAGCTGGTGATGATGACGCCGGAACAGCTCGGCGAATGCGTGCGGGTCGCCTGCCACATGGGCGGCCAGTAGGTCGGCGTCGCTGTCTTGGCGCGCGCTGGTGGTTCCCCAGAACCTCACCGGCGGACAGTAACCAATCGGTGCCAGCCCGGCACTTCACCCGGGCGGCGGCTAGGAGGCGGCCTGGACCGTGATCTCGGAGATGTCGGCTTCGCTCTTGCCGTCGGTGGTGCCCAGGGTGGAGATCCACACCAGCAGGTTCGACGTCGGCGACGACGCGTTGACCTGAATGGTGTTGGGGCCGGGCTTGAGCGCGGTGGCCGGGGTCAGCACCGTGGTGTCTTCCAGCTTCGACGGGTTCGCCGTGCTGGACGAGCGGATCTCGACCTTGGTCCCGGTGCTGGAGATGTTGAGCGTGACCGTGCCCACCGTGGTCGGGCTGGGCAACTGCAGCAACAAGCCGACCCCGCTCTTGAAGCCGGGGAACGGGACGGAGTCGGAGTAGGTGTCGGTATGCCACACGGAGCCGGGATTGCCGTCGATGGCGTTGCTCGCCTCACCGGGATTGTCCGCGTCGCCTCCGGGGGAGAAGACGGTGGCCTTGGTGGGTTTGACGGTGCTGCCCGACGGGGCGGGGCTGCCCGGCGACTCCGAGGCAGCGGACGAGGTCGGGTTGTTCAGACCGAGCTGCTCCCCCTTGATGCCGCTGCCGACGTCGCCGAAGATCTTGCTGACCACCGAGGCCAACACGAGCAGCGCGACCAGGAGCACCGCGGCCCCAGCGCCGACGCCGATCAGAATGTTGCGACGCCGGCGGGAGTACACCTCGTCGTCGCGGGCGGCGGCCCGCCGCGGAGCCGCGGGAGCGGGCGGTTCGGCGATCGGCCCCAGCACCTCGGTGCGGTCGGCGACCGCGGTGGCCTGTTGCAACAGGTTCAAAAGCGTTGAGGCACTGCGTATTCCGCCGTCCTCCTGAACGGAGCGGACCGCAACCGCGGAGATCTGGAAGGGTATGTCGCGGTCGACGGCGGTGGGTTCGACCGGCTGGCCGTGTGCATCGCGCTCGGCGGGGGCCAACCCGCTGCGCACCCCCGACTCGGGCAACGGCCACCGGTTGACCAACAGGGCATACAGCGAGGCGCCGATCCCGCGGATGTCGTCCTCGGGGTTGGCGTCCGGCATGGTCGCCGGGTAGGCCAGCACCACGTCGCCGTCGATGCTTACCCGCACCCGGCTGGGATGGTCGATCGACAACGCCACCCCGGCGCGGTGCGCGGCGTCGGCGGCCGCGGCCAGCGACTGCATGGCCCGGACGGCTCCCACCGGCGACGGCGAGGTGTCGGCGACTTCCTGTAGCGAGCCACCACGGATCCACTCGGCGACCACCAAGCCCCCGGATCCGGTGTGCACCACATCCAGCACCCGGGCGATGCCCGGTTTGTCGATCCGGCTCAGGCGCAGGGTGCGAGACAGGATTTCCTGCAGGACGTCGTCGGGCAGCGAACCCTCGGGGTCCACGAAGACGAGCGCCACCTGCCGGTCCAACGCGGTGTCCATCGCTTGCCAGAAGTGCAGCGGCGGCGTGCCACCGTGCGAGATCAGCAGCCGGTAGCGGCCGTTGGCGATGCGGGCACCGGGCACCAGGTTGTGGTCGTCGGGCGGCGGTTCCGGTGCGCGTTCGCGGGGCGCGTCGAACGGTAGCGGCCCGCGCGGGTCGGGTGCGCCGCCGTTGCGCTGGTCGCGGATGCGTCCGGGTCCCCGCTCGGCCGGGATGTCGGGCTGGAAGTCGTCAGCGCGTGGCCGCGGCGGTTCCTCGCCCTTCGGCGAGTCGGGAAAGGCGCGGGGCAAGGCACTATCCGATGAGCGGTCGGTCACCCCCAGTCCTTTCGCTATCCCGGCCCTGGTTACCGGAGGTTTGCGCCGGATCGGTTCCTGGCTGACTGATTCCCCCGGCAGGGACGGATTTCTTTGCTCAGGGTACGTGACCGAATGGCGGCCGGACGAGACAGTGGTTGCGGCTGGGCCCCGTTGGACGCGCTCGTTTGCGTTGGTCGCTCCCAGCCGGCGCTGGACAGCGGCGAGCGCGGCTTGTGCGTCGGGCACCCGCGCGGCGAGCAGCACGGCAATCAGGATCGGCACCATGACGATCGCCAGCGCGAGCAGCCGCAGCAGTGAACCCATGCCGCCGTGGGTGGTCCAGCGGTCCAGTCCGAGCAACCGGTCGGCGACGTGGGCGACCAGGCCGGCGAGCAGCGACGCCGAGATCGTCACCAGGATGGTGCGGATTTCGCCGAGGCCGATCAGCCCGCCCCCCTTTGGCCGCAGGCTGCGCCGCAGCAGGATGTGCCCGACGATCGCGCCGGCCAGGAAGCCGAGGCCGTTGGCCGTCCCGAGATAGCCGGCCACCAGTTGTTTGTTGTTCGTGACGTGCGGTGCGACCAGCGAGCCGGCGATCTTCACCAGGGTGATCACGATGATGATCACGATCGGCGTCCACGGCTGCTCGCGGGCGTAGAACACCCGCAGTTGCAGCAGCACCAGCGCGTAGGGAATCAGCGTGAAGGCCGACAGTGCGATCGCCGCGCCGAGGTATCCGGCGTCGACCTGGCCGAACTTGCCGTAAGCGAACAGCGCGCTGCCGATCGCGGGTCCGCCGACGGTCATGAACGCCACCGCCGGTATCAGGGTGATCATCGTGAGCCGGGTCGCCAGCGACAGGTCGGCGAGGACCGCCGGAATGTCGTCGGCGGCGGCGTTGCGGCTCAGCCGCGGCATCACCACCGTCAGGACGGTCACGCCGATCATGCCGAACGGCAGCATCAGCACCAGCCAGGTGTAGTTGTAGATCGCCGGCCCGGACGCGGCCGCGGTGCTGGCGATCTGGTTGCCGACCACCAGACCGAGCTGGCTGATCAGCACGTAGAGCACCATCGCGGCGGCCATCGTGCCGAAGCGCTTGAGCCGGTCGTCGAGTCCCCACAGTGGGCGCAGGCTGATGTGCTGGCGCTGGATCGCCAGCAGCAGCACCGCGGTCTGCGCGAACACTCCCAGCGTGGTGCCGATGCCCAGCACCAGCAGTTTGGGGTTGCCCATCTCGACGGGGTCCACCGAGAGTTCGCCGGGGACCGCCAGATACACGCCCAGGGTGGCGATCGCGACGATGTTGTTGACGACGGGCGCCCAGGCGGGCGGCCCGAACACGTTGCGGGTGTTCAGGATCGCCATGAACACCGAGGACAGCCCGTAGACCAGCACCTGCGGCAGCAGCAGGTAGGCGAACGCCGTGGTGAGCGGTTCATTGACTTCTGGGTCGCGGCCCAGCATCAACCGCACCAGCAGCGGTGCGGCCAGCACCGACAACGCGGTGGCGATGATCAGCAGGGTGGTGGCCAGCGTGACCAGTCGGCGCACAAACGCGGCGCCGCCGTCCGGGTCGTCCTGCTCGGCGCGGGCGAGCACCGGGACGAAGATTGCGGTGAACGTGGCTTCCAGCACCAGGGCCGCCACCAGGTTCGGCAGCTGGTTGGCCACCGAAAACGAGCTGGACAGCGCCGCGCCCAGAATGGCGGCCAGCAGCACGATCCGGGCGAACCCGGTGAGCCGGCTGATCAGGGTGGCGAACGCCATGCCCCACGACCGCGAGACCAGGGCGGCGTCAGACAGTTCCTCTTGGCGGGGCCGCTGCGCGGGTGCGGGCTGCCTGCTCGGCAGGTTCTGCGGCCGACCCTGCGGCGGTGGTTGCACCCGCCGGGGTGCGGCGGTCATACGCGATGCTCTTCGTGAACCCGATGATCGATCACCTGGCGCTGCTCGACGGGCCGGAGGCGGTTGCCGGGCGGCGGGTCGGGGCGATCCAGGTCGGCGCGGTCAGGCTGGCCGCGGAATCGGTGCCAGAGTCGACGGCCCGCCAGCATGACCAGGACCGCCGCGGCGGTGAGCGTGATGGCGAACAGGACCTTCCCGTAGGCGTTGGAGTGCACCGAGAGCCGGACCGGTTCACCGAGCGTCGTTCCGTCGGGGGTTCGCAGCCGGACGTCGATGGCGACCCGCTGGGTGAAGTTGACCTCGATCGGCACCCGCAGCGGCAGGTAGCCGGGCGGCAGCTCGATCTCGCCCATGTCGGTGACCGTCATGCCGGGCGGCGCGTTCACTTGCAGCCTGACGCGGATCGGAACGGCCAGACCGTTGTGCAGAGCGAGCGGAAGCGGGCTGTGCTCGGTGGCCAGCGTGTAGGAGCCGCCCGGGTTGACGATCGTGACCGAGCCGAAGAAGTCGTCGATGGTGGTGCCGACCACCGTCAGCCGCTGCTGCGCCAGGCCGTTGCGGGTGTCCGGCGGTACCGACTGGCTGAGCGCCCGCAGCATGTCCTCGCGCAGCGGCGCCGTGTACTGCGGTCCGGTCAGGCCGGTGCGCTCGTCGGTCATCAGCGCCGAGGTCAGCTTCCACAGCCGGCCCACCTGTCCGGAGACCTGGTTGGTGATGTCGTCGCCGAACCGGCCCCGGGCCGATGGGTAGGCACCGGGCGGTTCCGGGGGTTCCGTGCGTGCCGCGGCGTCGGCGACCAGCGCGGGCAGCGGTCGGGGCACCGCCAGACCGGAGCGGATGCTGGTGGCCAGCGTGGTCAGGATGGACTGCGCGTCGTCGCCCTGCAGGGTCCACGACGCGGGCGGCACCAGAATCTGGGTACGCGGCGCGGCCTCCGGGGTGAGGCTGCGCCACAGCATGGCGCCCAGGGCGTCCTGGCGGCGCGCGGTGCCCGAGTCGTGGGTGAGCCGGATCGACAGCGAGGGGTCCAGATACGTCGGCACGGTCGGGTTGGTCCCCGCGCCGGCCAGGGCGGCGCCGACGGCCGGGTCGAAGGGCGCCGCGACCACCCGCGGGGACAGGCGGCGTGGCGCGATGTTGGCGCTGTCGTGGGTCCCGTCTTGGGCGGTGAAGTCGGCGGCGGCGACGGCGACCGTGCTGTCGTTGGCGTTGAGCAGGGTGACGGCCCGATCGGTCAGCGGACCGTCGGGCAGTAGGGCGGTGCCGCGCACGGACGCGACGTCCAGGATTCGGTCGACGATGTCGCTGGTGCTGACGGTCGCGGTGGAGCTCAAGCCGGGATCGTTGACCCGCTGCAGGGCGTCCAGGTCGGCCTGGGCGTAGGGCAGCGGCGCCACGCACGTGCGGTGGGCCAGTGCGCGCAACCGGTTCAGCCACAGGGTCGCGGCGGCCTGACCGGTGCCCGGATGGGTGGGGGTGCCCGGCAACTGGGCGGCGGCCTCGGGTGAGTTCGACACGACATACCCGGCGGTCATCGCGTTGACCGTGACAATGAGGTCCGGATCGACCGCCAGGCAGAGCGCGCGGCCGACAGCTCCGTCGGGGTCGACGTCGCGGCTGGTGGCCAACTCGGCGGCGGACAGCAACGTGTCCAGCCGGCCGCCATTGGCCAGCGAGTTGGCTAGTTCGTCGTCGACGAGGCGGACCGGGATGGTGCCGCCGGGCACGCCGGGGGCCAGTCGGGGGCGGTCGGCCAGCGGCCACAGCATGGTGATCCACACCGGCTTGTTGGTTTCCGGAGCCACCGCAGACTCGATGTTGCCGCCCTTGTCCGGCGGCACGCCCACCACGGGAAGCAGGAAGCGCGCGTTGTCGAGGCGGGCGGGTGCGCCGTAGTCGGGGGTGCCGTTGACGTTGACCAGCAGCGGGTAGATGCCGGGCTGAGCGATGGCCAGCGAGGGCTTGGTCAGCGAGCGCAGTGGCGCGGACAGGATGAACCCGGCCTGTTGTCCGCGTTGTAATTCGGGGGCCACCGTGAGGAAGTCGGCGGCGGGTTCGTACTGGTCGGTGCTGCCGTCGAGCGAGGTGCGCAGGCTGGCCGAAGCGGTGATCGCCGATGCGTGCTCGAGCCGGACCATGACGTCGCGCACCGGGCGGTCGCCGATGTTGATGACCATGCCGCTGACGGTGACGACGGGATCGCTGGTCGTGGTGACGACGTCGGGGGTCACCTGGTCTATCCGGACCTGGACGAAGGGGGTGGCGGTCGGCTCGCCGGCGCCGGCGCGCGGCGTGGTAGCGGGCGCGGTGAGCAACACGGCGAAGCCGGCGACGATGCCGATCACTGCCGCGAACCGCACCAATCTTCTCCAGGAAGCGATCACGGCCCTCGCCTGTGACCGTTCTTCTTGCCCGGCTCGGGATCGTTGGCGTGACGGGTGCGGGAATGGGTCTGCGGTCGGCGCCGCGGGGAACTCGGCGGCAGCGGGGGCAGCGCCGCTTCGCCGTCGTTTTGCAATTTGTCGATCAGCTCGTCGGCGACTTCGGCCAGGCGGCGTTCGTCGGCGTAGGCCAGCCGGGACGGCAACTCCCGGATCGGCACCCACGCCACCTCGGCGACCTCGAGGTCCTCGTCGCACAACTCCCCACCCAAGAACCGCATCAAATAGTGGTGCACGGTCTTGTGCACCCGTCGGCCATCGGTGACGAACCAGTAGTCGATGCGTCCCAGCGCGGCCAGCACGCTGCCCCGGATCCCGGTCTCTTCGGCGACTTCGCGAATGGCGGTCTGCTCGGCGGTTTCGCCCATTTCGATGTGGCCCTTGGGCAGCGACCAGAGCATCCTGCCACGACGGTCGATGCGACCGATCAGAGCGGCCACCTGTGACTCGCGCGGGCCGTCGATGCCGTCGATCACCAGGCCGCCGGCCGAGGTCTCGTGCACGGTACGCATGCGCTCGGTGCCGCGGCGTTGCCGAGCGCGACTCTGGGCGGCGGTGGCGGGGGTGGGTGCGGTGTCGGCGGCCGGTTGGCCGTTCGTATTCTTATCGGCCGAGCGTTCGGGCGAGCGCGCACCGCCACCACGACCGCGACGCCGTCCGCGACGTCGGCGTGGTTTGGCCTGTTCGCCGTCCGACACCCAAGCGATATTAGCTGGCACGGGCCGGTCTTCCGGATGCACTCGCCGTCGACGGATACCTTTGATCACTTCTGTCGCCGCGGTCGCATCTGCCACATCAGCCTCTCCACGGGGAGGCACTCGCGTTGCCCGGCTTATAGCGACATTGTCGGTCGCTGCGATGGCGGGTGAACCCGGCGTGCGCTGAGTCACCCGGTCGGCCCGACTACGCTGACCGAACGTGGCTGAACTCGCCCAAGATGCCGAACTGCTGACCGCGGCCGCGGTCGCGTTGCACCAGCACGCCGCCCTGCTGGGTGAGCTGGGGGCGGCGTTCGCGGGTGCCGGACACGAGCTCTACCTGGTCGGCGGTTCGGTGCGGGACGCGGTGCTGGGCCGGCTCAGCCCGGATCTGGATTTCACCACCGACGCCCGGCCCGAGCAGGTGCAAAAGATCGTGCGGCCGTTGGCCGATGCGTTGTGGGACACCGGCATCGAGTTCGGCACCGTGGGGGTGGGCAAGGACCAGCACCGCCTCGAGATCACCACGTTCCGCGCCGACACCTACGACCAGGTGTCGCGCAACCCCGAGGTGCGGTTCGGCGACCGCCTCGAGGACGACCTGGTGCGGCGCGACTTCACCGTCAATGCGATGGCGGTGCGCATCATCGCCGACGGGCTCGGCGAGTTCCTCGACCCGCTCGGCGGCCTGGCGGCATTGCGCGCCCGGACGCTGGACACCCCGACGTCCCCGGAGGTGTCCTTCGGCGACGACCCGCTGCGGATGCTGCGCGCCGCGCGGTTCGTCTCCCAACTCGGCTTCACCGTGGCGCCGCGGGTGCGCACCGCGATCGAGGAGATGGCCCCGCAGCTGGCGCGGATCAGCGCCGAGCGGGTGGCCGCGGAGCTGGACAAGCTGCTGTTGGGCAAGGATCCGGTGGCGGGTGTCGACCTGCTGGTGCAGACCGGGATGGGTGATGTGGTGCTGCCCGAGATCGGTGGCATGCAGATGGCCATCGATGAACACCACCAGCACAAGGACGTCTACCAGCATTCGCTGACCGTGCTGCGCCAGGCGATTGATCTGGAGGACGACGGCCCCGACCTCGTATTGCGTTGGGCGGCACTGCTACACGACATCGGTAAGCCCGCCACCCGCCGGCACGAACCCAATGGCGGAGTGAGCTTCCACCACCACGAGGTGGTCGGCGCCAAGATGGTGCGCAAGCGGATGCGGGCGTTGAAGTACTCCAAGCAGATGATCGACGACGTGTCGCAGCTGGTGTACCTGCACCTGAGGTTCCACGGTTACGGCGAGGGCAAGTGGACCGATTCGGCGGTGCGCCGTTACGTCGCCGACGCCGGTCCGCTGCTGCCGCAGCTACACAAGCTGGTGCGCGCGGACTGCACGACCCGCAACAAGCGCCGGGCCGCGCGGCTGCAAGCCAGCTACGACCGGCTCGAGCAACGCATCGCCGAGCTGGCCGCCCAGGAGGACCTGGACCGGGTGCGCCCGGACCTGGACGGCAACGAGATCATGCGGCTGCTTGATATCCCGGCCGGCCCGCAGGTGGGGGAGGCGTGGCGGTTTCTCAAGGAGCTCCGCCTGGACCGGGGCCCGCTGTCCACCGACGAGGCGACCGCCGAGTTGCTGGCGTGGTGGAAGGCGCGGGGAGACGGCTAGCCTCGTGGCAGGAGGCGCGGGGCCGTGCCGTCGATTTCGACACGCAGTTCAGACATACAGCGGGAACTTGGCGACCTGCCAGCACATCGAATCAGGCATGGACTACTGCCTGGCGGGAGACGACGGCATGGCCTCGCTCTGGACCCGTCCGCTCGATCTGGACTTGGACGGGGACGGCAACCTCGACGCGATCGGCCTGGACCTGGACGGCGACGGCATGCGCGACGATGCGCTCGCCGACCTGGACGGAGACGGCTTGGCCGATCACGCCGTCTTGGACGTCGACAACGACGGCTCGCCGGAAAGCTTCTTCGTTGACGATGGATCGGGCACTTGGGCGGTTGCCGTCGACCGGGGCGGGCAGGTTCGATGGTTCGGCCTGGACGGTGTCGAGCACACGGGCGGGCCGCTGGTGGACTTCGACGGCAGTGGCCACCCTGACGACCGGTTGATCGATGCGAACGGCGACGGGCTTGCCGATCGGGTGCTCTGCAACGGTCCCGACGGGCTCAGCGGATATGTCGATACCGACGGCGACGGTCGTTGGAATGTCCGGCTGACCGACAGCGATGGCGACGGAGCCGCCGACGGCGCCACCGCTCTTTGAATTCAATTAAATTTCGCACAGCTAAGAAAAACATTCGTTCACTGGATAACACCGAATCGTTTGCAGGACTGGCAGTTATCTATCCCCCGTTTGACAGGGCGGGGGTTCTCGTGTGCACTAAACAGCCTGTTCCCCCGCCGAAGCAGTCTCTGCGGCACCTGAAGTGACAGGCCGGTGCACCTGGTTTAGCTTTACCCAGACCCTGGCTCGGGCAGTGCAATGAATTGAGGGAGACGTAAATATGGCAAATACGACAGTTGTTACTCCGGAACTGCTACGCAGTACGCAACAGCGGATTGAGACCCGGCTGCAAGAGGCTGCCGTGATCGCCAACCAGTATTTGAGCGGTCACGAAAACATCATCGGCGCCACCGGATGGGCGGGCGACGCCGGCTCGACTTCGCTGAGCACGGCGGGCCAGATCCACCACGATCTCCAGCAGATCATGGCGGGCGGGCACCGGCTGGCCAACGGTCTGGGTCGGGCGGCGATTCTGATGGAGAACCACGAAGCGGACGCAGCGCACAACCTCAACGGTGTCTTCGGCGGCGGGGGGACGCAGGCGGTCTGATTCGCACATCGACTCTTCTGAAATCGACCACCTGACCACCTAAGGAATCCACCGCATGACAGATCACATCGTCTACAACCACGGCGCCGTCATCGGCTTCGCCGGCGAAGTCGGCGCGCAGGCCGCGCAGCTGATGGAGATTCACGCCGACGTCCTCCACCTCACCCAGGGCCTCGGCGACTTCTTTCAGGGGCACGGCGCCACCGCTTTTTTCGACGCGCAGCAGCAGATGCTGCGAGGCCTGGAAGACATGATCCAGACCGTCAGCCGGCACGGTCACACCGTGCACAACGTCGACGAGATGGCCCAGGCGACCGATGCGCAGATGGGCGCTTTATTCACCTAGCAATTGCGAGCGGGCCGAGAGGGCGCATGCGGTGCGTGCGCCCTTGACGCGCGCAGAAGGACATCGTGCTAACCACCACTCTCGACGGGCTATGGGCCCTGCAAGTACTCACAGGCATCGAAACGGTTGCGCCTGAGTTGGGCCTGCGGCCGCACCTGCCCAGTGTGGAGCCCAGGCAGCTGGCCCTGTCCCATCCGGTCACGACCGAACTGCGGGACGCTGGAGTCATCGACGAGTCCGGCGCCGTGGACAACGCCGTGGTCGAGTGGCTGACCGTACTCTCTCGCCGCGATATCGCGTTGTTCGTCCACGTCCGCACCCCGGGTGATGACCAGGCCGCCCGGGTGCTGCTCGCCAGATTCGCGCAGTGGTGGGTGGCTGTCGAGCGCTCCGCCGATCTGGTGCGCATCAGCGGCATCGGCACCGCCAGCGCCGAAGCACCGGCCGGTTCGATGCTGTACGCGGAGATAGAAAGATTGTGCGGCCAGCACACACCAGCCCCGTTGCGGCCGGTCACGCTTGACACCGACATGCTGCGCACCACGCCGGACCGGCAAGCGTTGCACGACCTGTTGGTCGCCCAACGGCTACAGCCCGATCAGTTGCAAGTGCTGGAACTGGCCGCCGACCCCGACCAGTCCGCTCAAGCCTCAATTGTGGCAATCCAATCCGGGGTGGCCACCGGGCGATCCGCTCGCACGCACGTCGAGGCCAGCCCTGTGACGATCATCGACACACCGGCGGGTCGGCTGATCGTCGACGACATCCAATCTGCCGGCAAGACATGGACGATCATCGCGCCCGGCACGCAGAGCAACATCAATGCGGCGATCCGCCGCATGGTCCGGCGTCTGCCGGCCGACCAGGACTGGCATTCATACCGGAAAGTTGTGTAGTCGAGAATGATTACTCGAGTGTTAGCAATCGCACCGTGACGCAATCGGTTTCGGGCACCTTACGCATTTCCGACATGGTGGCGCCGCGCAAGATTCCGCCCGGGTCGGGCTGGCGGAAACTGCTGTACGGCATCTCCTTCCGCGCGATCAACCTGGGTGAATCGCCCGCTGAACGCCATTACCGAGAATTGCAGGAGCGAATCCGCCGCCACATCCGGAAGCAATACGTGATCGGCGTGATCTCTGGTAAGGGTGGCGTCGGCAAGACGACGATGACCGCGTGCATCGGTGGGGTATTCCGGGAATGCCGGCCCGATAATGTCGTTGCCATCGATGCGGCACCCGGCTTCGGCACGCTGGCCGGTCGGATCGACGAGTCTCCGCCGGGTGACTACTCGGCCGTGCTGAACGACACCGATGTTCAGGGTTATGCCGACATCCGAGAACACCTAGGGCAGAACAGCATCGGACTCGACGTCCTGGCCGGCAACCGCGCTTCGGACCAACCGCGGCCGCTCGTCCCGTCGATGTTCACCGGAGTGCTGTCCCGACTGCGCCGCACCCACACCGTCATCGTGGTGGACACCTCCGACGACCTGGAGCACCCGGTGATGAAGGCGGTGCTGGAAGCCTGTGACGCCTTGGTTTTCGTCTCCGGATTGACGGCCGACACCTCGTTACCGGTGACACGAGCGATCGACCTGTTGCGGTCGATGGGCTTCCATGAGCTTGTATCACGCAGCACGGTCGTCCTCAACGACAGCCGCAACAAGTTTGATCCCGAGGCCCGCAGCTACCTCACCGAGCGGTTCCGTCAGTCCGGAGCGACCGTCGAATTCATGCCGTACGACCCATACCTCGCCAAGGGCGGGATCATCGATACCCGGCACGAACTGAAGAAGAAAACCCGGCTGCGACTGTTCGAGATCACCGCGGCGCTGGCGGACAAGTACATTCCGGATGCCGACAGGCCGCGTTAATGGCGAAAGTCTCGTTCCCGGCCCGGTGCGCGGTGGCCGTCGTCTGCGGTGAACACCTTCTCTCACAGGTGTATCCGGCTTCGGTGCCGATCGAAGTCTTCATCGACAATGTCGTCGAATTACTCAATGACGAACTCAAGCGGCGCGGGGTCAGCGGGTTGGAACCCGGTGTCGGATACGAGTTACACAAGGCCAACGGTGTTCGCCTCGACATCACCAAGACCCTCGACGAACTCGGCGTGGAAGACGGCGCCACTCTGACCCTGGTGCCCGCGGTCGACGGCGAATCCTTCGAGCCGCAATATGAATCGCTGTCAACCGGACTGGCCCGGGTGGGCAAGAAGCTTTTCGAACCGGTAACGATGCAGACCGCCGCACATACCGCGCTGGCGATCGTTGCCATGGTGGTAGTGGCGATCCTCGGTTTAGCGGTGTGGCAACGCCTTTCGAGTTCCTCGGCATTACCGAGCATCATCACCGGTGTCGTGGGCCTGCTGACCGCCGGCGGGGCCGTGGTGGTGTGGCGTTGGTGGCCGCACCGCGTCGACATGCTGGATGGGCTGAGCGGGTTGGCCGTCCCGCTGCTCGCGGTGAGCCTGGCCACGGCCGCCCCTGGTCGGGTGGCGTCGGCGCACCTCTTCATTGGTGCCTTGGCTGTCGCGGTACTCACGTCCGCCGTCACGGCAATGACACGGCGCCACATCGACATCGCCACCGCGATCGTCACCCTTTGCACCCTAGGCGGCACTGTCGCGGCGGTGCGGATGTGGTGGCCTGTTCCTGCCCAGTGGCTGGGAATGAGCATGCTGGTCACGCTTTTGCTGGTGGTGACATTCGCGCCAACCGTCGCGCTCTGGGTGGCCCGCATCCGGCCGCCCTATTTTGGTTCCATCACTGGACGAGACCTGTTCCGCCGCAACGCCGGAATGCCGGTCGACGCGGTCTCCCCGGTGACCGACGGAACAGAAGGCGCCGAGGACGACGCCAACCCAGACGCCACCCCGCGGGGGTCACAGATCACCACGGCAGCGATCAAGGCCAACGGCGTGCTGACCGGTATCTGCATAGGCGCAGCGTTCGGCTTGCCGGCCGCAGTGTGGGCCACACTCATGCCCGGACGCGATCGCGGCACTGCGGCCGCCGCACTCGCCGGCCTGTTCGTGGTCATTTTCATCAGTCGCGGCCGCGCCTTCGCGGACAAGCGCCAAGCCGTCGCACTGGTATGCGGTGCCGCCGCAGCCACCTGCGTAGGTGCCGTCAAATATGTTGTCCAGCAGCCCCCCTCGGCATACCAGACGCTACTTCCCGTGACCGTGCTGTTGGTGGCCTTCGCGGGGGCCGGTCTGCTGGCCGCCCTGTTGGTGCCGGTCACCAGATTCACCCCGCTGGTCCGCATGGGCGCCGAGTGGCTGGAGATAGTGGCGATTATCCTTGCGCTGCCGCTGGCGGCCTGGATCGGCGGGCTCTTCACCTGGGTGCGGATGCGATGAAGCCGACACCTTCGGCCCTACGGCGCATCGGTGCGCTCGCCGTCGTGATCCTGCTACCCGTCTTGTCAAGCAATCTTGGTGTTGCACAAGCGATTCCCCCGCCAGTGATCGACCCCGGCCGGGTTCCCACGGACGGCAAACCCGCCTCCGAACAGCCGATGCGGCAGAGCAACATGTGCGCGCGCACGGTCACCGTGGCCGATCCCAATGTGTCGGTCGCCGCACCCGGCTTCACCATGCTCAACATCAGCAAGGCGTGGCAGTACTCGACCGGTAACGGGGTACCGGTCGCCGTCATCGATACGGGCATCAATCCCAGCCCACGGCTTCGAGTGGTCGCCGGCGGTGACTACATCATGGGTGGCGACGGGCTGATGGACTGCGACGCCCACGGCACCATCGTTGCTTCTGTGATTGGTGCGGCGCCGCAGGGCAGTCCAATGCCGGCCCCGATGCCCGCTAGTGCGGCTTTCCCACCACCGGCCGGACCGCCGGCGGTCGATGCGGCGCCGCCACCACCGGGTGGGCCGCCGCCGCCCGTCGCCCCGCCTCCACCGCCCACCCCGGTCACGGTGACCGAGACGAGACCGGTGCCGGTTCCCGCAGCGCCGCCTCCCGACGAACCTTCCAATGCCCCAGGCGATCCCGGCACCGGAGCAGCCGACGTCCCCGAAGTCCCCGGGCCCCCGCCGGGAGCGCCTGACGGAGTCGCAGGCGTTGCGCCACACGCCGTGATCATGTCGATCCGACAGTCGTCACGGGCCTATGAGCCGGTGAATCCCGGGCCCGGTGACATGGAAGTGCGCAAGAAGGCGGGTTCGATCGCAACCCTGGCCAAGGCGATCGTCCATGCCGCCAATATGGGCGCGAAAGTCATCAACATCAGCGTCACCTCATGCGTCTCGGCCGCTGACCCCTTGGACCAGGCCGCGATCGGTGCGGCCGTCTGGTACGCAGCCACCGTCAAGGACGCGGTGATCGTCGCAGCCGCGGGTAACGACAGCGAGGACGGCTGCGCGCAAAACCCGACGTTCGACCCGCTGGATGCGTCCGATCCGCGCGACTGGCATCAAGTGAAAACCGTTTCCTCACCGTCATGGTTCTCCGACTACGTGTTGTCGGTGGGTGCGGTGGACAACACCGGTGCCCCGATCCCCAAGAGCCTCGCTGGTCCTTGGGTGGCAGCCGCCGCACCAGGCGTGGGCATCATGGGACTGTCCCCTCAGACCGGCGGAGCTGTGAACGCCTACCCACCGATACGTCCCGGCGAGAAGAACATGCCGATCTGGGGTACCAGCTTCTCCGCCGCCTACGTCAGTGGTGTTGCCGCCCTTGTTCGCGCCAAGTATCCGGCGCTGTCGGCCCACCAGGTCGTCACTCGGATACTGCGGACCGCGCACAACCCGCCCCGCGGCGTGGACAATCAGGTCGGCTACGGTGTGGTGGACCCGGTGGCCGCTCTGACCTTCGATGTTCCCGCTGGAGAACGGCTTCCGCCGCCCGCACACAGCCGGATCGTCACACCGGCGGCCCCGCCGGCGCCCCCCGATCACCGAGCCCGCAACGTGGCGCTGATCTTCGCCGGTATCGTCGCGGCCGGTGGTGCCGCGGCGTCGCTGGTGGCGCGGGTGCGGCGGCAACGATGACGTTCACGACCAAGGTGGTGACCATCGTTGCGGTCTTTGTCGTCACCATCGCTGGGCTCGCAACCTTCGGGTATGCCGGGGCGACAACCGGTTTGGTGGTTGGCCTGGCTGCTGGGGTCATTCCGTGGCGGCGCCGGACGGCATGGTCCTGGCTGCTGCTGTGGTGTCGGCGCAACCGCCCGATCCGGTGGACGCTGCCGCGAACCGTCGCCAACGATCGGGCCGGTGGGGGAGTGCGCTTTCAGGACGGTGTTGCTGCGGCGGCCGTGCAGCTGCTCGGCAAAGCGCACACCCCAACTCTTTTCACCGGTTCGGCTTCGGTGGACACCGAGAACCTCTTGAAGATTAACGATTTGGCGCCGCTGCTCGAGCAGAGCCTGGGGCTGAACCTGGATTCTCTCAGCGTGCTCAGCACGGGAGTGCGGCGCCGCAGCACCGGTGACTACCCGCGGGTCTATGACACCCTGATCGGCACACCGCCCTACGCCGGGCAACGCGAAACATGGCTGGTATTGCGGATCTCGCTGCTGGACAACGTCGAGGCGTTGCGTTGGCGTGGCTCAGCTGGTACCGCGACGCTTGCCGCGGCACAACGGATCAGCACCGCCCTGCGGCAGCAGGGAATCCGCACTCGGGTCGCGACCGCCAGCGACATCGTCGAACTCGAGCGCAGGCTGGGCCGGACCGCACTCGACGTGTGCAACCGGCGGTGGACAACGGTGCGGGGGACCGACGGGTGGCTGACAACGTACGGGTACCGGCCGCAGGACCTGACCACCGAGAACCTGGCGCAGGCGTGGACGATCCGATGCGACGGGATCACCCAGAACATCACGCTTTTCGGTGATGGCCACATGATGGGCACGTTGACGGTGCGCAGTGCACAGCCACCGACCGCGCCGCCGAGCACTCTGTTGCAGATGCTGCCGGGGGAGCAAGCCCAGGCCGTCGCGGCGAATCTGTGTGGCCCTCGCCCGTCGCTGCCGCGAATCCGGTCCGGGCGCGTGACAGATGCGCTGGTCATTCCGTTGGGACCATCGGGCGTACTGCTCGGGAAGGTGGGTGGCGGCAGGCGAATGCTGCTTCCTCTCGACGACCCTGGCGAGTTCAGCCGGGTACACATTGCGGCCGACGACGCGCTCTCCAAGCGAATCGTGGTGCGACTCGCGGGTTCCGGTGAGCGGATCACCGTTCACACGCGCAACCCAAAGCGTTGGGACAGCATCCGAATGCCGGACGTGGTGATCACAGATCAGGCCAAGCCAGTCGCAGGCACGACGGTCAGCGTGGTCGACGGCACCGTGACGCCCGCCCCGCGTCCCAATACTGTTGTTTCAGTGCATGACTCGGGCAACCCATATCCTGGGGCCGCCGAGGTGCTGATTATCCAGCGTGGCCCGGCATCGGTGGATGTGACGGCGGGCGGTCAGACCTACACCGTCGAGGTCGAGCTGTTCCGCGCCGAGAACCGCTATGTGTCATCCGAACCGACCAGCCTGCGCAGTGCCGACCTCACCTCGGTGGAATCTTCATGACGAGCAGCACCACGACGTCGGCCGCACGCAAGCGGTTCGATCAGGCGATGGCGTTGCTGGACAGCGATATCGAGGCCGCCGGCGCCCGATTCCGGGAAGCCACCGAGCTGGATCCGTCGATGGCAGACGCCTGGCTGGGGCGTATCGCTGCGGGCGACGAGGCGCTGACCACGGTGCAACAGCTCTACAAGTACGGTGCGCGGTTGCACCGGGAGACGAATCGTCTGGGAGTGCGGTTGTCGGCCCCCATCAAAGCCGGCCCCTACCTGTCTATCTCGGTGACGGAGTCTTCACACGCCGGTTTAGCGCTCGCCAGCGCACTGGTCGATGCCGGACACTACGCCCGGGCCGAAGCGCTGCTGGCCGATCCGGCATTGCTCGACACCTGGGAAAATCACCATTGGAAACAGTACATCGATGCCCATTTGATGTTCGTCACGCAACGATGGCCAGACGTGATCACCGCGGCTGCGGCGATCCTCCCGCCTCAGGCCATCATCATGCCGGTAGTTACGGCGGCGACATGCGCCCTGGCCGCGCATGCCGCGGCGCATCTCGGCCAGGCGCGCGTCGCGTTGGACTGGACCGACCGGGTAGCCCTGCCGAGGTGTGATGAATTCCCGTTGATCGCAGCCGATCTCGCCTACATCAGGGGGATGGCGTATCGGCAGCTGGGCGACGAACAGCAAGCGCAGGTGTGGTTGTCCAAGGCCACGATCAACGGCGCGCTGGTGGAGTCGGCCAAGCAGGCACTGGCCGACCCTGACCTGCAATTGGTGGTCACCGCCGAAGACGTCATCGCATCCCGCACGGACAAATGGGATGTCGGCACCCAGCGATCCGCTCAGCAGCGCACCGAGGCTCAACACGAAGAGCGGCGTGAACAACTGCTGCGGGAAGGACGCGCGCTGCTGGACAACCAAGTGGGGCTCGCGGAGGTGAAGCGGGCGGTCGCCGAGCTCGAAGACCAGATCGAGGTCCGGGCACTGCGCCTGGCGGCGGGATTGCCGGTGGCCAACCAAACCAACCATATGCTGCTGGTCGGCCCGCCGGGCACCGGCAAGACGACCACGGCCGAAGCGTTGGGCAAGATCTATGCCGGGCTTGGCATCGTGCGTCATCCAGAGATGGTCGAAGTCAAAAGGGCCGACTTCTGCGGGGAGCACATCGGCGCGTCGGGGCCGAAAACCAATGAGCTGATCGCCCGCTCGCTGGGGCGCATCCTGTTCATGGACGAGTTTTATTCACTGGTGGAACGCCATCAAGACGGCCGACCGGACATGATCGGCATGGAGGCGGTCAACCAGCTACTGGTGGCACTCGAGGTGCACCGCTTCGACTTCTGTTTCATCGGCGCCGGCTACGAGCGGGAGATCGACGAATTCCTCACGGTGAATCCAGGTTTGGCGGGGCGGTTCAATCGCAAATTGCGTTTCGAGTCCTACAGTCCGGACGAGTTGGTGCAGATCGCGGTCCGTTACGGTGAGCCGCGTGCGACCGTCATCGAGCCGGCCGCCGCGGCCGCGATGAGGTCGGCCTGCGCCACGCTACGTGCCTACCGCGCACCCGACGGTACGCACGGCGTCGACGTCATGCACAACGGCCGGTTCGCCCGCAACGTGGTGGAACGCGCTGAGCGGCTGCGGGATTCGCGGGTCGCCGCTCAACACCGCAGCGCCAAGGGCTCGGTGACCGTCGAGGATCTACAGACGCTACGCGCCGATGACGTGCTGACCGCGGTGTTTGACGCGTGCGCGGAAAAGCATGTGCCGATCGCACTTTGAGTGCGGTTACACCTCCAAGACGACCGCGCCGCCCTGACCGCCGCCGGCGCACATCGCCGCCACGCCGATGCCACCGCCGCGCCGAGCCAACTCGTAGGTGAGCGTCGTAACCATCCGCGCACCGGATGCCGCGATCGGGTGGCCGAGGCTGCAACCGCTGCCCGAGAAGTTGACCTTCTCCTCGTCGATGCCGTACTCGCGGCAGGCCGCGATCGGCACCGAGGCGAATGCCTCGTTGATCTCCCACAGCGCCACGTCGTCGACTGAGAGCCCGGCCCGCTGCAGCACCTTGCCGATCACCTTGACCGCACCCAGCCCGCAGTCGCGCGGCGGAACGCCCGCGGCGGCCCAGGCACGCACCTTGCCCATCACATTCAGGTTGTTGGCGGCCGCGTAGTCGGCCTCCACCAGCGCGACGGCCGCGGCGGCGTCGTTGGTGCCGCTGCTATTGCCGGCGGTTATCGAGAAGCCCTCGATCTCGGGGTGCAGTACCTTCAACCCGGCCAGCTTCTCCACCGTGGTGTCGCGCCGCGGGTGCTCATCGACCGAGAAGTCGACGACAGAACCGTCGTGCACCGTGATCTTCAGCGGCAGGATCTCGTCGGCGAACTTGCCCGCGTCCTGGGCCGCGACCGCACGCTGATGCGACCGGGCGGCCCAGGCGTCCATCTCTTCGCGGGTGATGCCGACGGACTGCGCGGTGTTCCACCCGACGGTGATCGACATGTCCTTGGCCGGCGCGTCCGGCGTCTCGACGTGGGTGGGCGGCATCCACCGCTCCTCGAACTTCAGCTCGGGTCCCGGGATGCGCCAGTTGGTCAGCGGCGTCATCGACAACGACTGCACGCCCCCGGCGATCAGCACCCGCTCCATGCCCGAGCCGATCTGAGCGGCTGCGTTGCCGATCGCGGTCAGGCTGCCCGCGCAGTGCCGGTTGACCGACTGGCCCGGCACGTGCTCCAGCCCGGTCGCACTGGCCGCGTAGCGGGCCAAATCACCGCCGCCGTAGTGGGATTCCGCGAAGATGATGTCGTCGATCTCGGCCGGGTCCACTCCCGAGCGGCGCACCACCTCGGGCAGCACCGCGGTGATCAGCGTCTCCGGCGGGGTGTTGACGAGCGTGCCCTTGAAAGAACGGCCGATCGCAGTCCGGACAGCGCCGACGATCACGGGTGTGGCCATAGCAGAACCTCGAACTTCCTGTCGGGGGATCGACCGGTATCGTACCAAGTACGGTATTTACAATAGTGGTCAGCTATGTAACGCCGGGACGAGCGCAATAGTTCAGTTCGCCGGCGCAGTCGTCTTCGATGCCGATCAGCGCATGTACTACCGGGCGGAGGGTCGCCGCCGCGCCGGCGAGGCGCACAGGTCGGCTGGAACATCGGGCGTTGACCAATCCGCAGGCCGCCACCGTCAAACCGCCTGTGCCCGCGCATATCTGACCGATTCGGATTCGGGCACCAGAACTTGTCAGACCCTCCTGTCAGGATGGGGTCATGTCCTCGATCTCTTCGCCGCCGGTGGGGCTGCGGCCGATGGATCGGTTGGAGGTGTTGTTCGAGGAGTTGGCGGAGTTGGCCGGGCAGCGTAATGCCATTGATGGGCGGCTGGTGGAGATCGCCGCCGAACTCGAACGCGACGAGTTGTGGGGCATGACCGGGGCGCGTTCGCTGGAGATGGTGATGGGCTGGAAGATGGCCCTATCGTCGGCGAACGCGAAAACGGTGGCCACCATCGCGCGCCGGCTTGAGGAGTTCCCGCAGTGCGCGGCCGGGCTGCGGGAAGGACGGCTGTCGCTGGATCAGGTCGGGGTCATCGCCGCCCGCGCCGGTGAGGGCTCCGATGCCCATTACGCGCAGTTGGCGGCGGTGGCCACGGTCAACCAGTTACGCACCGCGGTCAAACTCGAACCCCGCCCCACCGGCGGCGAAGAGATCGAGGACATGACCCCATCCTGACAGGAGGGTCTGACAAGTTTTGGCGTGAAAACC
>NZ_LZKQ01000155.1 GCF_001668675.1 Mycobacterium asiaticum | reverse complement strand
GCGAGTTCGGCACCGCCGAGAACGCCTGGGCGGCATTGGCGATGCTGCTCTGCGCGTTGCCCGCGGCGGGCCCGGCGGCGGCGGTGGCGGTCACGGGGGTGGCGGTGGCGCACCACACGGCGGCGGTCCCGGCGGTGGTGGTCCCGGCGGTGGCGGCCACGGTGGTGGCGGCGCCGGTCCCGCACCGCACGGCGGCGGCGGTCCCGGTGGTGGTGGCCACGGTGGTGGCGGCCCCGGTGGTGGTGGCCACGGCGGTGGGCCCGCGCCTCAGGCTGGTGGCGGCGGCAACGGTCCTGGTGGCGGTGGCCCTGGCGGCGGCGGCCCTGGTGGTGGTGGCCACGGCGGTGGGCCCGCGCCTCAGGCTGGTGGCGGCGGCAACGGTCCTGGTGGCGCTGGCGCCGGCGGCGGTGGCCACGGTGGTGGACCCGCACCGCAGGCTGGTGGCGGCGGCAATCCCGGCGGCGGTGGCCCCGGGGGCGGTGGTCCTGGCGGTCGCGGCGGCGGACCGGCAACCTCACCCGGCCAAGGTGGCGGACATGGCGGGCTCGGCCCCCAGGGACGCAGCCCCAAGCCTCCGGCCACCGAGTTGCGTGGCGGCCTAGGTGTGGCGGGCGGCCCGAAGGCCGGTGTCAACGGCAGCCTGCGCGGCCCGGGAGCCAACGTTCGTGGGGCATTCCGCGGCACCGGCGCCCCGGCCCTCGACTTCCGCGGGCCGTTCCGCGGACCGGGCGGACCTCGCGCCGACTTCCGTGGCGGAGTCCGACTCGGTGGCATGGCGGCCGGCAACTTCCGGGCACCCTTCCGAGGGCTGGGGGCGCCACCATTCGGACGCTGGTGGGGCCCACGCGGCGATTTGGGTATCAACCTGCGCGGACCCTTCGGCGTCGGCGCCAACCTCAATTGGCGCTCCGGCTGGCGGGGCGGCCCGGCTTGGCACTTCCGCGGCGATTTCCGCGGGCCGTTGGCACCGGTAGGGGATCGGCTCTGGGACGTGGCGTTCCGGAGGCCGGGCCTGCACCTGCTGGCGCCGCCGTGGCACGGCGGTCCGGCACCGTGGGGCCTGGGACGCGCGCCGTGGGGCTGGGGGGCTCCCCCACCGCCTCCGCGGGGCTGGGGTAATCCGCTCAGGGCTGCCTTGGCTCCATTCGGTGGCTGGGGCCCGTGGCCGCCACCGGCAGGCTGGGTCGCGCCCACCCTCAACTACCTGGGGTACTCCGTGCTGCCGGTGTGGGACCCCTACTACCAGGGCTGGGGGTTCTGGCTCTACGGAATCTGGGTCCCGCTACAGCCTTACTGACGGGCCTTTGCCGGCGGTCTTTTACGGACCGCCAGGTATGTCACCAGCCGATACCGAGCTGTTGGCAGGTGGCCAGCGTCCCGCCGTAGGCGACGATGCTGTCAGTCCAGGCGGCCTCGTCATACTGCGTCCCGGGCCCGGGCCGAACACTGGCCACGAACAACTGCATGTCGTCGATGTAGCGCTGCAACGCCCGGGTCGACAGGCGTGGCGGGCTTGCGTGCGCGTCGAGCGCCTGCTGGGTACGTCGCGCCCAATCCTGGGTGTCGGTGACGAACTTCGGCAGGGCCGCGTCGCGTTCCGGTGAACCGGCTTCGCCGGTGGCCAGAAACGCGTTGCTGCGGTCGTCGTTCTCCTTCATCAGGGGGCCGATCGCCTGACACAGCGCCTTGTCCGCGTCCGCTACCGAGGGCGGTTTCGGTGGGCCGGGCGGCGGTGCCGGCTCGTCGAACAGCGCGATCAGCGAAAGCACCAGCGCAACCGTTGCCAACAGAACAGCCACTAGGACGCCCAGCGTCGTCCGGGACGGGCGCTGGAATTGGCGGGGTTCAGGATTGAAGTCGGGCCGTACCGGCGGCGGTGCGGACGGTCTCGTGTCATGGGTGAACTGACCGGTCGGCGGCGGAGGCCGGAAACCACCCGTCCGTCGAGCTGGATCGAAATCCCCACCTTGAGTGCTCATGTAAATCCAGCGTAGTACCCCCCGCGAGCCGCCCGTCAGGCCTCGCGGGCCGGGCGGCGGCGCGCGTAGCCTCGAATACAGGTCCCGGATAGGAGGAACGACCATGAGCAAAGGTCTGGTGATCGGCGGTCTGTTGGGCGCCGTCGTCTCGGCAATGATCGCCATGCCCGTGGCAGCCGCGGATCCGCAGCAGTGCAATACCACCTTCGGTCAGACTGCGTCCGAACAAGTCCAGGGCTATCTGGATCGGCATCCGGACGTGAAGGCGGAGATCACCGCTCGGTCCCAAGCGTCGGGTTCGGGTACCAATCTGGTGGATTACCTCAACCGGCACCCGGACGTTCGGCAGGCGTTGGTCACGCTGGCCAACCAGTGCACCTCCTGAGGTGATCAGGCTTCGTCCAAAAGCGCCGCTGCGACGCGGGAAAATGTTCGCGGTTGACTCAAAATAGGAACACGTTCTAGCGTCAAAGTCGTGTCCGCTCCCCTCTTCTCAAATCCACTGACCGAAGCCATCGCGGAAGCCGAGAATCTGGTTGCTGCCGCGCCGCATATCGAGACCGAAGCCGACCTCCTCGAAGGCCTGCAATACCTGGCCGGATGCGTGGCCGGGTGCATGCATCTGGCATTCGACTACGAGCGCGACCACCCGTTCCTGCAGTCCGGCACGGGGCCGTTCACCAAGATGGGGTTGGACAACCCCGACACCCTCTACTTCGGCACCCGGGTGCACGCCGACCGCGACTACGTGGTCCGGGGCGTTCGCGGCACCACCACCGATCTGAGCTTTCAGCTGCTCGGCGGGGAGTACACCGACGACAACGTGCCGGCCAGCCAGGCCGCGTTCGACGACCGCGAGCTCGACATCGCCTCCGACGGTAGCTTCGAGTGGCGGGTGCGACCGACCAGTCCGGGTCAGTTGGTGATCCGTGAGGTGTACGGCGACTGGGGTGCGCGGCGAGGCACGTTGACCATCGAACGGTTGGACACCGCGGGTACCGCGCCGCCACCGCTGACTCGCCAGCTCATCGAAAAGCGTTACGCGACAGCCGGAAAGCAGCTGGTGAACCGGGTGAAGACCTGGCTGCAGTTCCCGCAGTGGTTCTACCTCAAGATCCCGGTCAATACGATGGTGCCGCCGCGGCTCACGCCCGGCGGTTTGGCCACCCAGTATTCGTCCGTCGGTCACTTCGAGTTGCGCCCCGATCAGGCCCTGGTGATCACCGTGCCGGTGAGCGATGCCCCTTACCTCGGCTTCCAGTTGGGCAGCATGTGGTACATCTCGCTGGACTACATCAACCATCAGACGTCGCTGAATAACACTCAGGCGCAAGCGGATCCGGACGGCAGGGTTCGTATCGTGGTCAGTGACCAGAACCCGGGCGTCACCAACTGGGTGGAGACGCTCGCTCACCGCCGCGGGTTCCTGCAGTTTCGTTGGCAGCGGGTATCCCGAGAGCTCACCGAGGCGGACGGTCCCACGGTGCAGCTGGTCGACGTCGACGCGGTGCCGGCCGCGTTGCCCTATTACGAGCACAACAAGATCTCCGAGGACGACTGGCGGGCGCGAATTGCGCTGCGACAACAACAAATTGCGGCGAGGATGCTGGGATGACGAATCTGCTCGACGGCAAGGTAGTGGTGATCAGTGGTGTGGGTCCGGGGCTGGGCACCACGTTGGCGCGCCGTTGTGCGCTCGAGGGCGCCGATCTGGTGCTGGCGGCCCGCAGTGTGGACCGCCTCGATGATGTGGCCAAGCAGGTCGTCGACCTCGGCCGCAAGGCGGTGGCGGTGCGCACGGACATCACCGACGACGACCAGGTGAAGAATCTGGTGGACGCCACCCAGCAGGCTTACGGCAAAGCGGATGTGCTGATCAACAACGCATTTCGTGTCCCCTCGATGAAACCGTTGGCCGGCACCACGTTCCAGCACATTCGGGATGCGATCGAGCTGAGCGCGTTGGGTGCCCTGCGGCTGATCCAGGGCTTCACCCCGGCGTTGGCCGAGGCGAAAGGGTCCGTCGTCAACGTCAACTCCATGGTGATCCGGCACTCACAGGCCAAGTACGGGGCCTATAAGATGGCCAAGTCCGCGTTGCTGTCCATGTCGCAGTCGTTGGCCACCGAATTGGGGGAGCAGGGCATTCGGGTCAATTCGGTTGCGCCCGGGTATATCTGGGGTGACACGTTGCAGGGCTACTTCAACCACCAGGCGGGCAAGTACGGCACCACCGCCGAACAGATCTATCAGGCCACCGCCGCCAATTCCGACCTCAAGCGGCTGCCCACCGAGGACGAGGTGGCGTCGGCCATCCTGTTCATGGCCAGTGATTTGTCCAGCGGTATCACCGGGCAGACGCTGGACGTCAATTGCGGGGAGTACCACAACTGATGGCTGATCTCGCTGGCCGGACCGATATCGGCACCGTCGACGACCTGCACGCGTCGGCAACCAAGCTGACCGGGCTGGACGATTTCGGGTCCGACGACGACAACTACCGCGAAGCCCTTGCCGTGCTGCTCGACGCGTACAAGCGCGAGGCGGGCCTGACGGTGTTGGGCAGCAAGATGAATCGGTTCTTCCTGCGCGGTGCGCTGGTGGCCCGGCTCTTGTCCCAGGCGGCGTGGAAGCAATACCCGGCGCATGCCGACGTCCCCATCGAGCGACCGATCTTCGTGACGGGACTGGTGCGGACCGGAACCACGGTGCTGCACCGGCTACTGGGGGCGGACCCGGCGCATCAGGGCCTGCACCTGTGGCTGGCCGAGTTCCCGCAGCCGCGCCCGCCGCGGGATACCTGGGATTCGAATCCGTGGTATCGCCAACTGGACGCGCAGTTCACCCAGCACCATGAGGAGAACCCGGATTACACCGGGCTGCATTTCATGGCCGCCTATGAGCTGGAGGAGTGCTGGCAGCTGCTCCGGCAGTCGCTGCATTCGGTGTCGTACGAAACGCTGGCCCACGTACCCAGCTATGCGCAGTGGCTATCGCGGCAGGACTGGACCCCGTCGTACCAGCGGCACCGTCGCAACCTTCAGCTCATCGGTCTCAATGATGTCGACAAGCGATGGGTGCTGAAGAACCCCAGTCACCTGTTCGCGCTGGACGCGTTGATGGCGACTTACCCCGACGCGCTGGTGATTCAGACCCACCGGCCGGTGGAGACGATCATGGCCTCCATGTGCTCGCTGGCTCAGCACACGGCCGAGGGATGGTCTACGACGTTCCACGGGGCTCAGATCGGTGCCGATGCCATGGAGACCTGGTCGCGGGGCTTGGAGCGCTTCAATACCGCTCGGGCCAAATACAATCCGGCGCAGTTCTGCGATGTCGACTACAACGACCTGGTCAGTGATCCGTTGGGAACCGTCGCCGAGGTGTACCGCCACTTCGGGCTGACGCTCACCGATGAGGCACGAAAAGCCATGGCAGACAGTCACGCCGAAAGCCAGACCGGGGCCAGGGCGCCGAAGCACAAATATTCACTGGCGGATTATGGGCTGACCGCGGAGGCGGTCAAGGAGCGCTTCGCCGGGCTGTGAGCGACGGGGCCTTGGGTCCCGGGGGCATGTGAGGCTGTGCCCGCCTTGCAGCGACAATGTCGTTGTCTGACGGCAGGATTGATGAAATCGCAGTGCTCAGTCGTCCGTGTCGTCGTGCTCGAGGATGCCTTCGGCCACCGCGTGTTCGATGCTGTCGGCCAGCCGCGGACAGGCCCGGGTGCGCGCCGGGTCGCCGCCGGCGGCCCGTACTTCGGCGAAGTGCGCGCAACGCTGGGAAGCATCGCTACTCCATTGCACCGCAGTGTGTCCCGGCCCGAGCCTGCGCACCGTCACCGTGACGTGACAGAACCGGCAATCCACCGGTTGCAGGCCGATGCTCAGGTAGCGTTCCCGGTCTGCTCTGCTGGCCTCGGCAACCTCGGCCGCGCGCCGCGGATCGTTGCTGAAATCCCTTGACTTCGACCAAGACCCGGACCCTGGCCGCTGCGAGCGTGGCTCATCGTGATCGTGGTGATCACCGTGCAGCAGCAACATCGACCGCGCCAGCCGGTCGACGTCGGGGACGTCCGGTCGATCCTCAGACATGGTGACCGGGGTTACTGAGCCGGTACTTCGTCCGAGACCGACTCTTCGGCATCGCGGGCCTTGAGATTCTCGGCAACCTCTTTGTTCCAGAATTCGTTCGCCCGGGTGGTGTCCACCTCGATCTCGAAGCGCTCCACCATTTCCGGCTGGATGTCGGCCACGTCGACATAGAACTGCTGATACCAGCGGCGCAGCTGGTAAACGGCGCCGTCCTCCTCGACCAGCAGCGGGTTGTCGATCCTGGTCTTGTGCTTCCAGATCTCGACGTCCTGCAGGAAGCCCTTGCTGACGCCGTCGGTGAATACCCGGGACAGCTTCTCGGTCATCTTTTCGTCCATGCCCTTGGGCTTTTCGACGATGACACCCCACTGCAGCACGAAGGAGTTCTGGGTGACCGGGTAGTGGCAGTTGATCAGGATCGACTCGGCCTTGTAGTCGCCGTATTTGTTGTGCAGCCAGTTGATCATGAACGATGGCCCGAAGTACGAGGCTTCCGAATCCAGGTGCGCCTCACCGTAAGAGGTGCCGAGATCGTTGACGTCGGGCCGGCCGACGTTGTGCAGGTACTGCGAGGCGATGTGGCCCTCGAAGACGTTCTTGAAGTACGTCGGCAAACCGAAATGGATGTAGAAGAAATGCGCCATGTCGGTGACGTTGTCGATGATGTCGCGGCAGTTGGAACCCTCGATGAGGATGCTGTTCCACCGCCACTCGGTCCACTCGTCGCTGCTGGCTTCGGCGAGCTCCGGTATGCGCACCGCGGGGTCGGGTGGGTTGCCTTCGTGGTCGTGCCAGACGAACAGCAGGCCGCTGCGCACATCGGTGGTCCACGAGCGGGTACGCGCCGTCTTCGGCGTGCGTTTGGCGTACGGCACCAGCTTGCAGCGGCCGTCACCGCCCCAGCGCCAGTCGTGGAAGGGGCAGGCAACCTCGTCGCCCTTGATGGTGCCTTCCGACAGGTCGCCGCCCATGTGCCGGCAGTAACCGTCCAGCACCTTCAGATCACCGTGCGAGTCGGCGAAAACCACCAACTTGGTGCCGAACGCATTGACCGAATGCGGCTTGCCGTCTCGAAAGTCCTTTGCGACGCCCAGGCAGTGCCAGCCCCGGGCATACCTGGTCGGCAAGGCGCCGGGATCGATCTCCCGGACACCGACGCCGCTTGTGTCGGTACTCACCCTGGTCACCTCCAGATTGCGGGCTGATTATTAGAACACGTTACAGTTTTGTGCCGGGAGTCCGCAACGACGGTCGAGTCTGGCTGTGTTAGCCAGCAGCGTATGCGCTTTGCGGTATATGTAATTGATGCCGCTGTATTCCTTCGAGGGTCGTTCACCAAAAGTCGACCCCACCGCCTTCGTGGCGCCGACCGCAACCCTGATCGGCGACGTCACCGTCGAGGCGGGGGCGTCGGTCTGGTACAACGCCGTCTTGCGCGGCGACTACGCGCCGGTGGTGATCCGGGAAGGCGCCAACGTGCAGGACGGCTCGGTGTTGCATGCCCCGCCGGGCATCCCCGTCGATATCGGACCGGGAGCCACGGTGGCGCATCTGTGCTGCATCCACGGCGCACACGTCGGCAAGGAGGCGCTGATCGCCAACCACGCCACCGTGCTGGACGGCGCCGTGATCGGCGCCCGCTGCATGGTGGCGGCGGGTGCGCTGGTCACCGGAGGCACACAGATCCCAGCCGGAATGCTGGTGACCGGAGCGCCGGCCAAGGTGAAAGGCCCGATCGAAGGGACTGGCGCCGAGATGTGGGTGAACGTCAATCCGCAGGCCTATCGCGACCTGGCTCAGCGGCATCTGGCGGGCGTGGAGCCGGTCGAGAGCGAATAAGGCGGCTACGGCTCGATCTTCTTGGTGCTGGCCGCCGCGCGTTCCATCTCCCAGTAGGCGCGCAACGCCACCAATTGGCCCTCGTCATTGGCCTTGTAGGTGAACACGCCCTCGGCAGTGACCTGGTAACCGCCGGTGGAGATCAGGATGTGCCCGACGTTGGCCTCCTCGTTCCCGCACTGATAGCTGTCCCGGAAGACGAACTCGATCTTGTCGGTGGGGGCGATGGCCAGGTCCCAGAAGGCCGAGATCGCGTCCCGTCCCCGGTGTCCTTTGCCCTCGGGGTCGAAAGCCGAAGGACCGATGGGGTCTTCGACGATCGCGTCGTCGGCGAACACCGCCAACCAGGCGTCCTTGTCGCGGGCGGCGACCGCTTCGCGGGAACGGCGCCCGGCCTCGTGGGCCGGGTGGGGGTGGCTCACTGGTCCTGCCAGCCCGAATGGATGTAGGTCTCGGCGAAGCGCTTCAGCGAGTCCTGCTTCTTGTCCAGTGGAGCATCGAAGCTCAACCCGTCGAAGACCCACGGGATGGTGATGTAATCGGTGACGCCGATCTCGACGAGCTCACGATGCCCGTCCACCCCAAACTTGTCCATGCACACGGCCTGGTACTCGAACGGGTCATCGGCACGGCCGTTCTCGGCCAGCAGCGTCTTGAGCTTGCCGATGGTTTCGTCCAGTTGCGCGTGCGTCATCATCGCGCTGGTCCAGCCGTCGCCGACCCGGACCGCGCGCTTGAGCGCCACGTCGGTGTGACCGCCGACGTAGAACGGCACCGGCTCGCTGGGTGCGGGGCTCATCTGCAGGCGGTCGAAATCGTAGAACTCGCCGTGGAATTCGACCATGCCGCCGGCGAGCACCAGCTTGATCACCTCGATCATCTCGTCGACGCGCTTGCCGCGGCGCGCGTAGGGCACTCCACACCACTCGAATTCCTCGGGCGCCCAGCCGATTCCGACGCCGAAGCCGAAGCGGTTATTGGTCAGGTTGGCCACCGAACCGACCTGGCGGGCCAGCAGCAGCGGGTTTCTAGATCCGAGCTTCATGACGTTGGTGTAGAACCGCAGCTTGGAGGTGACCGCGCCCATCGTGCCGGCCAGGATCAGCGGGTCGACCCAGGGACTGTTCTCGTCGAACATCCGCTTCCCGTCGGCGGTGTACGGGTAGTCGACGGACTGCTTCTCGAAGTAGAAAATCGAATCCGGCAACGCGATCGAGTCGAACCCGACCTCCTCGGCGGTCTTGGCGAGTTCGGTCAGTTGGTCGATCGGGCTGAACGCGATGCTGAGGGTGTATTTCATCATGCGGTTTGGCTCGGCTTGTCACGTCCGACCACCCACATCGAGTAGTACTGCGAGCCCCCGCCGTAGGCGTGTCCAAGCGCCTTGCGCACGTTGGGGACCTGGTGGTCGCCACCCTTGTCCATCACCTGAATTGCGGCCTCGGCGAAGCGAATCAGGCCGGAGGCGCCGATCGGGTTCGACGACAACACCCCGCCGGACGGGTTGACCGGTAGCCGGCCGCCGATGGCGGTCTCACCGGCCTCGGTCAGCTTCCAGCCTTCGCCCTCGGGGGCGAATCCGAGGCTTTCCAACCACATCGGCTCGAACCAGGAGAACGGCACATAGATTTCGGCGGCGTCGATCTCGTCGATGGGACTGGTGATGCCGGCGGCCTTCCACAGTGCGGCGGCCGCGTCCCGGCTGGCCTGCGGGCTGACCTGATCGCGGCCGGCAAACTGCAGAGGCTCGGTGCGCAGCGCCGTGGCGTGGATCCAAGCCACCGGATGTCCTTCCGCCAGACGGGCATCGGCGATCTCTTCGTTGCCGATCACCACCGCGCAGGCACCGTCGGACGACGGGCAGGTCTCGTCGAAGCGGATCGGATCCCAGAGCATGGGGGATTGCATCACCTTGTCGACGGTGATGTCGGGTTGATGCAGGTGCGCCAACGGGTTACGGGCACCGTTGAGCCGGTCCTTGACCGCGACCATCGCGCCGATATGCGTGGGCGCGCCGGAACGCCGGATGTACGACCGAACGTGCGGTGCGAAATACCCGCCCGCACCCGCGCCGACCGGCTTGATGAACGGGATGGGAATCGACAACGCCCACATGGCATTCGACTCGGACTGCTTCTCCCACGCCATCGCCAGCACTCGGCGGTACTTGCCGGATTGGACCAGGCTGGCGGCCACCACTCCGGTGGATCCCCCCACCGAGCCGGCGGTGTGTACCCGGATCAACGGTTTGCCGGTGGCGCCCACGGCATCGGCCATGAACAACTCCGGCATCATGACGCCCTCGAAGAAGTCCGGCGCCTTGCCCACCACAACGGCGTCGATGTCGTCGAACGTCGAACCCGAATCCGCCAGCGCCCGGTCGATTGCCTCACGCACCAGGCCGTTCATCGAAACGTCCTTGCGCTTGGCGACGTACTTGGTCTGCCCGGTGCCCAATACCGCGGCCAGGTTTGCCCCTGCGCCTGCCATCAGTTCTTCCCTTCCAGGACCGCGACCAGATTCTGTTGCAGCGCGGGGCCACTGGTGGCATGCGCCAGTACCCGCTGTGCCGACCCGTTCCAGATGTGTTGCGCCGCAAAACCGATCCGCTCCAAACCGGCGACGAACATCGGGTTGGCCGCCAGCGCACCACCGGAGGGGTTGACCTTCGTCGAACCACCCAGACCGATGGCCTCGGCCAGGATCAGGTGCTGGTGGGTGAACGGCGCATGGATTTCGGCGACGTCCACGGCGGCATCGCCACCGGTGGCGGCCTTGGCCGACGCGGCCGTGGACGGTGAGGTGGTGAGGTCGCGAGCGCCCAGGACCGGCGTCTCGATGCGATGCTCGATTCCCGTTATCCAGGCCGGGTTTTCGCGGAGCTCTCGCGCGCGGTCGTCGGCGGCCAGCACGATCGCTCCGGCGCCGTCGGTGATCGGAGCGATGTCGTGCCGTCGTAGCGGGTCGTTGAAGAACGGCCGGGCCAGTAACTCGTCGATGCTCTTGGCGGGCTTTTCCGAGTCATTGCGTTCGGCGTACGCGAACGAGTCCAACGCGACCTGCGCCATCTGTTCGGCCGTCCACTTTCCGGAGTCCAGTCCGATGCGGGCCTGTAATCCGGCCAGCGACACCGAATCCGGCCATAGCGGTGCGACGGTGTAAGGGTCGGTTTGCCGGGACAGGATTTGGCGCAGCACCCCTGCCGACGATTTGCCGAACCCGTACACCAGCGCGGTGTCGACCTCGCCGGTGAGGATCTTGATGTAGGCCTCATACAGGGCCCAAGCCGCGTCCATCTCGACGTGCGACTCGTTGATGGGCGGCACGGCGCCGATCGAGTCGATTGCCGAGATGAAGGAAAAGGCGCGCCCGGCAAGGTAATCCGAGGAGCCCGAGCACCAGAAACCGATGTCGGTTTGGCTGATCCCCAGCTCCTGGTAAAGCTGGGCGAAACACGGCATCAGCATTTCGACGCCGTTGGTGGTGCCGTCGGTACGGCGGACATGCGGCGCGTAGGCGAAGCCGACGACCGCGACATTGCGTTCGCTCATTGGTGAGTAAGCCCTTTACAGGTGGTGCTTGTAGGTGTCGTAGTCGGCGTCCGGTTCGCCGGTCGGCCGGAAATACTCGATGTTGTCGATGCCGAAGCCCCATTCCTCGCGGGGCCGCCATACCGCCTCGACGCGCATGCCCATCCGCACTTCGTGCGCGTCGATGTCGGCGACCAGGTGCAGGAACGGGATGTCGGCGCCGTCGAGCAATACATAGGCCGCGACGTAGGGCGGCTTGATGCGTTGACCCTGGAACGGGATGTTGATGATCGCGAACGTCGTCACGGTGCCCTTGTCCGGCAACTCGACGAAATCGGTGGTGGGCAGACCGGTGGCGGGGTCGGCGCCGTGCGGAGGGAAGTACACCTTGCCGTTTTCGCCGGTCTTGGCGCCGAGCAGCCGGCCCTCGGCGATGGCGCGCAGGTAGGCGCTCTCTTCGTGGGACGCGGTGTGCTGGATCGTCAGCGAGATCGGGGTGACGATCATGGTCACCGGGTCCTGGTCGGAAGAGGCCTGGGGTCCCTCGGGTTCGGCGTCTTCACCCAGTTGGAAGTACGCGATATCGGTGATGGCGCCTACGGTCTCGTCGGCCCAGTGCACGTGCACCCGGTCACCGGTCTTGATCGCGTCCGGGGAGCCGGCGTCGACCGCGTGCAGCAGGGGAGTGTCGGCCCCGTCGAGCTTGATCAGCGCCCAGGCGAACGGCCGGTCCAGCGGTTCGCCGCCGAGCGGTTCAGGCTGCCAAGTCCAGGACACCACCGTGCCGACGCTGGACACCGGTACCATCTCGCCCAGCGGTTCGTAGGTGACCGGGTCGTATTCCGGCGGCGGCACGTGCACTCGGCCATCGGACCCGCGCACTCCCAGAACGCGGCGCTCACGCAGTGCAGTGAAGAACTTCCCTAGCGTGGGACCCACTGAACGGGTGTAGTCGAAGGACAACGTTAACGGTGCGGAGAGAGGCGGCTCAGGGTGATCGATCAGGGCCGGGCCGCTCGAGCTGGCTGTCACACCTTCGAGTAGAACAGGTTCTAAGAGTGGTTTCAACATCCGCTTCAAGGAGGCGACAATCGTGAAGCTCGGACTGCAACTCGGGTACTGGGGCGCTCAGCCGCCGGAGAACCATGCGGAGCTCGTCGCCGCGGCCGAAGAGGCCGGCTTCGATGCGGTGTTCACCGCCGAGGCGTGGGGTTCGGACGCCTACACCCCGCTGGCCTGGTGGGGATCGTCGACGCAACGGGTGCGGTTGGGCACCTCCGTGGTGCAGTTGTCCGCGCGCACCCCTACGGCGTGCGCGATGGCGGCGCTGACGCTGGACCACCTCAGCGGCGGCCGGCACATCCTCGGACTGGGCGTGTCCGGCCCGCAGGTGGTCGAAGGCTGGTACGGGCAGCGCTTCCCCAAGCCGTTGGCACGCACCCGGGAATACATCGACATCATTCGTCAGGTCTGGGCCCGCAAGGAGCCGGTGACCAGCGCCGGACCGCACTACCCGTTACCGCTGAATGGAGAGGGCACAACGGGTTTGGGCAAGGCTCTCAAACCGATCACACATCCGCTGCGCGCCGACATCCCGATCATGCTGGGCGCCGAGGGACCCAAGAATGTCGCGCTGGCCGCCGAGATCTGCGATGGCTGGCTGCCCATCTTCTACTCGCCCCGTATGGCGGACACTTACAACGAATGGCTGGACGAGGGGTTCGCCCGGCCGGGTGCGCGCCGCAGCCGCGAGGACTTCGAGGTGTGCGCGACGGCGCAGGTGGTGGTGACCGACGACCGGGCCGGAACGTTCGCCGCCGTCAAGCCTTTCCTGGCGTTGTACATGGGTGGCATGGGCGCCGAGGACACCAACTTTCACGCCGACGTCTACCGCCGGATGGGTTACTCCGAGGTGGTCGACGACGTGACCAGGTTATTCCGGTCGAACCGCAAGGACGAAGCCGCGAAGGTGATTCCGGACGAACTGGTCGACGACGCCATGATTGTTGGCGACCTGGACTACGTGCGTAAGCAAATTGTTGCCTGGGAGGCCTCTGGCGTCACCATGATGGTGGTGGGTGCTCGCACCGTTGAGCAGGTACGAGACCTGGCTGCGCTGACCTGACGGTCACCCTTGCGGGGTAGCTAGAACACGTTCTAGATTGGCCCGATGGGGCTGGTCTCAGAGGGCGTGTGCGTCGCCGAAGGACATCTCTACGTTGGCCGCCGACTGGGTCATCAGCGCCCGCTTGGGCAACCCCAGCGTCGCCAGTTCCTTCGCATAGGGATGGTCGCCGAGACGGATCCGGGCGCCACCGAGACGGGTCCGGACGCCCGATGTCTGCATCGTCGAGGAGATCTCCCGGGTCACTCCGTCCAGGTGGGAGTACGTCGTCAGGGACTGCTGGGCAGGTGCCGGATGCGGCAGCCCGCGGCCGAATTCGATCCCGGAGATCAGCTGGCCGTCGGCGCTGACATCGAAGGCGAACTTGCGGCCCTCTCGAACGTTGAAGTCCGCCATGATCTTTGGATAGCCCCAAATGGTCCGGCCGGCTTCCAAAGTGAATTCCTGGTCGACCGGCAGCTGATGGATGAAGGTGGCGGCCTTGGCCATCGCCCGGATTCCGCTGGTGTGAGTGCCGGGTTTGTTGACCATGAAAGCGGTGCCGTATTCGTGATACTTGCCCAGGTCGCCGTCGATGTAGCGGACCAGCAGCTGCAGGAGGATGGCCCGACCGGGCAGGTACTCGAAGATTTCCAGACCGCTGTAATCGATCAGGCGCTGGGCCGCTTTGGCGTCGACCGAGAACATCGCGGAGTGCTGGTCGGCTTTGCGGATGACCACCGGCATGGTGAGGACGGTGCCGGCGATGGTGTGTTGCGAGACAGACATAAGGCTTACTGTAATGGGCTCGAGGACGAAAACTGGAGGCTGTAGATGACTGATGTTGTTGGGAAGACCTTCCCTGACGCCCCGCCCGAGATCCGCAACATCGATCTGGCGGACGGCAACTTCTACGCCGACGGTGTTGCGGCGCGTGAGGCTTACCGCTGGATGCGCGCCAACCAGCCGGTGTTTCGGGATCGCAATGGATTGGCCGGTGCCACAACGTATCAGGCGATTCTGGACGCCGAGCGCAACCCCGAGTTGTTCTCCAGCACCGGCGGCATCCGACCGGATCAGCCGGGCATGCCGTACATGATCGACATGGACGACCCCGCGCATCTGGTGCGGCGCAAGCTGGTCAATTCCGGCTTCACCCGGAAGCGGGTGAAGGACAAGGAGGCTTCGATCGGCGAGTTGTGCGACACACTGATCGACGCGGTGTGTGAACGCGGCGAGTGCGACTTCGTCCGTGACATCGCCGCCCCGCTGCCGATGGCGGTGATCGGCGACATGCTGGGGGTACTGCCGTCGGACCGCGCCATGCTGCTGAAGTGGTCGGATGATCTGGTGTGCGGGCTGAGTTCGCACATCGACCCCACGTCGGCAGAGTTTCAGACGGTGATGGAGGCCTTCGCCGCCTACACGGCGTTCACCATGGACCTGATCGGCAAGCGTCGCGCCGAGCCAACCGACGACCTGTACTCGATCCTGATCAACGCCGAGGTCGAGGGTCAGCGGATGTCGGACGACGAGATCGTCATGGAGACGCTGCTGATTTTGATCGGTGGCGACGAGACCACCCGGCACACCCTCAGTGGGGGTACCGAACAGTTGCTGCGGCACCGCGACCAGTGGTCGGACCTGGTGGACGACGCCGCGCTGTTGCCGGGTGCGATCGAGGAGATGCTGCGCTGGACGTCGCCGGTGAAGAACATGTGCCGGACGCTGACGGCGGACACGGAGTTTCATGGGACGTCGTTGAACGAGGGCGAGAAGATCATGCTGCTGTTCGAGTCGGCGAACTTCGACGAGTCGGTGTTCGATCAGCCGGAGAAGTTCGATATCCGCCGAAACCCAAACAGCCACTTGGCATTTGGTTTCGGGACCCACTTCTGTATGGGTAATCAGCTCGCGCGCCTGGAACTGTCGCTGATGACCTCTCGGATTCTGAAGCGCCTGCCCGACCTGCGTCTTGCCGACGAGTCGGCATTGCCGCTGCGGCCGGCCAACTTCGTGTCCGGGCTCGAGTCGATGCCGGTGGTCTTCACCCCGACAGCTCCGCTCAACGCGTAGCCTCCCAGGGCGCGAACCGAACCACGCTGCGAGATTCGGCACGGAATTTCGCAGCCAGGTTCGGGTCGTGAGCCCGGTGGCCTGCGACGTTTAGCGGTTCTTGAACTGAGGCTTGCGCTTCTCGGCGAACGCGCGCGGACCTTCCTTGGCGTCCTCGGACAGGAAGACCTGAATGCCGATCTGTGTGTCGATTTTGAAGGCCTCGTTCTCGTGCATGCCTTCGGTCTCGCGAATCGTCCGCAGGATCGCCTGGACGGCCAGCGGCCCGTTGTTCTCGATGATCTCGGCGAGCTCGAGCGCCTTGGTCAGCGCCTGGCCGTCCGGAACGACGTGGCCGATGAGCCCCATCTCCTTGGCCTCGGCGGCGGTGATGTGCCGTCCGGTCAGCAGCACGTCGCAGGCGACGGTGTAAGGAATCTGCCGCACCAGTCGGACGGCCGACCCGCCCATCGGGTACAGGCTCCATTTGGCCTCCGAGACGCCGAACTTGGCGCTCTCGCCGGCGACGCGGATGTCGGTGCCCTGCACGATCTCGGTGCCGCCCGCGATCGCCGGTCCCTCGACCGCCGCGATGAGGGGTTTGGTCAGTCTGCGGCCCTTGAGGAGGGCGTCGATGCGCGACGGGTCGTAGCTGCCGTCCTTGAAGGAGTCGCCGGGTGGTTTCTTGGTTGCAGTCTTGAGGTCCATGCCGGCACAAAAGTAGCCACCGGCCCCAGTGAGGATGCAGCACCGGATGTCGTCGTCGTTGTCGACGCGGTCCCACGCTTCGACCATGATCTGCATCATTTCGGTGCTCAGAGCGTTGCGGGCGTGTGGCCGGTTCATGGTCACGATGAGGGTGTGACCCCGCTGCTCGACCAGCGCGTCCTTTTCTGAGGGTCCCGAATCGTTTGCTGGCGACTCTGCCACGGCTGTTGCCTCTTCCTCGACATGGGGTGTGAGCTTGTCAAGAAATGTAACACGTTCTAATTTGGTGACCGTGGCATTGAACATTGCTGACCTCGCCGAGCACGCCATCGACGCTGTGCCGGACCGTGTAGCCCTCATCTGCGGTGACGAGCAGTTGACCTACGCGCAACTGGAAGAGAAGGCCAACCGCCTCGCGCACTACCTGCTCGAGCAGGGCGTGCAGAAGGACGACAAGGTGGGGCTCTACTGCCGGAACCGCATCGAGATCGTGATTGCGATGCTGGGCATCATCAAGGCGGGCGCCATCCTGGTCAACGTCAACTTCCGTTACGTGGAGGGCGAGCTTCGCTACCTGTTCGACAACTCGGACATGGTCGCGCTTGTGCATGAGCGCCAGTACTCCGACCGGGTCGCGAACGTGCTGCCGGACACCCCGAACGTCAAGACGGTGCTGGTGGTCGAGGACGGGTCGGATAACGACTTCCAGCGGTACGGGGGAGTGGAGTTTTACTCCGCGATCGCCGACAGTTCGCCCGAGCGCGACTTCGGCGAGCGCAGCGCCGACGCGATCTATCTGCTCTACACGGGTGGGACCACGGGCTTCCCGAAGGGCGTCATGTGGCGCCACGAAGACATTTACCGGGTATTGTTCGGCGGAACCGACTTCGCGACAGGCGAATTCGTCAAGGACGAGTACGACCTGGCCAAGGCCGCGGCCGCGAACCCGCCGATGATTCGCTACCCGATCCCGCCGATGATCCACGGCGCCACCCAATCAGCGACCTGGATGTCGCTGTTCTCCGGCCAAACGACAGTGCTGGCACCGGAATTCAACGCCGACGAGGTTTGGCGCACCATTCACAAACACAAAGTGAACCTGCTGTTCTTCACCGGTGACGCCATGGCGCGGCCGCTGCTGGATGCCTTGCTGGCACATCAGGATGCCGGCAACGAGTACGACCTGTCGTCGCTGTTCCTGCTGGCTTCGACGGCCGCGCTGTTCTCGCCGAGCATCAAGGAGAAGCTCCTTGAGCTGCTACCGAATCGGGTGATCACCGACTCGATCGGCTCGTCCGAGACCGGCTTCGGCGGCACCAGCATCGTCGCCAAGGACGCCCCGCACAGCGGTGGACCGCGGGTCACCATCGACCACCGCACCGTCGTGCTCGACGAGGACGGAAACGAGGTGAAGCCGGGTTCGGGGGTGCGCGGGTTCATCGCCAAGAAGGGCAACATCCCCGTCGGCTACTACAAGGACGAGAAGAAGACGGCCGAGACGTTCAAGACGATCAACGGTGTGCGTTACGCGATTCCGGGTGACTATGCGTTGGTCGAGGAAGACGGCACCGTCACGATGCTCGGTCGCGGTTCGGTGTCAATCAATAGCGGCGGAGAGAAGATCTACCCCGAAGAGGTCGAGGCGGCGTTGAAGGGTCATCCCGACGTGTTCGACGCGCTGGTGGTCGGTGTGCCTGATCCTCGCTACGGCCAGCACGTGGCCGCCGTCGTGCAAGCCCGCGAAGGTGCGCGCCCCTCGCTGGCGGAGCTGGACAGCTTCGTGCGATCGGAAATCGCGGGATACAAAGTGCCGCGCAGCCTTTGGTTCGTCGACGAGGTGAAGCGCTCACCGGCCGGAAAACCGGACTACCGCTGGGCCAAGGAGCAGACCGAGTCGCGGCCGGCCGACGACGTGCATGCGGCGCACGTGTCCGCTTGATCGAATACGTCAAGCACCACCGCGGAGCGCCGCACGACTATTTCGGTTGGGAGGCCGCAGGGCTCGAGTGGCTCGCGGCTGCTGATGGCGGGGTGCCCTGCGCCGACGTGATTTCTGTCGGCCCGACCAGTCTCACCCTGCGGCGCCTGGAATCAGTGCCGCCGAGCGCCGAGGCGGCGCACGTGTTCGGTGCTCGCTTGGCGATTACGCATAACGCGGGCGCTTCGGCATTCGGCTCAGGTCCCGCCGGTTGGGAGGGTCCGGGTTTTTTCGGTCCGCTGTCACAGCCGCTACCCATGTCGCTGCGTCCGCATCGCCGATGGGCCACCTTCTACGCGAACGAGCGGCTGGCGCCGATGGCCGAACTCGCCGCACCTCGGCTCGGCACTTCGACCCGCGGATTAATCGACAGCGTTATTGCTCGGTGCCACGACGGTCACTATGACGACGATGACCAACCGGTGAGGCTGCACGGTGACCTGTGGAGCGGAAACGTGATGTGGACCCCCGACGGGGTGGTGTTGATCGACCCGGCCGCCCATGGCGGCCACCGCGAGACCGACCTGGCGATGCTTGCGCTGTTCGGCTGCCCGCACTACGGCGACGTCTTGACCGCCTACCAGGAAGTGCATCCGCTGGAATCCGGATGGTTGGACCGGCGTGGACTGCATCAACTTTTCCCGCTCCTCGCTCACGTGGTGCTATTTGGAAGTGGGTATGCAGGGCAGACGCATGACGCTGCCCGCGCCGCTCTAAAAGCCTGATGGCGGCCGCCGACCGTTGGGCAGCGGCGGACGGCGCGGCTCCTCCTCCCGCCACCTCCGCGGCGGGCATCGTCGACGCGCTGGGCCGATGGCGCGGCTCCTCCTCCCGCCACCTCCGCGGCGGGCATCGTCGACGCGCTGGGCCGATGGCGCGGCTCCTCCTCCCG
>NZ_LZKQ01000154.1 GCF_001668675.1 Mycobacterium asiaticum | reverse complement strand
CGGCGTTGAACGCCCCGACCAGGTCGGTGCCGTTGTTGCCGATGCCGAAGCCGCCGAAGGTGGTGATCGGGTCGGTGGGGGTGAAGAACGGGCTGGTGTTGTTGATCCCGAAGTTCAGCGTTCCGGTGTTGAAGAACCCGATGTTGCCTTCCCCGACATTGCCGTAACCGAAGCTGGGCAACGCGGTTGCCGCCGGCGAGACCAGTTGCGCGACGGCCGCCGCCGCGCTGCTGTGATAACCCAGCATCGCGGCCACGTCGGCGGCCCACATCTCCTCGTAGATGCCTTCAATCGCGGCGATCGCCGGCGCGTTCTGCCCGAACAGATTCGACAACACCAACGACACCAGGTTCGAGCGATTGGCCGAGATCAGCGCCGGGTGAACCGTGGCGGCCAGTGCCGCTTCGAATGCGCCTGCGACGGCCTGTGCCTGCGACGAGGTTCCCGCTGCCTGGGCGGCCGCCGTCGCCAAGTAATTGGCGTACGGCGTTGCCGCTGCTGCCATGGCCTGAGCCGCTGGACCCTGCCACGCCTGGGCGGTCAGCTCCGAGGTCAGTGCGGAGAACGATTCTGCCGCCGAGTCCAATTCGGAGGCCAGTGACTGCCACGCCGCAGCCGCTTCCAGCATTGGACCCGAACCCGCACCGGAGAACATCAAAGCCGAGGTGATTTCTGGTGGCAGCATCAGGAAGCTCATGTCGGGTCACCCTTTCCGTGTCGCGTCGCTCCGGCTGCATCTTTGCCGCATGCACAGAGCCATCCGATACGGGCCGATAATGCCATGCGATACCGAATTGAGTGTGTGAATACATTAGATTCGTGTCCGTAGCGGAATTGACCCTCGGGTCAAATCAGGTCCGCAGGCACGATAACCAGCAGATTCGTTGCAGCCCCGGCCTTCCTGTGAATTTCTCTCAGGTTCGGCCGGCGAGCATCGGCCCCCATTTGACTACAAACCCCCGCCGCGGATAGCCCTCTCAGGGTGATCTAAGCCACAAGGCATCACGCTAAGAATTTCTCAGAAGTGAGCAATATTGCGGTATTCAGAGTTTGCTGAGAATATCCGAGTCGGCTTATGGGGCGTTGCCGAGCGTGCATCCCGCGACGCTTCGTCGGCGGGCGTGTCCCGTCGTGCAATGCACACTCGGCCGGGCCCTTGAGGTGAACCGGTCTTGCGATCGTCGATCTCGGCGAAGGGTCTCAGTCGTCGCATAGGCGCTGCCGAACGTGCATCCCGCGACGCTTCGTCGGCGTGTCCCGTCGTGCAATGCACACTCGGCCGCAGGGGCTCAACCCGAGACGGCCTAGTTGAACGCCGGCGGCCCGTCGTGCGGTCGCTGAAATTCGGCGAAGGTCGAAGTGTGGGCGAGCGTCATCAACGCATCGAACAGGCCGTCGGCCTCGCGGCCGGTAGGGATCCCGGTCAGCACGGGGCCGAAAAAGCAGGCATCGTCAATGCAGAGGATCGGGCAGCCGCCCGTATCACCGAGGGCGTCTTGGCTCTCTTGGTGCGCAAGGGTAAGCGCGTCGTCACGCTCGTCATCGAACATTGCCTCGGCTAGGGTGCTGTCTACTCCGCACTCGGACAGGATCTCGCCGACTAGCTGTGGTGTCATGTCGTCGCCTGCCTCGTGAAGATGCCGGCCAAGAGCGGAGTACACCGGTTCGGTCAATTTGGGACCGCTGACTTCGACGGCGGCCAGCACGACGCGCCCCAGTTGACGCGACATGTCCAGGTGCTTGCGCTCTTTCTCCGAGTCGACAGCCTGGCCTGCGTTGAGTATGGCCAGGCTCATCAGGTGCCAGTTGACGTCGAGATCACGGCTGCGCGACTGGTCGAGCAGCCAGCGCGATGCTGCCCATGCGAAGGGGCACACCGGATCGAAGTAGAAGTCGATGCGTGTCATCGTGCGCCACCGGATCGTGCGCCGCGTTGCAGGCGGTGTAGGTAGTTCCTCATGTGCAGCCCGGGTACCCAGCAACGGTTCAGGTAATCCTGACGCATCGATCGGGACTCGGCAGGTCGGACCACACGTCGCAATAGCTCTGCGCCACAACACTATTCGTCACAGTGACGAATTCATCTAGGCGGATCTATGGGCGAGTGGCCCCGCGGATCGGTCAATGTTCCTGGTGTTGGAGCAGAACCTTGATACGTTGCGTGCGTGTCGGAGACAACGATCATCATCGGATCGATCGCGCTCGGCGTCTTGATGCTTCTATCGATCTTGTGGTTTGTGCGAAGAATGTTTGTCCGACACGATCCGACGCGGGCTACGGCGAGTGTGACGGTGGCACCTGACGTCGCCTTCGAGCTCCAGCTGCCGGGTGGTCCCGGCGAGCTGTTCTTCCGTTTCCACATCACCGGCGACAACGGCGGCTACTACGATCTGCTCGTTTCGGGCGAGATCGTTGGCGAGGTTGGAGGTACCCGTCCGTTCGCCGTCAAGACGAGCCAGCACAGCAAGCTCGACGGTGCCGGCCGCGCCCGCTACGCCAGTACCACGTACGCGCTGTCGACATTCAAAGGCTCAATCCCGCTCGCGGCCGTCCGCCCGGGAGATCGTGTCGCGCGCGGCGTGGTTACCGAGCATCCGAGTGGGTTGTTGCGTGATGGATGGGTCTACATTCCGCGTATTAAGTAGGTCGGTCAGCGGTCAGCGCCGCCGGAAACCACGCAAGTTAGTCGTCACCCGGCGTAGCGCGTCCTGGCATCTGACCGAAAGATCCTGCGGACATGCCGGAGCCCTGCCAGCCCCAACCCAGGCCCGGGCCTAATTTGGCCGGGGCGGGAGCGTCGTCGCGGGCGGGAGCGGGATCCGTTTCAGAATCTTCTGGCCACAAAATCAACGCATCGGCGGCGGCGCTTCGAATCGCCGCGCCATCCAGCTTTGCCGCTACGTCCGTCGCGACGTATTCAGGCCAGGCCGCTATGAACGTTACGGGGCCCTCCGGTGGTAAGGGATGAACCCAGAACTTGCCATCCCACTGCTGGTAACTCCCGCCGCCTGCGCGCTGCTGCAGCGCCAGGTGCTCCGGATCGCCGGGCACCTGATTGCCGCTGGTCGCGCCGCGCCGCCCATCGGCGTACAAAAGACCCAGCCGTAGCACAGTGCCGGCGGTCGGCCCGCCGCGCCGTCCAAGGCGGTCGAATGGGTCATGCCAGCCCGGCCCGTCTCCGCCCTTGTCACGCACCCGCACACGGACAGCGAACTCGAACCCGTTCGGGTATGCGCAGATGTCGCCGATGGAGACCGCCGCCTCATCGGTATGAATCAGCAGAAGCTCGCCGGGGACTGATTTCGGGATAACCGCATTCGGCGGCCACCAGGCTGGGCGCGGCCGTCGCAGGGGCGTGGGACGAGGTGGCGGTGGAGGGATTGAGTCAAAAAAGCTCACTCGGGTCACTGTAATCAATTGAGGCGGGAGTGATTTGCGCGTAGACGCTGTTGGGTATGTGCGCGTCCGCGCGAGGCCGGCGCCTGCGACAGAAACGCCAAACGCCCCGCAGCGCACCACTGAATCGTCACTGTGACGTATTAGTGGCCCGGGACGGCGGGAGAGAGCTGGGCATCGGTCTACGCTCGGTGGCCGCCGTGTGCGATCCGGCGTGGGTGGAGCGAGCGCCATATGCGATGCAACGCGCATTGGTGGTTGATCGAACGTAGGTCGACCCGAGTAATAAGGCCACCGAGCGCGGACGATACGCGCGGCGCGCGAACTTGGTTTCGGGGCAAAAATCGGCCAACCGCGGGCGGGACGTCTCGTTCGTGGCGAACCGGCAGCGCATCGAATTACCGATAAGCGACATTATGTCAAGTAAACGGCGCCGTTTTCATTGGGATGAATCAGGGACGCTTTGACTCGGGCAAGACTGCGAGCCATATGTCGGTGAGCGTCTCGGCGGCGTCGGCCAGGGATTCCCCATGCTTGGATGCGCGATAGAAATATCGTTCAGTCATCAACCCGAGCGCCATACAGCCCCCGGTGGCGCTCGTCTCCCAAGCCAGCTGACCCGGCCCCGTTCATGCGCAGCCACTACCCCGCGTCATCGAGTTGATCACGGTGGAACGTGAGCAGTTCCCCGGTCGGTACTAACCCATCGTCAAGATCGCGCCCGCGGAAAGGCCGATCAGCGACACAAGGGATACCACGATCATTGTGATGGCCGCGCGCACGATCTCTTCTTCGGTGAGTCGCCAGCGCGACTTCTGTTCGACGGGCGCGTTGTCCTCTCCACAGCCAATCGCGTTGATGCTTGCAACCGCCGCGATGAAATCGTCCCGGTTGTAGGCCGCGCATTGCTCGACTGGGTCGTACGCGATCGTAGTGCTCATAACACAGCCCCCCAAGGCTTGCGGACGCCGATGGACGTTATGGGTCGAATGCTTGCGCATTCTCGTATCTCCCAAGATAGGAGCGCGAAATCGCGATTGCGGCAACGATTCCTAACGGTCACAGCACAGGTCACCGGCGGTAAGCATGCGCCGGATTTGTCCTGCTGCTAAATGCCCGCCTGCGCGTAGATGTTTTTGTGGATCGTTTCGCAGATGTCCTCGAGGGGAAGGTCGTTCGCGTCATCCCCGAAGGGGCTTTCGATCTCGACCCCTATCTCCTCGATGCCGAAGAATGTGTACGCGATGATCAGGACGTCGATAATGGTCGTCCATCCGAAGGTCTCGACCATGGCGAACGGGAGGGTGAAGCAATAGAGGACCAGCGCCCGCCGCAGGTGCACGGCGTAGGCGAACGGCATCGGCGTCTTGTGAATTCGTTCGCAGCTGCCGAGGTAGTCGACCAGGAGCTGAATATTCTCGTCCATCGACGTGAGCATGATGTCCGAGATCAGGCCACGCTCGCGCGCTTCCCCAAGGCAATCGGACATCTTGCCGGCTACGGCGAGAGCGGGATGCTGGGCGTCGCGTACCTCGCGCGCCTCGGCGGGCGGAAGTTCAGTGATATGCGGCCAGGTTCCTTCGGTACCGCGCAGGCTGTGCATGGTCGTCCAGGGAAAGGCGGCTGTCCACCGGGTGAGCCGGGCGACCAGCGCCGGATCCCCCTTGATGTAGACGCTCGCGCTCCGGACGAGGTTCCGTGTTTCATTCACGATCCCTCCCCACAGCTTGCGTCCCTCCCAGAAACGCTCATAGCTCGAGCTGGTGCGGAAAACCAGCAGCAGACCCAGAGCGAGGCCCATCAGTGTGTGCAGCTGGATCGGCATGGCGACCGGAGCGACATAGTTGTGAAAGGCGACGACCGCGCCCGACCACGCGACACATAGGGAGACTCGACCGATGATCTCCCGGACCAGCGAGCCGCGGATGTCGAAAAAGTGGTCAAGCCATTTGTGCGAATCGTATTGGATCATAGTCAATTTCGCGTAGTTGGGATGGACGGGCTCAACTGCCGCACCGCCGCCGGATCGTCTCAGAATTCGGTGTCTGGCGCAACATCTATGGTTTCCATCACCAATATCCAATGGTGCCGTGGCATGGCGGGGGTATCGCGCCAGGCCGAGGAATGCCATCATCGCTCGCTCGACCTCGACGACTTGCTCCGCTGTTAGCCGACCGAGTCGGGACTGGAAGTTCGACCTCTTGACGGCTCGGCGGACCCCAGCAATAGCAAAGGCTCCAAGGCCCGCACGCAGGCGTTGTAGCATCCAGGCACCGGTCGTGCGCTGAGAGGGAGGTTTGGTGGGGGCGGAGTCGGCGGGCGAGGCCTTCGGGCGCTACCGGCTACTCGAGACTCTCCAATGGGGCGGCACGGGCACTGTGTATCGGGCCTACGACACGACGATGTGCCGCGAAGTGGCCGTTCGGATGCTTCCCTCGGCGTCGACCGATGAGTCGGGGCGACACGAGCGGCTCCGCGATCGGCTTGCCATTGCGGCGCGGCTGAGCTGTCCGCACATCATGCCCATCTACGAGATCGGCACCATCGACGGACGGCTCTACCTGTCGATGCCCAACTTCGACGGCACTGATCTGCACAGCGTGCTCTGTCGCGACGGACCAATGAATCCGAGGTCCGCCGTGCGAGTAATCGAGCAGGCTGCGGTGGCCTTGGAAGCGATCCACAACGAGGGCCTGGTTCACGGTGATGTGAAGCCGTCGAACCTGTTCGTGGCCTGGGGTGAATTCGTGTACCTGCTCGACTTTGCGGTGGCGCCCGAGCACTACGGTCCCGGTCCCGTCGAACCCAGCAGCGACATCAATGCGCTGGCCCGTGTGCTGTACGAGTGCCTGACCGGACAACAGGCCGGTGACGGCGAACAACCACCCAAGCCCACCAACATCGACCCCGCAATCCCGACTGGATTTGACGACGTGGTGGCGCGGGGCATGGCCAGCAGACCCGAAGACCGCTATCAAACCGCCCGCGAGTTGGCTGTCGCGGCACGAGATGCCCTTGCATCCCGCGTCGCCGCATCAGCGAAGCCACCGAGTGCAGTCGAGTTCGGCCGCTACCGGCTTTTCGAACTGCTCGGTCAGGGCAGCATGGGCTCGGTATACCGGGCTCACGACACCGCCCTCAACCGCGACGTGGCCGTCAAAGTGCTGCGGCCGGAAATGGCTACCGAGCCAGGGTTTGAGGAGCGGTTCCGCCGCGAAGCCTTTGCGGCCGGCCGACTGGCGAACCCCAACATCATCCCGATCTACGACGCCGGGGAGATAGATGGGCGTCTGTACCTGGTGATGCCGATCATCGATGGCGTCGACCTGCATACCGTGCTGCGTCGCGATGGGCCCATGAGCCCGCCCAAGGCGGTTCGCGTCGTCGAACAGGCTGCCGCGGCGCTGGACGCAGCCCACAAGTCGGGGCTGGTGCATCGCGATGTGAAGCCGTCGAACCTCCTGGTGGTCGCCGATGAATTCGTGTACCTGATCGACTTCGGACTGGTGCAGGAGGCGCTTGGGACTCGCTTGACCCGCACGAATATCAACCCGGGGACTCCGGCGTACATGGCTCCGGAGCGCTTCAAACTTGAAACCATCGCCGATGCCCGCGGCGACGTGTATTCCCTGGCCTGTGTGCTCTACGAGTGCCTGACCGGGCAACCACCCTTTTCCGGCGGCGGTGTGGAGGGCTTGGCCGCCGCTCACCTGTTCAGCGAGCCGCCCAAACCCCGCAGCATCGACCCCGCGATACCGGTGGGTTTCGACGAGGTCATCGCGCGCGGGATGGCCAAGGAACTCGACGACCGATACCAAACCGCGAGTGAATTGGCTACGGCTGCAAGGCAGGCACTCACCTCCGGCTCGGCCGGCGCCGTCACGGAACCGTCCGCCACAACGCTGGCCGCCGGGTCGACAGACAAGGCGCCATCGTCGCGCCGTCGTCGACGCGCCTTAGCCATCGGCGCTGCCGTGATCCTCGTCGCTGCCGTCGCCGCTTTCTTAGGACTCACCAACCAGACCGATTCGAAAGCACCGGCTCAGACCCTGGTGCCGTTCACCGGTCTCGCCGGACCCGCGGGAATCACGGTCAGCGCGAAGGGCGACGTGTACGTCGTCGACAGCGGCAACAACCGAGTGCTGGAGTTGGCCGCCGGCTCAACCAGCCAGTCCGTAATACCGTTGCCCGGACTGGACCATCCCGACGACATCTCGGTCGACAATGCGGGCAACGTGGTGGTCACCGAACCGAGGCGGCACCGGGTATTGGAGCTGACGGCAGGGTCGACCAGCCCTATCGTCCTGCCGTTCACTGACCTCGGGGAGCCCACGGGTGTGGCCCTCAGTTCGCACGAACCCCGCCCGGACCAAGCCGTCGTCGTCACTGACGTCACCCACAATCGGGTGCTGGCGCTGCGCATGCATTCTGCCGAGCAGACCGAGCTGCCGTTCACCGGATTGGACGGCCCCTCGGCCGTGACCGTCGGCCCCGACCATGCCGTCTATGTCATCGATCGAGAGAACGAGCGGGTGCTGAAGCTGCCCCGGACGGCGATCGTCGATACGGTCCTGCCCTACGTGATCGGCCGTCCGGACTGGGTGGCGGTCGACACCGACGGCAACGCGTACGTGACCGACAGCCACAGAAATCGGGTCCTGAAGCTCGTTAAGGAGTCGAGCACGGCAATCACGTTGCCGTTCAACGGACTTAACAATCCACAAGGCGTAACGGTTGACACCGCCGGCAATGTCTACGTCGTAGACGCCGGCAACAACCGAGTGCTGAAACTGCCGCCGAGCTGACGGGGAACGGGCCAACCACTGGATCAGGCAGCAATGTGTTGCCGCTCAGCGGTTTCGGAGCTGCATTTCAGCCCGAGCGGTGGTGAGGATGCGTTACCTGACGCAGCGTAAGCCGTGGGATCCCTGCAAAGTCAGCCGGATTGCACGTGTAGAGCGGCAGGTCGTGCGCGATGGCGCTCGCCGCGATGAGCGCGTCGTAGGCTCGTGCCGCTGGTTTGCGTCCTGAGCCGCGCAGCGCCGCCGCTACGGCGCCAAACGCCCGCGCGCAATCGCCGTCGAACGGAAGGACATCGAAGTCGGCCTCGGCCTGTTGCAGGTGTTGTTGCCGCGCGCTTCGCTCGGCATCATCGAGCGCCAGTAGGGGGCCGACGGAAAGCTCAGCCAGCGTTATCGCGCTGATCGTCGATTCGTCGGGAAGCTCGGTTGGGTCATAGAGCTGGCCAAGCAAGATGACCGTAGAGGTGTCCAGCATCCCCCGGCTCGGCGTCACAGCGAAGGATCAATCAGGTCATCGATATCGCACCGGAGCGAATCCGGGTCCACCAGCGGGAAATTCTTACGCCGACGGATAAGTTCGGCCGGGCCCGCGCTGCGTCGGGGCAACGGGCGGAGTTCGGCTACGGGGGCGCCGTCGCGGGTGACGACGATGCGTTCGCCGTGCTCGACGCGACGCAGCACTTCTCCCCCGTTGTTTCGGAGATCCCGGACCGTCACCTTATCCATATCCCGAGGGTATCACCGGTGAGACACAAAAGTGCCGAGCATACGGCGCCGACATATTCACCGACACTGTCGCGCATAGGCGGGCAACGATCATGGTGGTCCCCGGAGCGGTGACGGGGTCGACAGCACAGACTGTCCGACGAAAATCTATGGAACCGCAACGTTTTCGGGTGAACCGCCGCGGAAAGTTACGGCCCCAGCGGCTGACCCAAGTGATAGCCCATGCGCAGCTCATAATCCCCGGGCTCATTGCGTCCGGCGGCCAGCGCGACCTCACGCCGGCGCCTGGACCCGGGCCAGTTGAACGATTCGAGGTAGATGTCCAGCGAGGACACCATGTCCTCGGGCGACGGCAACGTGTGCCGGTTGATCTGCTGCTTGACCGCTGCGATGGACTCCTTGTCGTAAGAGGCGATCCGGCGAGCCAGCGTGTCGACCAACGAGTCCAGGGCATTGTCGTCGACGGCACGGTTGACCCAGCCGTACCGCTCCGCAAGGTCAGCCGGGTAGTCGTCGCTGGACAGCGCAACCTCCAACGCCCTGGCCCGGCCGAGGAGTCGCGGAAGGTGCTCTAATCCGCCACCACCGGGCAGGTTTCCACTCGCGGTTTCGGGCTGACCGAACAAAGCCCGCTCACTGGCGAAGCGCATGTCCATCGCCAGGGTCAGCTCGCTCCCGATCCCGCGCACCCGCCCTCGGATCTTGGCAATCGAGACCACCGGCAGCAGTGACAGGCGGATGCTGGTGTCGACGGTGAGCGGGTATCCGGTCGGACCCAATCCTTTCGGTGTCTCCGCGACACGAGACGTGTCGTAGTGATTCAAGAAGTAGTCGGGGTTGGCCGACTCGAACACCACCACGCGCAGCTCACGTGCTGCCGTCATCTGATCGATCAGCTCGGGCAATTCGAGAAGTATCTCCGGTGTCACCATGTTGATCGGCGGGCTGTCGAAGGTGACTCGCCACAGCGACGAGTCCTCGACGAGAACCGAAAAATGCGTCCACTGCGACATTTTCATGGCTATCGCAAATAGACCACGGCGTTATTGCCACCCTGGCATACCGAGCCGGCTGCGGTACAGGTCATGGTGTACGTCTGGCCGGTTACCGGGCTCTTCACCTCGAACGGCTCTGAACCGTTGCCGTAGGCGTGATACGCCTCGGCGGTGCTCAGGGCGAATTGGCACGAGGTGTCCGAGTTACCGGCGTACACCGACGCGCCGCGACTTGATTTGCCGCAGTAGGTGTCCGCCACGGCGGACGGCGGCGCGGAAAGCGTACTTGCCAGTGTGACTGCCAGGGACGCAGCCGATACGACGAGAATCCGCTTGATCATCAGATGAACCTTCCGCTCGGGGTTGCTACAAGCTGAACCGATGCGACTCCGAAAGCGCAAGAGGCGGAAAAGGCGACACGGTCATCGGAATGCCGCAAAATTGGGCGATGGACGCTTCCCCCGTGCCCGCTGATCCGCGCCGCACCTTGACTGGCCTATCCGACATCCGCGCGTTCTTCCACACCAACAAGGTGCCGCTGTACTTCATCTCCCCCACCCCCTTCAATCTGCTGGGCGTCGACCGCTGGATACGAAACTTCTTCTACCTCACCTACTTTGACTCTTTCGAGGGCACGCATTCGCGCGTGTTCGTGCCCCGTCGCCGCGACCGTCGTGATTTCGACTCGATGGACGATGTGTGCAGCCATTTGCTATCCGATTCCGAGACGCTCGAATTCATCGCCGGCCGCGGGCCCGGTGGCAAGTGCTGTTTTGTGATGCTCAATGCCGAAATCCAAGCCCTCGCGCGGCAGGCGGGTCTCGAGGTCATGCACCCACCGATCGAGCTGCGCGAGCGCCTCGGCTCCAAGATCGTCATGACTCGGCTGGCCAACGAGGCGGGCATACCGAGCGTTCCGCACGTGATCGGGCGGGCCGGCTCCTACGACGAACTGTTGGCCCTGGCGCAGAGCGGGGAGTTGGGCGACGACCTCGTCATCTCGATCGCCTACGGCAACGCCGGCAGCGGCACGTTCTTCGTACATGGTCAGCGCGACTGGGACGAACACGCCGCCGATTTGACCTGTCAGGAACTAAAGGTCATGAAGCGCATCCGAAATGTGGAGGTCTGCCTCGAAGGTGCCGTGACCCGCCACGGCACCGTGATCGGCCCCGCTATGACGAGCCTCGTCGGCTACTCGGAGCTGACCCCGCACCGGGGCAGCTGGTGCGGCAACGACATCTGGCGCGAGGTGTTGCCGCCCGCACAGACACGCGCCGCGCGAGAAATGGTCGGGAAGCTGGGCGACGTCATGGCTCGCGAGGGTTACCGCGGCTACTTCGAGGTGGACCTGCTGCACGACCTCGACTCCGACGAGCTCTATCTCGGCGAGGTGAATCCGCGACTGAGTGGCGCCAGCCCGATGACGAACCTGACGACCGAGGCCTACGCGGACATGCCCTTGTTCCTCTTCCACCTGCTTGAGTACATGGACGTCGAGTACGAGCTCGACATCGACGACATCAATGCACGGTGGGAGCGCGGCTACGGCGAGGACGAGGTGTGGGGCCAGGTGATCATCACTGAGACGTCACCGGATCTCGAGATCTTCACGGCGACACCGCGCACCGGGGTCTGGCGCATTGACGACGAGGGACGCGTCTCGTTTGCGCGCTCCGCCAACGACTGGGCCACCTTGCTCGACGGGTCCGAAGCGTTTTACATGCGCGTCGCGGCGCCGGGCGACTTGCGGTCCGAGGGCGCCCAGCTCGGCGTGCTCGTCACCCGCTCGCACCTGCAGACCGACGATTACCGGCTCACCGAACGCTGCCAGCGCTGGGTCAAGGGCATGAAGTCGAAATTCGTATCGACGCCCTTGGTGCCGGCCGCCCCGATCGTCTCCCGCCTCGTCGCGCGAGCGTGAGCGCCCCGGCCGGCATCTCGCTGGCGACCTGGATGTCGGCGCCCTTTGCGCAGTGGTCCTTCCAGCACGTCGAGGACATGGTGCCGACCGCAGTGATCGCCCGCGGGACGGGACCGGCCGCCCAGCTGCCCGACTCGCAGAGCCCGGTGGCCGAGATTCCGGTGACCACCAAGAGAGGTGTTGCTACCACCGTCGGCACCGTGATGGCCACCACCGCGACCGACGGCTGGGCCCTCGCCTGGCGCGGGTCGCTGCTGGCCGAGCAATACTGCGGAAGCCTGACCCGGCACACCCGACACCTGCTGTTCTCAGTGAGCAAATCGCTGGTGGCCGCCGTCGTCGGTGCGCTGCACGGGTCCGGTGCCATCGACCTTGACGCGCCCGTGACGGCTTTCGTTCCCGACCTAGAGCACTGCGGCTACGCCGGTGCGACGGTGCGCCACCTGCTGGATATGCGGTCAGGGATCGCGTTCTCGGAGAACTACAAAGACCCTTCGGCAGAGGTCCACCTCCTCGATCAGGCGATGGGGTGGGCGCCCAGGAGCGGTCCCGACGCTCCCGCCACCCTGAAGGAGTTCCTGCTCACCTTGCGCCGGAAGGCGCCGCACGGCGGCCCGTTTGAATATCGCTCGTGTGAAACAGACGTGCTCGGCTGGATCTGCGAAGTCGTCGGCGCCCAGCGGATGCCCGCACTGATGTCGGAACTGCTATGGAGCCGCATCGGGGCCGAATCCGACGCCAGCATCGGCGTTGACACCCAGGGCACCGGACTGTTCGACGGCGGCATCAGCGCCTGCCTCACCGACATGATCCGGTTCGGGTCGCTGTTTCTGAGTGAGGGCGTCTCGCTGACCGGTCGCCAAGTGGTGCCCGCGGCGTGGATCGCCGACAGCCTCGACGGTGGGCCCGACTCACGCGCGGCGTTCGCAGCCGGCCCCGACGTCAATGAAATGCCCGGCGGGATGTACCGCAACCAGGTGTGGTTCCCCTACGAAGGCAGCAACGTGCTGCTGTGCCTGGGCATGCGCGGCCAGATGATCTACGTCAACCGCGCCGCGGAGGTGGTCGCCGCCAAACTGTCCACCGAGTCCGACTCGCACGACCCGCACACGATCGATGCGCTGCGGGCTTTCGACGCGGCTGCCAACGAACTGACTGGGACGCCATGATCTAGCGTGGCATAATTGTGGCATGAATCGCATACGCCTGAGCACCACGGTCGACGCCGCGCTGTTGCAGCGTGCACGTGAGGTTCGGGCAGCAAGCACGGACGCCGCGCTCGTCGATGACGCACTCCGGGCATTGCTAGCTCGCCACCGAGCGGCCGAGGTGGACGCGAGTTATGCCGCCTACGACCAGCACCCGATCGGTGAGCCCGACGAATGGGGCGACCTGGCGTTGTGGCGGCGAGCGGCTGGGGCTTCATGACCGCACTTCCGGCCCGTGCGGAGGTGTGGTGGTGCGAGATGGCCGAGGTCGGGCGGCGTCCAGTCGTCGTGCTCTCGCGCGACGCCGCAATCCCGCGGCTAAAGCGCGCACTCGTCGCACCGTGCACGACAACTATTCGGGGGCTGGCCAGCGAAGTTGTGCTTGAGCCCGAATCCGACCCAATCCCGCGCCGTTCCGCGGTAAACCTGGACTCGGCCGAAAGTGTGTCGGTCGCGGTTTTGGTGCAGCGGCTTGGGCGCCTTGCCGATGCGCGGATGCGCGCCATTTGCGCGGCTCTGGCGGTTGCGGTCGACTGCTCGGAATGACAGGTCAGGCCGCGCCGAACACCACGGCGACGTTGTTGCCGCCCATGCCGAACGACTCCGTCACTGCATAGCGGTAATCGCCGCGCCGGGGCTCTCCGGCAACGACATCGAGATCGATCTCGGGGTCCAGCTCCGTGAGGTTCAGCGTGGGCGGGATGACTCCGTCCCGCAGCGCCTGCACGGTCAGCACCGCCTCGACCGCCCCGGCGGCGCCCAGCGAGTGGCCGAGAGCCGCCTTGGGCGCATACACCGCGGGCGAGTGGGCGCCGAGTGCTCGCCGGATAGCCCGGGCCTCGGCCAGGTCGCCGGACTTCGTCCCGGTCGCGTGCGCGTTGATGTGGTCGATGTCAGTCGGTTGCAGCCCGGCCAGTTCGATCGCACGGACAATCGCGTCGCCGGCGCGCTCGCCGCTCGGGTCCGGCTCCACAACGTCATATCCGTCCGACGTCGACGCCGCGCCCAGCAACCGGGCCAAGATTGGCGCGCCACGGGCCTTGGCGTGCTCCTCGCTCTCGACCAGCAACAGCGCGCCGCCCTCCCCGAACACCATGCCGTCGCGGTGCGCGTCGAACGGCCGGCAGGCGCCGGGTGGATCGTCGTTGTTGGTCGACAACATGCCGAGCTGCCAGAACGTGGCGGTCGGCACCGCCTCGATGACGGTCTCCACTCCGCCGCAGATCGCGACGTCGGCTTCGCCCAGCACAATCTGCCGCCAGGCTTGTGCGATGGCCGCGGCTCCGGAGGCGTCAGCGACCACCGGCGAGATGACTCCGGCCTTGGCCTGGTGGTCGAGCCCGACCGCGGCGGCGGGGGCGTTTGGCATGTATTTCTGCACCGACAGCGGCGTGACCGCACGCATGCCCTTGACCTTCCACGTCTCATACCACGGCGGAATGTCTTCGGTGCTGCCCAGCGCCAGGCCGATCGAAACCATCAGCCGGTTGGTGTCGACCTCGGGTGAACCGGCCTGCTCCCACAGTCGCCGGCCCAGCACGGTCGCCATCTTCTGCATGAACGCGAATCGGCGCGATTCGACGCGATTGAGTTGCTCGTCGAAATTTTCGCGCAGCGGACCGCCGATTCGCACCGGCGAGTCGAACTCGGTGACGAATGGTTTGTCGAGCTCGCGGATACCGCTGTGCCCCTGCAGCAATTGCCGCCAGGTCTCCTCGGCGTCCGTTGCCAACGCGGTGGTGGATGTCACCGCGGTGACGACGACGCCGGAAAGCCCTTCGCCGGTTCTCAACCCTGCCATGACGGTCGCTCCCCTTCCGTCCTTACCAGCATCCCTGGGTTCCGACGCTACCGTGCGGCACAATTTCTGCACCACGCACTAACGAATGGAGCCCCGTTTGCCAGCCATGCCAGAGCCTTTCGTCGTCCACGAGTCCGGTGCGTTGCTGCACGGAACCAAGGCCGACCTCTCAGTCGGTGACCGGCTGGTGCCCGGGCGCCGCTCGAACTACGGCGGCGGACGCACGGCCAATCACGTCTACGTGACGGCCACCCTGGATGCCGCGGTATGGGGTGCCGAGTTAGCCGCGGGCGACGGCCGCTGCCGCGTGTACATCGTGGAACCGGAGGGCCCGCTGGAGGACGACCCGAACGTCACCGACAAGAAGTTCCCGGGCAACCCGACCCGCTCCTACCGCACCCGGCAACCGGTGAAGATCGTCGGCGAGCTCACCGACTGGGTGGGGCATACGCCCGAACAGCTGCAAGCCATGCGCGACGGCCTGGCTGATCTCGAGCGCCGGGGACTCGCGGTCATCTACGACTGATCCGGCGACAGTCGGTCGGAATGCCTGGCTGTAGCGTGGCGGCCGTGAAGCTCTCCCGCATGCATTCCCTCGTCACGCTCACGGCCTGCGCAGCGGCTGCCGTCCTGGTGCCCGCCGGTGTGGCAAACGCGGCCGCCACTTGCCCGACCGCTGCCCCGCAGAACGGCGCCTCCCCCGATTGGACACTGAACGGTGCCACGGGCAGCGTCGCCGTCACCGGTTCCACCGATGCCGCGGCGCCGCGCGTGGCCGTGACGCCGCCCTTCAGCGTGACCCAGACCCAGGTGCAGACGCTGCACGCCGGGGACGGGCCGGTGGTTCCGGCCACGGCCCGGGTGACGGTCTGCTACATGGGCGTCAACGGCCGCGACGGTTCGGTGTTCGACAACAGCTACGAACGCGGCGCCCCGGTCGCCTTCGGTCTTACCAACGTCATCACGGGCTTCCAGAAGGCCATTGCCGGGCAGAAGGTCGGGTCGACGGTCGCCGTCGCCATGACCCCCGCGGACGGTTACCCCGACGGTCAGCCCAGCGCCGGCATCAAGCCCGGTGACTCGCTGGTCTTCGCCATCAAGATCCTCAGCGCCTAGTACTAGCCGGCCGACCGGCCCTGCTGCCGCGCAAGGAGATCCGCCCACGACACGACATCGGGGTGCTTCTTGAGCAACGCCCGGCGCGCACGCTCGGTCAAGCCGCCCCAGACGCCGTACTCGATGTTGTTGTCCAGCGCTTCGACGGCGCATTGCTGCATCACCGGGCAGTCCCGACAGATCGAGATGGCTTTGCGCTGCTCGGCGCCGCTGACGAACAGCTGTTCGGGGTCCTGGGTCCTACAGAGCGCGTAGACGACCCAGTCGCGGTCGCCTCGCTCACTCAAGCGTGTCGTGGTCTGTGCTGTCGCAATCGTTGCAACCGGCCGCGTTCCTGACACTGAACCCATCCCTTCATGCGCGTGTCTTTCGATACAAAAAAGTATCAGATACAACACTGATGCTGACTGTGGGATCCGTCACGTGCCAGCGAAGGTCACTCTTTGATAACTACGTGTCATCAGCCGTTCCCGTTCAACCGGGCGACCCGAAGATCGAGCAGCCCCGCCGGTGGCGGGTGTTCGGGGATTAGGCGCTGTGCCGCTATTGGAGGACGAAATCCGTGACGACAGCGGCCATGTCGTCGATGGCGTTACGGGCGATGACCTCGAAACCATGGGTGCTCAGGGTGGGTAGGCACAGCAGGCCGGCCCGCGGCGTGAGGCCGGCGCTCTTCGCGTGTGAAGCGTCGGATTCGAAGGCTCCCAGCACCGCCGCTTGTGGGGCGAGACCACGGTCGCGGGCGATCTTCATCAGGCGGTCGGCGACGCCCTTGTCGTAGACACATTGCGCGTCGCTGTAGCCGACGATCGGCCCGCCCGCGACGCTGGTGGAGTATTCCTGCTCCGTTGGACCGACCTCGAGAGCCAGGGTGAGCGTGCCCGGCAGCGTGGCGCTGGCGTAGGAACCGCCGATGCCGCCCACCTCTTCGCTCGTGGTGAAGACGAGGAACAGATCCTCGGCGGGGCGTCGGTGGCCGTCGTGCAGCAGTCGCGCAACCTTGAGTAGCGCGGTCACCGCGGCGCGGTCGTCGAGGAAGTAAGAGCCGACGTAGTCGCCGACGTCGACCAGAGTTCGCTTGCTGCGATGGACACAGACCCGGGTGCCGGGTTGGATGCCGGCGGCTGTCAGTTCATCCGAACTGCGGCCGGTGAACACGTACACGTGCTCCCAGTCCAAAGCCCGGTCACCCTGATCGGGTTTGGTCTCCCAGATCCGCGTGCTCTCTTTGGTGGTGTGCTCCGAGCCGAGGGTGAGCACCGCGGTGAGAACGTCGTGGTCGCCGAGCACCGCGACGGGGCCCAGCCCGAAGTTGCCCGGATACATCACGCCCAGCTGGGTCAGGTGCAGCGTGCCGTCGGATTCGACCCGTTTGACCAGCATGGACAGCTCGTCCAGGTGCGCCATGACCCGTGTCCCCGCGCCCGGCCCGCCGGCCGGGTTCCACCGGTACCCCGCCTGCGCGTCGCTGCCGTCGCCCGCGTTTGCGCCCCGGAGGTAGCCGATCAGGTTTCCCGCATCGTCGGTCCACATGTCGTCGACGAACGGACGCAGTTCGCGGGCACAGACCGCGCGCACCTCGTCTTCCTGGCCGCAGGGACCATAGGTCCACAGCAGTTCCTGCAGCAGGTCGTCGGTCGAGTCCGGTGTCATGGATCCCTCTCCGCGACCGAGTCGCTCAGAATGCGTAACGCACCCGGCAGGTCGGCAGCTTGACCGCAAGCAGATCGGTGAGCTCTTGTACCCACCGGCCCTTCCACGGGCTCTTGTACCGCACGTTCCACTGACCACTCTGGCTGCGCTTGAGCTGCTGCAGGTCGGGGCGCCACAGCAACTCTTCCGCCTTGGGGTGCCAACCCAGGTTGACCTCGTGCAAGCCCTCGTTGTGGGTCAGAAAAATGATCTCGGCCGCCAGCTGCCGCTTGGTGCGCTCGTTGGTGCCGTCGGCGATCTGCTCGAGAAGTTCGGCCCAGTCCTGCTGCCAGTCTTCGTGGACGATGACCGGGCTGAAGTTCAGGTGCACTTCAAAGCCTGCCTCGACGAAGTCGTCCAACGCGGCGATCCGGTCGGCCACCTTCGATGTGCGGATGTCGACCAGCCGCGACGTCTCCTGGGGCATCAGGCTGAACCGCACCCGGGTGCCGCCGCGGGGGTCGTAGCCGAGCAGGTCCCGGTTGACGAATTTGGTCGCGAAGCTGGCCTTGGCGTTGGGGATTCGCGCGAAGAGGTCGACGAGGTCGCGGACGTTGTCCGACACCATCGCGTCCACCGAGCAGTCGCTGTTCTCGCCGATGTCGTACACCCAGTCGATCGGGTCGCACTGGTTGGGCTCAGGCTTCACGCCCTGGCGGGCGGCGTGCCGCTCGAGGTACGCGGCGATCTTGTCGATGTTGGCAAACACCGTGATGGGGTTGGCGTAACCCTTGCGGCGTGGGACGTAGCAGTACGAGCAGGCCATCGCGCAGCCGTTCGCCGTCGACGGCGCGATCCAATCGCTCGATCGCTCGTTGCGGCGGGCCGACAGACTCTTCTTCTCCCCCAGCACCAGCGTCTCCCGCTTGATGCGCACCCAGTCCTCGACGTTGCCCTCGTTGCCGTACAGGCCGGGTATCGCCTGGTGCGAAGCGACCTCGATGCGCTCGGCGTGCGGGAATCGGTCCAGAATCGCGCGGCCCCGGTCGAACCGCTCGATGCCGGGTTCGTGGTAGATGCGTTTGATGTCGAGCAGGCGATCGGCCAGCTCAACCGGCCGCCGTCCGCGAGTTTCGTGGTCTGGAAGCGTCGCAGTCATTGCCCCGTCCAACGGACGCGCGTCCGGTCTGGTTCCCGCCGCGGGCCGGTCGCGGCGCCCCTATCGGCTACCTTCGAGGTCATGTCTGAAGTCTCTGGAACCGACCGTATCGATGACGTTTCCCCCGGCGATGTCATCGCGCTGGACCGCGGCAAGGGCGAAGGGTCCTACAAGGTGGTGTTCAAGGACGCGGCCAACGGCGGGTTCATCGTGACCCTCGAGGGAGACGAGGGCGAGACCTTCCAGATCGAGTTGGCGGCCGGCACCACCGTGAAACGGTCGCTGGCGTCGAAGTGGGAATCCGTGCAGAGCCCGACGGCTAACAGCCGGCACCACTGAAACCGGAACGGGCGGGCGCCGCAAAATCAGTTCGAGGAAATTGCCGGAATTCGCGTTAGGCTCTGCGACGTCAGGGTCACATCGCGGATCGGGAGCCCACCATGAAACACGACGACGAGGACTTTGATCTAAAGAAGGCGCGTCAAGACGCCCAACGGCTGCGCGGGTTCTCCGCCTTCGAGAAGTTTTCGGACGGTGACCTCGAGCGCTTGGTGCGGGCGGCCCATCACAGTTCGCAGTCGGTGCCTTGGCCGTTGATTCGGGAGCAGACCCCGTCGGACGCCTGCTACATCCTGCTCAGCGGTGAGGCCGGGGTGTACATCGGCGACGACCGCGTTGCCGTGGTCGGGCCGGGCGAGGTGATCGGCGAATCCGCGCTGCGGCAAGGGAAATTGCGCTCCGCGACCGTGACCACCATCGGGCCGGCCGAGATGTTGCGCATCGAGCGCGACGACCTGGCCCGGCTGCTCGACGAGATACCCGCGCTGCGCGAGACCATGGAAGCGACCGCGGCGCGCCACGTGTCGGAGGCTCCGCCGCCGAAGCCGAAGCCGACCCGTTCCCGGGTGAACGCGTCGATCCCGACCGAGATCGTCGAGCAGTTCGAGCGAGCCGCCGACGCTGCCGGGATCGATGCGGCGACGGCGCTCGAGGACGCGCTGTCCCAGTGGATCGATCAGCACAGCACCGCGCAGTCCGCGCGCTGAATACCGCTAGGACTCCCGCTCGGCGATGAGTTCGGCGAGCGCCAGGATGCGCTGCGCTTCACGCACGTGCAGGTTTTCGATCATGCGCCCGTCGACGGTGATCACGCTGTTGCCCAGCGCTCGGGCTTCGTCGTAAGCCGACACCACCTTGCGGGCGTGCGCGACCTCCTCCTCGCAGGGCCCGAACACGTCGTTGGCCGGAGCGATCTGGGACGGATGGATGAGTGTCTTGCCGTCGAAACCCATCTCGCGGCCCTGGCGAGCCTCCGCCCGGAAACCCGCGTCGTCGGTGATGTCGTTGTAGACGCCGTCCAGGATGACCTTCCCGGCCGCGCGCGCCCCCAGGACCGCCAGGGCCAGGGCGGGTACCACCGGGGCGCGTCCGGGTAGGTGGACCGCGTGCAGTTCGTTCACCAGGTCGTTGGTGCCGATCACCAGCACCCCCAATCGCTCGCTGGCCGAGACGATCTCCTCCACCCGCAGGAAGGCGCGGGGCGTCTCGATCATTGCCCACAGCTGCATCCCCTCGGGCGCGCCGAGCCGGTCGAGGGCGCCGGTCAGCGTTGTGACCTGTTCGCCGGTCTCGATCTTGGGCACCAGCACTCCGTGGGCGCCTGAATCGGCCGCGGCGACGAGATCATCGTCGTGCCATTCGGTCCCCAGCCCGTTGATGCGCACTACGACCTCGCGGGGTCCGTAGCTGCCCGATGACACGGCCTCGCGCACCTCGGTTCGGGATTGCGCTTTTGCGTCCGGTCCCACGGCGTCCTCGAGGTCGAAGATCAACACGTCCGCCGGCAGCGTCCTGGCTTTCTCCAGGGCCCGGGGCTTGTTGCCCGGCAAATAGAGCGCGGATCGGCGGGGACGCACTGTCGGTGCCATGCGGTCGATCACTTCCTGTCGGGTTGCCGGTCGGGTGGCGAACGTCGCGTTGCCGGCTGCGGGGCGCCGGTGTTGGGTTACCCCCCGAAGTGGGCACCCCACGTCTATGACCAATGTTCCGACAATCACTCTCAACGACGGAAACACGATCCCGCAGCTGGGCTTCGGTGTCTTTCAGATTGAACCCGATCAAACCGCCGCCGCGGTGCGCGCCGCGCTCGAAGTGGGTTATCGCCACATCGACACCGCGCAAATGTATGGCAACGAAAAAGAAGTGGGACAAGGCATCCGGGATGCCGGCGTCGACCGCGCCGACGTCTACATAACCAGCAAACTCAACAACGGCTTCCACCGGCCCGACGACGCGCGCCGGGCGTTCGACGAGACACTTTCCGCGCTGGGTTCGGACTACGTCGACCTCTTCCTGATCCACTGGCCGCTCCCAACGCTGTACGACGGGGATTTCGTCTCGACGTGGAACACGCTCGAAGAGTTCGCCCGCGACGGACGCGCCCGCAGCATCGGCGTCTCCAACTTTCAGCCCGACCATCTCGACCGGCTCGCCGAAGGCTCCAAGTTGGTGCCCGCGGTCAATCAGATCGAGGTCCACCCCTACCTGACCAACGAACGAGTCAGGGCCTACAACAGGGAACACGGGATTGCGACCGAGGCGTGGTCGCCCATCGCTCAGGGGAAGGTGCTTGACGACGAGGTCATCACCCGGATCGCGGGAAAGCTGGGCAAGACTCCGGCGCAGGTGGTGCTGCGCTGGCACATTCAGCGCGGCGACATCGTGTTTCCGAAATCGGTCTCACCCGACCGGGTGAAGTCCAACTTCGAGATCTTCGACTTTGACCTGGCCGACGACGACGTGGCGTCCATCACCGGGCTGGACCGGGGCGAGAACGGCCGCACCGGTGCCCACCCGGACACCTTCGACTACATCCCGGACTGAGTCCGGGCTCAGTGGTGCGGGCCCTCCGCCGGCGGCCAGGAGGCGCCGGGTGACGCGTCGCCGGGTTCGGCATGGTCGCCGCGGGCCAGCGGCACCCACTGCTCGGTCGGGGCGGGCTGCTTGGACGACGGGAAGTCGCGCAGCTTGCCCGACGGCTTGGCGTCCCATTTGGCGAACGTCAGCGGCGTCTGCAGCCAGCAGTGCAGCAGGTTGTACGTCGCCTCCAACGAACTCATGTGGGTTCGCTCCCAGCCGTGGCTGCCGTCCAGGCCGAACCCGACCAGTGCGGCTCGGGTGCCCGCACCGGCCTCGATGGCCGCCGCGGCGTCCGAGCGGTAGTAGCGGAACACGTCACGCGCATGTGGAATGCCGTGCTCTTCGGCCAGGCGGCAAAGCTTTCGGGTGAGGTGGTAGTCGAACGGGCCGTGCAAATCGGCCATCGGAATCGTGACGCCGTCCTCGAGTGAGTGCTGGCCGGGCGCACACACGGCGTTGTCCACCGAGATCAGCTCGGCCACACCGGCGGGCAGACCGTCACTGGCGCCGTGGCCGACCTCCTCGGTGATGGTCACCATGATCGTGGTGCGGTGCGGCAGCACCACCTTGTTCTCGGAGAAGTGCTTGGCCAGGGTCAGCGCGACGGCCACGCCCGCCTTGCCATCCAGGTGGCGGGACACGATGAAACCGTCGGCGGCGAGTTCGGGGCTGGCGATCAGCGCGACGAAATCACCCACGTGCAATCCCAGCCGGACCAGGTCCTCCCGCGAGGACACCCTGCGGTCGACGCGGACCTCGACGTGTTCCCAGTCGGTGGGCTGCGTGTCGATCTCGTCGCCGAAGGCGTGCCCGCTGGCCTTGAGCGGCATCACGGTGCCGGTGATGAATTCGTCGGGGTCGTCGATGAAGATCCGGACCCGGGCGCCCGCGGCGAACCGCGCGGAGAAGGTGCCGACCGGGACCAGTTCGAGGCGGCCGTTGTCCTTCAGGCGGCGCACCATGCAGCCGATCGTGTCGGCGTGGACGACCAGTGCCCGGTCGGTGGTCTCCGACTCCCCCGCGAGCTCAGCGGTCAAGGCTCCGCGGCGGGTCAGCGAGAACGGCACACCGAAGTCGTCGAACGTGTCGCCGATCAGCTGCATCACCGCGTCGGTACGCCCGGACGGACTGGGCGTCTGCAGCAGCGCGAGCAGCGTGTCGATCATCCACGCGCGATCGGCCTCGGCCATGGCCGCGGTTTCGGGCACCGTGCCTCCTTTTCTTCCAAAGAACGGTGTTCAACCTATCGGGTTATCGGCTCCCATTGCCCGGGTGGCCGTTCTGGCCGGCACGGTTCACCCTTTGCGTTCGCGCCATTCCCGCTCGAACGGCAACCGCCACGCGTTGGGCGCGATCAGTTGGTGGATGGCGTTCGGGCCCCACGTCCCCGGCTGGTAGAGCTTGGCCGGCGGCGGGTCGGTGAGTAGCTGCTCGGACCGCTCCCATAGGGATTCGATGCCCTCGGCGGTGTTGAACAGCGTGTGATCGCCCCGCATCGCGTCCAGGATCAGCCGTTCGTACGCCTCGAGCACGTCTTCCGCCGAGTCGGTCTCCTGGGTGGAGAACTGCATGGACAGCTTGTCCAGCTTCATGCCCGGGCCGGGGCGCTTGCCGTAGAAGGACAACGACACCTTCGAATTGTCGGCCAGATCGAACGTCAAGTGGTCCGGGCCTTGGGTGCCCACCCCCGAACCGGGCGGGAACATCGTTCGGGGCGCTTCCTTGAAGGCGATCGAGATGATGCGGATGCCCTCGGCCATCTTCTTGCCGGTCCGCAGGTAGATCGGCACCCCGGCCCAGCGCCAGTTGTCGATCCCGACCTTCAGCGCGATGAAGGTCTCGGTGTCGGAATCCTTTGCCACGCCCTTCTCCTGGCGGTAACCGGCGTATTGCCCGCGCACCACATGGGACGTCTCGACCGGCAGCATGGACCGGAAGACCTTGTTTTTCTCCTCGCTGATGGCGCGCGGCTCGAGCGCCGTCGGCGGCTCCATCACCACAAAGGCCATCACCTGGAACAGGTGGGTCACCACCATGTCCTTGTACGCGCCGGTCTCCTCGTAGAAGTTCGCGCGCTCATCGAGTCCGAGCGCCTCGGGAATGTCGATCTGGATGTGGTCGATGAAGTTGCGGTTCCAGATCGGCTCGAAAAGCCCGTTGGCAAAACGGAACGCCAGAATGTTCTGCGCCGCTTCCTTACCCAGGAAATGGTCGATGCGGAAAATCTGGGATTCGTCGAAGGTTTCGTGCAGGAAGTCGTTGAGCGAGACCGCGCTGTCCAGATCCGTGCCGAACGGCTTCTCCATCACCACCCGGGAGCGGTCGACGAGGTCGGCGTCGCGCAGCATGGTGATGACGGGGCGGGCCGCCTTGGGCGGGACGGACAGATAATGCAGTCGCCGAACATTGGTACCCAGATTCTCCTCGGCCCGGGCGACCGCTGCGGCCAGGGCTTCGGGGCCGTCGCCCTGCGGAACGTAGGTGACGATCTTGGCGAAGTTGGCCCATTGTTCGTCGGTCAGCTTGTGCGTGCCGAAGGAGTCGATCGCCTTCTTGGCCAGCTCCCGGAACTCTTCGTCGCCGAGGTCTTCCAGCGACGTCGCGACGATCTCGATGTTCGGTGCCAGCTCGGACTGGTCCAGATACGCCAGACCGGGCAGCAGCTTGCGTTTGGCGAGATCGCCCGTTGCGCCGAACAGCACGATGACGTGCGGGTCGAGCGGCTCGGAATCGTGGCGGTGCGGGCGATGGTCGGGGGCTGGATAGGCGATCGTCTGCGGTTTCTTGGAGGGCACCCTCGCGATACTTCCATCGCCCCGCCTCATGTGCACCAGAGTTGCCCGCATCGCATCGGTGTGAACGGCACGGTTGGCGGGAACGGACGGGTATGGCCCCCAGCGGAACTGATGACGCCCGCACCGAGGCCCGAACCGAGGACAAGGAGCGGGCACCGGATCCCGACGACCCGAGCAAGCCGGCGTCACCGCACGACCTGACCAGGGCATCCTGGCTTTTCGTGCTGCGCAAGACGGCACGAGAGTTCGTCACCGACCAGTGCACCGATCTGGCCGCGGCGTTGACGTACTACGCGGTGCTGTCGGTGTTTCCGGCGCTGCTGGTGATGGTGTCTTTGCTGGGCGTCTTCGGTGAGGGGCGGCGGACCACCGACGCGTTGCTGAACGCGGCCGGCGATCTGGTGCCGGCCTCGGCGGTCGACCTGCTGCGTCAGCCGATCGAGCAGGTCGTCGAGAACCAGTCGGCGGGATTCGCGCTCCTGTTCAGCATCCTCGCCGCACTGTGGTCAGCCTCCGGTTATGTCGGCGCGTTCGGGCGGGCGATGAACCGGATCTACGAGGTCGCCGAAGGGCGGCCGATCTGGAAGCTGCGCCCGCTGCAATTGGCGCTCACGCTGGCGGGGCTGGTGCTGGTGGCCGTGGTGGCGCTGATGCTGGTGGTCAGCGGGCCGGTCACCGACGCGGTCGGCGCTGCGATCGGACTGGGCGAGGCCGCACAGACGCTGTGGACCATCGCCAAGTGGCCGGTCATGCTGGTGTTCGTCTCGCTCGCGGTGGCGATCCTCTACTACATCACTCCCAATGTGCAGCAGCCCAAATTCCGCTGGCTGAGCATCGGCGCGGCCATCGCGATTCTGCTGTGGGCGCTCGCGTCGTTCGGATTCGGTTTCTATGTCAGCAATTTCAGCAGCTACAACAAGACCTACGGCGCGGTCGGCGGCGTCATCGTGTTCCTGCTCTGGCTCTATCTGACCAACGTCGCACTGCTCTTCGGCGCCGAACTCGACGCCGAGCTGGAGCGGGGACGCCAGTTGCAGGCGGGCATCGCGGCCGAACGAGAGCTCCAGCTGCCGCCCAAGGACACCCGGGCCGTCGAGAAGAACGAGGCGTCCGAGCAGAAGGACATCAAGCGCGGGCGGTGGCTGCGCCGCACCCGGGGGCGCCGCGGCTGACCGAATTCAGGAGCGGTCCCGCGCCGCCTCGATCGCCCGGTAGATGCGCTGCTCGCTGACCGGGCGCGGGGTGCCGAGTTGCTGTGCCCACAGGCTCACCCGCAGTTCCTCGATCTGGCGCCCGATCTCACGGACGTCGGCGGCCGCCGCCCGGGCCGACGGCAGGGTTTGCACGAGGTCCTCATAGGCGCGCTGGACCGCGTGCACTCGGTGCATCCGTTCCCGGTCGGTCGCGAGGGAATGCGGCAACCGCTCGAGGCGCCGGTGGATCGCGGTCAGGTAGCGGGTGAGGTCGTCGAGGTGCCCGCGCCCGGTGCCGGTGACGAACCCCGGCGGCAACAGCCGGTCGAGCTGGGCCCGGATGTCGGCGATCGCCTCCGCCTGTGCCGGCGGCGGCTGGGTGGGCAGCAGCAGCTCTACCTCCCGCGCGGCGGCCAGCACCCGTTCGCTACGGCCCACCAGGTCCATCGTCGTGGACACCAAGGCCTGTCCGACGCGATCGCGCAACGCCGCGAACTCCGCACCCGTCCACACCGGTTCGGGCACCAGCGCGTCGGTGGCCGCGTCGGCGCAGTCGTTCAGCAGCGCGGCCAGGGATCCGTCCGGGTTGCTCCCCAGCGTCAACCGGGTGCGCGGATCAAGTTGCCGTTCAGCGCTTTTGACGGGTGAGGGCACGCTCAGCCGGAGCAGTCGCCGCAGTCCCGGCCGCAGCGCGCTCTGCTGCTCGGCCGGGGTCGCAAACACCCGCAGATCGACGGCGGTCCCCGTGTCCACCAGTGCGGGGTAGCCGCGCACCGCACGCCCGTCCACCGCGCGCTCGACGACCCTCGGCAGTTCCGCGAGATCATCCGGCCAGGTGTGTAATCCGGTCCGTTCCAGCTCGGCTGCGACGGTGCGGGCGACGGCCCGCCGGGCCGGGGCGGCGAGCCGTTCCTGCAGCGCATGCAGGTCCTTGCCGCGAGCCACCTCTTTGCCGTCGGCGGACTCCACGGCAAACGTCACCCGCAGATGTGCGGGCAGTTTGTCCAGGTCGAAGGCCTCGATCGGCACCACCACCCCGGTGCCACGGCGCAATTCGCGCTGCAACGCCTCCAGCAGCGGCTCCTGGTCTGGGTCGATCCGGGCCAGCACCGCGCGGGCGGTGTCGGGCGCCGGGACGAAGTTGCGCCGCAGGTCTTTTGGCAGCGAGCGGATCAGCGCGGTCACCAGTTCCTCCCGCAGCGCCGGTACCTGCCAGGCGAATTCGTCACCGCCGAGGCGGGCCAGCACGTCGATCGGGACGTGCACGGTGACGCCGTCATCGGCGGCGCCGGGCTCGAACCGGTACGTCAACGGCAACGCGGCGTCACCCATGCGCCACGCATCCGGGCGGTCGCTGTCGTCGTGATCCTCGGTGCGCAGCAGGTCGTTCCGGGTGAACGTCAGCAGGTCCGGGGTCTTGTGCCGCTGCTTTTTCCACCAGCTGTCGAAGTGCCGCGCGGAGACGACCTCGGCCGGGATGCGCGCGTCGTACCAGGTGAAGATCTCGTCGTCACCGACCAGTAGGTCGCGGCGGCGCGCCCGCTCTTCCAGCCCCTCGAGTTCGGTGCGCAACCGGGCGTTGTCGCCGAAGAAGTGGTGCCGGGTGTGCCAATCGCCCTCCACCAGCGCATGCCGGATGAACAACTCCCGCGCGACCGCCGGTTCCACCCGCGCGTATCCGACGCGGCGGCGCGCCACGAGCGGCAGCCCGTACAGCGAAACACGTTCGAAGGCCATCACTTCCCCGCGCTTGGCGTCCCAGTGCGGCTCACTGTATGCGCGCTGCACCAGGTCGCCGGCGATCCGTTCGACGATCTCGGGCTGGATGCGGGCGGCGATCCGTCCGTAGAGGCGGCTGGTCTCGACCAGATCCGCGACGACCACCCAGCGCGGCGGTTTCTTGGTCAGCACCGAGCCAGGTGCCAGCACGAACCGTGCGTTGCGCGCACCGAGGTATTCACGCCCGTCCTCGCGGCGCATCCCGACATGAGACAGCAAGCCCGCCAGCAGCGCCGCGTGAATCTGAGCGGGTTCGGCCGGCTCGTCGGACTCGACGATGCCCAAATCGCGGCAGATGCTGCGCAGCTGCCCAACCAGGTCCTGCCATTCGCGGATACGCAGGTAGTGCAGGAAGTCGGTGCGGCACATGCGTCGAAAAGCATTACCGGACAATTCTTTTCGCTGCTCACGCAGGTAGCGCCACAGGTTCAGGTAGGCGATGAAGTCGGAGTGTTCGTCGGCGAAGCGGGCGTGCTTCTGGCGGGCGGCGTCTTCGCTCTCGGCCGGACGCTCCCGCGGGTCGGGGATCGTCAATGCGGCTGCCAGCACCAGCATTTCGCGCACGCAGCCCTCGGTCTCGGCCTGCAGGATCATCCGGCCCAGCCGGGGGTCGACGGGCAGCCGGGCCAGCCGCCGGCCCAGGTCCGTGATCGCGCCGTGCTGGTCGAACGCGCCGAGTTCCTGCAGCAGTTGCACACCGTCGCGCACGCTGCGCCGGTCCGGCGGGTCGAGAAACGGGAAATTCTCGATGTCACCGAGCTGCAGCGCGGCCATCTGTAGCAGCACCGCCGCCAAGTTCGTCCGCAGAATCTCCGGCTCGGTGTAGCGCGGCCGGGCGGTGAAATCCTCCTCGGAATACAGCCGGATGCACACCCCGGGCGCCACCCGGCCGCAGCGACCGGCCCGCTGCGCGGCCGATGCCTGCGAGATCGGCTCGATCGGCAGCCGTTGCACCTTCAGCCGCCGGCTGTAGCGCGAGATGCGGGCATTGCCGGGATCCACCACGTAGCGGATCCCGGGCACCGTCAGCGATGTCTCGGCCACGTTGGTGGCCAGCACAACGCGTCGCCCGGTATGGGCCGCGAACACCTTCTGCTGCTCGGCGGTCGGTAGCCGGGCGTAGAGCGGCAGCACCTCGGTAGGCATCGGCCCGCTCTGCAATCCACCCAAAGCTTCTGCGGTATCGCGGATTTCGCGCTCGCCGGACAAGAACACCAGGACGTCACCGGGCGGTTCGGAGCGCAGTTCCTCGATGGCGTCGACGATCGCCTCGACCTCGTCGCGGGTTTCGGTGCGCACGATTTCCCGGTCGGGGTCGTCGGGATCGTCGTCCGGGCCCGCCGCCACGGGCACTTCCAACGGCCGGTAGCGGATCTGCACCGGATAGGTCCGCCCGGACACTTCCACGATGGGCGCCCCACCGAAGTGCGCCGCGAATCGTTGCGGCTCGATGGTCGCCGAGGTGACGATCACCTTGAGGTCCGGGCGGCGTGGCAGCAACTCGCGCAGGTAGCCGAGCAGGAAGTCGATGTTGAGGCTGCGCTCGTGCGCTTCGTCGAGGATCAGGGTGTCGTAGCGCAGCAACCGCCGGTCGCGCTGGATCTCGGCGAGCAGGATGCCGTCGGTCATCAGCTTGACCAGGGTCCGGTCGCTCACCTGGTCGGTGAACCGGACCGTGTAGCCGACCACGTCACCGAGCGGGGTGCGCAGTTCGTCGGCGATGCGCTGGGCGACCGTACGGGCCGCCAGCCGCCGCGGCTGGGTGTGCCCGATGGTCCCCCGCACCCCACGCCCGACGTCGAGACAGATCTTGGGTAGCTGAGTCGTCTTCCCCGAGCCGGTTTCGCCTGCGACGACGACCACTTGGTTCTGTTGTATCGCCGCGGCGATCTCCTCGCGGCGCCCGCTGACCGGCAGGTCGGGATAGGCGATCGCCGGGACGGCGGCCCGACGGTTGGCGACCAGCGTCTGTGCGGCGGCGATCTGGTCGGCCAGCTGTTGCAGCTTTGCCGGGTTAGCGCCGCGCAGGTTCTGCAAGCGTCGGCGCAGCCGGGTGGCGTCGCGGACGGTCACGTCGCCGAGGCGGCTGCGCAACTCCGCGAGGGTCAGATCGGCCACTCGGGCCAGGATAGGCGGCGGACCGAACGCCCGCGCCCGGCCCGCTACGTTGGTGGCATGGCACCGAAATTCGCGACCGCCGACGCGGTGAGCCGATCCGAGTTGCTGGATTTCATCCGGCCGCGACACCGCATGCTGCTCACCGCTTTTCGCGCCGACGGGTCGCCGCAGAGCTCGCCGGTGACCGGCGGCGTCGACGCGCAGGGCAGGCTGGTGATCGCGAGTTACCCGCAGCGCGCCAAGAGCCTGAACATCCGGCGCACACCAAAAGCCAGCATCGTGGTGCTCTCCGATGATTTCAACGGCCCGTACGTACAGGTCGACGGTACTGCCGAAGTGATCGACGTGCCCGAGGCGATCGAGCCACTGGTCGACTATTACCGCGCGATCGCCGGCGAGCACCCGGACTGGCAGGACTATCGGCGCGCGATGGCGGATCAGGGCAAGTGCCTGATTCGGGTGACACCGCGGCGCTGGGGTCCCGTGGCGACGGGGGGATTTCCGCCGCCGGCGAGCTGAGCCGCTATCCGGCCGGCGGGATCAGCGGGGGTCGGCAGGCGTTGGTGCCCGGATCCCACCACCAGCCGTTGTCACAGGCGAGTGGCTGCGGTCCCACCCCGAGCGGACGGCACACATTCGCGGTCGGGTCCCACCATTCGCCGGCCGCGCAGTCGAGCGGCTGTGGTCCCACCCCGAGGGGCCGGCACACCTTGCCGGTCGGATCCCACCATTCGCCGTCGGCGCAGTCGGCGTGACTCACTCCCGGCGACACGGCGGTGACGACCGCCATCGGCGCCAAAACCATGGCCGCGACGGCCATCAGACGGCAAACGACTGACCACATGGCACACCTCGTCTCGTGCAACGGTTCGTGCAACCTAGGGCGCTAGCACACTGCTATATCTTGCCCTTCCGGCGCAGATCCCAAACTCAGCAACCGCAGGAACCCGACCGGCTCGGCAAAACCCTTCAGCGCGACCGTTTCCCGCCGCGCCGGCACACCGGCCAGCAGCCGTTGCACCGCCGGATCGGCGGCCACGGCCTCGGACAGCACGATGTCCTCGCCCTCGCTCTGACCCTGCAGCCGCGCGGCCATGTTCACCGTCGAGCCGAAGTAATCCAAGCGGTCGTTGAGCGTGACAACCACGCTCGGGCCCGCGTGCACACCCACCTTCAGCACCAGGTCCTCGCCGCCATGCGCCGACGACGCGATCCGCTCCTGCATGGCCAGCGCGGCACGCACCGCCTGCGCGGGATCGTTGAACGACGCCATCACCGCGTCCCCGATCGTCTTGACCACCGCGCCGTCGTGTTCGCGCACGATCATCGCCAGCAGGGTGAAGTGCTCGCGCACCAGGTTGTAGGCGGCGGCGTCGCCGACCCGTTCGTACAGCGCCGTCGAGCCGCGCAGGTCGGTGAACAACAACGTCACCTGGCTGACGCCGGCGTCATCGCCCGGCCGCAGCGTCGCCTCGGCGAACAAGTCGCGAAAAGCCTGCAGCGAGATCACTTCCGGGGCCCGCAGGGTGTCGCGCGTCCAAGTGCGGTCCTCCACCACCGCGGCCAGCTCGAAGCCGGATTCGTTGACGAAGGTGACGGTTCCCGGTTCACCTTCGACGGGTAGACGTTCCACCCCCGCCGCGGTGATGCACACGCCCGGAAACGGCCCCGACTCGTAGTCGACGTCGACGACGTCACCGGGATGCAGGGTGCGCAACCGGTACGAACCGGGCGGCAGGTCGACGGCGACCGTGCGCTGCTCCCCCGGGCTGAGCAACACCTGGATCGCCACATGCGGCGTGGCCAGCGGTCCGGACAGACAGAAGTTCCCCATCGGCAGCGGGCGCACCGTCGGAGCCGGCGCAAACGTCAGCTCCACGTTGCGCTCGAAGTCGCGTTCGTAGTCGATGTTGCACGACGAACAGTGCGCGCCCCGGGGCAGGTCGGCCAGCGTGGTGACGCTGGCCTGGGCACCACGGCAATTGGGGCACAACACATCCCATTTCATGTTGAGCAGACCGGCCTTGACCCCGGCGAAACAGGCTTCGGTCGCGGCGCGCGGTGGCACGCCGAAATCGCGGGCCAGGCTCTTGGGCCGGATCCGGGCGAGGTCGGCAGCCATGCCGCGCAGGACGAGGTCGGCAAGCCGGTCGCCGAGTCCGTTTCCGTACGGGTTGCGGTCGATTTCGCGCGTCATAGCAGTGGCCCGTTCGCGTGCACCGAACGGCAGTTTGGGCTCCGGAAGAACGAACGGGGTGAGGCGCTCGACGGTGGGCTCGCCGCGAGCGAAGGCGATCGCTTCCAGGATGCGCTTGGCCACGTTTTCCCCCGCCTGGGTCGCCAGGCGCGCACCGAACACGCGGCCCGTCAGGCTCAGCGGTTCCCATTCCAGCGCGTAGCTGACCCGGGAGCCGCCCTGGCCGTCGGGCTCGAGGTCGAAGACCGGGCCGAAGCGGCGGAAGGGGCCCTTGCTGAACACCCGGGACTGGCTGAAATGCCGGCCGGTGACCCAGTTGTAGGGCTTCTCCTCCCATTCCAGCGCGAAGCCGGCGGCCTTGCCCCGGCCGGTGCGCAGCACGGTGCCGTTGGGTTGCGGCGTCTCCTCGAGGGTGTACGGCGGCAGGCCGAGCGCTTCGTTGAGCCGGTTGGTGTCGGCCAGCAACGGCCAGAGTTGCTCGGGCGGAAGATCGAATGTCCAGGTCCAGGTGCGGCGCATCGCTTGCGACTGTAACTCTCGGCGGCTGAGTACGGACACGGCCAAAATAGAATGGATACATTTAGGTATATAATACTTGACTGTATACAATACATTGATGTAGCTTATGGGAGGGCACGGCCCGCCTCGATTCACTCACCCAGGCGAGAGACCTCGATGACACTGCACAGCACGCCTACGACCGAATGGTTCTCCGTGGTAGACAGCAGATTGGCACCGCAAACCCGTGACTTGATCCGACAGGGAGCCTGGATTGCTCTGAACCCCAGCCCGGAATGGCTCGCCGAACTCGACCGGGCCACGGTGGCCGCAAATCCCGCCCTCGCCGGCGACCCCACCCTGGCCGCAGCGGTGAGCTCGTCCAACCGGGCAACCCTGGTGCACTTCGCCACCAGTCACCTGCGTGACCCGGGCGCCCCCGTCACCGCGTATCTGGGCCCGGAGCCGCTGCGCATGGCACGGGTCCTGGTGCGTCGTGGCCTCGGCGCGTCCGTGCACGACATCTTCCGTATCGGCCAGAACGTCGCTTTGCAACGGTGGATAGATATCGTCTTCGACCTCCCGGCGACGCCGTACGAGTTGCGCGAGTTGCTCAATCTGGTCGCCAAGTCGGCCAATGATTTCGTCGACGCCACCCTCGCCGGCATCTCGAGGCAGATGAAGTTGGAGCACAGCGAGCTGGCCCAGGGGGCGCTGATCGAACGCCGGAAAATCGTGGAGTTCATCCTTGCCCGCGAACCGGTGAACCACAAGCGCGCCGAGGTCCGGCTCGGCTATACCCTCGCCGGATCGCATACGGCAGCGGTGATCTGGTGCGACGAATCCGACGACGAATACCGCATGCTGGATCGAACCACCGCCGCGGTGTGCGACGCGGTCGGATCGACGCAACCGCTGACCGTATTGGCCGCCGAGGCGACCCGCTGGGTGTGGTTCAAAGACATCACCGACGTCGACAGCGATCAGGTTCGCCGGGTGCTCGAGGAAACGCCCAAGCTACGCATCGCAATTGGGACCAGCGCCCGGGGTGTTGAAGGTTTCCGGCGCAGCCATCAACAAGCCCTGTCCGCACAGCACATGATGGTCCGGCTGCGTTCCCGGCAACAGGTCGCGTTCTTCGACGATGTGCAAATGGTTGCGCTGCTCACTCAAAAGCCGGACTACTCAGACGATTTCATCACCAGCACCCTGGGCGCATTTGCGTCGGCAGGTTCGGTGCTGCGGGACACCCTGCTGACCTATATCAACGAGCAGTGCAACGCTGCCCGGGCCGCGCAACAGCTCTACATTCACCGCAACACGCTGCTGAGCCGCCTCGATACGGCACAACGGCTACTGCCTCGGCCATTGGACCGCACCACCGTTCGGGTGGCGGTGGCGCTGGAAGCGCTGAAATGGTCTGGTAGTCAAGAACAAGACCTCAGCAACGACAACATGGCTTGAGGCGGCCGTCTTGGCCGCCTGAGGTGGTGACACCGGCGTATGCCAGGATTCTCGGCATGACTTTGCGCAGCTTGGCACGTTTCGGTGGAGTTCTGGTCGTGACGACGTGGGCGTTGCTGACCGTGCCCATCGCGAGCCCGACCGCCTCGGCCGACCCCTGTTCCGACGTGTCGATCGTGTTCGCGCGCGGGACTCATCAGGACCCCGGGCTGGGCAACGTCGGACAGGCGTTCGTCGACGACCTCACTTCGCAGGTCGCCGGGCGTTCCGTCGAGGTCTACGCGGTGAACTACCCCGCCAACGACGACTACCGGCACAGTGCACCCAGCGGAGCCGATGATGCGAGCGCGCACATTCAGGGCACCGTGGCCAGCTGCCCCAACACCAAGATCGTGCTCGGTGGGTACTCACAGGGCGCGACCGTGATCAACCTGGCCACCACCGAGATGCCGGCCCCAGTCGCCAACCACGTCGCCGCGGTCGCCTACTTCGGTGAACCGTCCAGCGGATTCTCCAGCGCGCTGTGGGGCGGACCGCTTCCGGCGATCAACCCGCTCTACAGCGGGAAGCTGATCAGCCAGTGCGCCCCGGACGACCCGATCTGCACCGGCGGCGGCAACATCATGGCGCACGTGGTTTACATCGAGAACGGCATGACGAACCAGGCCGCCACGTTCGCGGCCAACCGGCTCAAGTAGCTGACGAGCAGACGCTTAAGCCCCCGACACGCTGCGCGTGCGGGGGCTTAAGCGTCTGCTCACCCCACCGGGCCGGACGACTCACGGGGCGAGCAAGCGTCGCTTCTGCTCGGTGAACTCGTCCTGGGTCAGGATGCCCGCGTCGCGCAGCGACGCCAGCTCGCGCAGTTCGGCGGAGATGCTGGTGATCGGCCCACCCGCAGGGACCGGCGCTGCGGTCGCCGGCTCCTCGGTCGCCTCGGGCGGTTGCGCGTTGGTCTTGGTCACCGCAACCCGCTCCCGGGTGCGCGGGCCAGCGCCTCCGGCGCCGACGGTGCCCGCCAACGCCCGGCCGGCCAGGCCTGCGAGCGCCATCTGGCTGAACAGCGTTCCCGCGCCGCTGGCGGAGGTTTCCGCGGCGGCGGCCGCGGTAGTGGCGGTGTTGGTCATAGGCAGCGCCACTGCGGCCAGCCGGGTGGCCGGGGCCGCGGTCGTCCACCCGGATGGCACCGACAACGCCCCGATCGTCCTGGCCTCGCCGAGGCCGGCCGAGGCGGTCGACCCCACGTTGCTGATCACCGGGAACGGTGTCGGCGGCACCGCAGCCGTGCCGGGCCAGCTCTCGACCCCGGCCCAGCCGCTGACAATGTCGTCGGTGTGCAGGCCGATGAAGTACCCGTTGATGTCATAGGGCAGCGCCGCGCCGGCCAGCACCGCGTCGGTGGACAACCCGGCTGTGCCGATGCCGGGGTCGAGGAACAGGCCACTGAGGTCGCCCAGGATGTCCAGCACCTGAATCGGATCCACCGCGTCGGCGGCCGCCGCCGGCGCGGCGAGGCTGGTCAGCGAGTTCGGCACCGCCGAGAACGCCTGGGCGGCATTGGCGATGCTGCTCTGCGC
>NZ_LZKQ01000153.1 GCF_001668675.1 Mycobacterium asiaticum | reverse complement strand
GCCACCGAGCTCATGCAGACGCAGATTCGCCAGACCACCAGTGCCCGACTGCACACTGCGCACCACCCCAGCCAGATCGAACCCACCCAACAGACGGGTCAACCGGGCGCTGATCGCACCCAGACCCGCCTTGAGCCCACCGGGATTCAACCCACCGGCCAGACCCGACAACTCGGCCACCACAGCCTTGACGAAGCCACCCGCACCGCCCGAGGCACCGAAGGGCACCTTGGCGAACGGCGTCAACGCCGCCGCCGCCGCCGACGCCCCCCCGTGATAACCCAACATCGCCACGATGTCCTGAGCCCAGAACTCCTCGTAGGCCGCCTCGGCCGCCGCAATCGCCGGCCAGTTCTGCCCGAACAAATTCGAAACCGCAAGCCTCACCAGTGAATTGCGATTGCCGGCGATAAGTGCTGGATGCACCACCATCGAGCGCGCCGTCTCAAACGCCGACACCACCGCCCGCGCCTGAGCAGCGGCCTGCTCAGCCGCCGCACCCGCCGCACTCAACCACGCCG
>NZ_LZKQ01000152.1 GCF_001668675.1 Mycobacterium asiaticum | reverse complement strand
TCACCTTCAAGGTGGAGTCCCACAATCACCCGTCCTACGTGGAGCCCTATCAGGGCGCGGCCACCGGCGTCGGCGGCATCGTTCGCGACATCATGGCCATGGGCGCGCGGCCGATCGCCGTGATGGACCAGCTCCGGTTCGGCGCCGCCGACGCTCCCGACACCCGCCGGGTGGTCGACGGGGTGGTCCGCGGCATCGGTGGATACGGCAACTCACTGGGCTTGCCCAACATCGGCGGTGAAACCGTGTTCGACGCGTCCTACGCCGGTAATCCGTTGGTCAACGCGTTGTGCGTCGGCGTATTACGGCAGGAGGACCTGCATCTGGCGTTCGCCTCGGGCACCGGGAACAAGATCATCCTGTTCGGCGCGCGGACCGGTCTCGACGGGATCGGCGGGGTCTCGGTGCTGGCGTCGGACACTTTTGACGCCGAGAACTCGCGGAAGAAGCTGCCGTCGGTGCAGGTCGGCGACCCGTTCATGGAAAAGGTGCTCATCGAGTGCTGTCTCGAGCTCTACGCGGGCGGCCTGGTGGTGGGAATCCAGGACCTCGGTGGCGCCGGATTGGCTTGCGCCACCTCGGAATTGGCCTCAGCCGGTGACGGCGGAATGGCGATCGATCTCGACGCCGTCCCGCTGCGCGCCAAGCAGATGACGCCCGCGGAAGTGTTGTGCAGCGAGTCGCAGGAGCGGATGTGCGCGGTGGTGACGCCGGAGAACGTGGACGCGTTCCTGGCGGTCTGCCGCAAGTGGGACGTGCTGGCCACCGTGATCGGCGAGGTCACCGACGGTGACCGGCTACGCATCGCCTGGCACGGCGAGACCGTCGTCGACGTGCCGCCGCGCACGGTGGCGCACGAAGGCCCGGTCTATCAGCGCCCTGTCGCCCGTCCCGAGTACCAGGACGCGTTGAACGCCGACTCGTCGAAGATATTGCCGCGGCCGGCCAGCGGCGACGAACTGCGCGCGACTTTGCTTGCGCTGGTTGGTAGCCCGCATCTGTGCAGCCGCGCATTCATCACCGAGCAGTACGACCGCTATGTGCGGGGCAACACCGTGCTGGCCGAGCACGCCGACGGCGGCGTGCTGCGCATCGACGAGGCGACCGGCCGCGGCATCGCGTTGTCCACCGACGCGTCGGGGCGCTACACCCAACTTGATCCCTACACCGGCGCGCAACTCGCTCTGGCCGAGGCGTACCGCAATGTCGCCGTCACGGGCGCCACCCCGGTCGCCGTCACCAACTGCCTGAACTTCGGCTCGCCGGAGGACCCGGGAGTCATGTGGCAGTTCTCCCAAGCCGTCCGAGGTCTGGCGGATGGTTGTGTGGCCCTGGGCATTCCGGTGACCGGCGGCAACGTCAGCTTTTACAACCAGACCGGCTCGTCGGCGATCCTGCCGACTCCGGTGGTCGGGGTACTCGGCGTCATCGATGACGTCGGGCGGCGGGTGCCCACCGCGCTGGGCACCGAGCCGGGTGAAAGTCTGCTGTTGCTCGGCGACACCCGCGACGAATTCGACGGCTCCATCTGGGCGCAGGTGACCGCCGACCACCTCGGTGGGCTGCCGCCGGCGGTCGACCTGCAACGGGAGAAGTTACTGGCTGAGGTGTTGGCGGCCGGATCGCGCGACGGCCTGATCACCGCCGCGCACGACCTGTCCGAGGGAGGGCTGGCCCAGGCGGTGGTGGAGGCCGCGCTGGCGGGTGAAACAGGTTGCCGCATCGTGCTTCCCGAGGGCTCGGATCCGTTCGTCATGTTGTTCTCCGAATCCGCTGGCCGGGTACTGGTTGCGGTGCCACGCACCGAGGAGAGCCGATTCCGTTCCATGTGCGAGGCGCGGGGCCTGCCCGCGGCGCGCATCGGCGTCGTGGATCAAGCGTCGGATGCGATCGAGGTCCAGGGCCTGTTCACGGTGTCCCTGGCCGAACTGCGGGAGACATCCGAGGCGGTGCTGCCGCGATTCTTCGTCTGAGACTGCGCGCGCTTGCACTGGCCGCGGGATTGGTCGGCTGGAGCCTGGTCGGTCCCCGGTTTCCGGCCGCGTGGCGGACGCCGGTGCAGGCCGGTCTCGGCGGGGGGCTGGCGTTGCTCACCCGTGCGCCGCTCGGCCTTCGCCCGCCGGAACTGTGGGCGGGATTGCGCTGGGGCTCAGCCGCGGCCGCGGTTGTTTCGGCAACGATCGCTGCGACAACACCCATTCCGATCGTGCGGGGATCGATGGACAGCCGCGAGCTGCCGCCGTCGGTACCCAGTTGGCTCGGCGTGCACATACCAATCGGTACGGTGTGGGCCGAGGAGGTCGCGTTTCGCGGGGCGCTGAGCGCGGTCGGAACCGAAGCCTTCGGGGTGGCCGGTGGCCAGGTACTGCAGTCCGCCGCGTTCGGCTTGTCCCACATCGCCGATGCGCGCGCGACGGGCCAGCCGGCGGTGCCCGTGGTGCTGGTCACCGGTGTGGCGGGGTGGTTGTTCGGCCGGCTCGCCGGCCGCTGCGGCAGCCTTGCTGCGCCGATCCTGGCGCATCTGGCCATCAACGAGTCCGGCGCCGTGGCCGCGGTGGCGGTGCAACGGCGCAGTCTCAGGGATTGATGGTGTTGTCGCCCAGCTGCCGGCCCCAGACATAGTCCAGCGCGAGCGGCGAGCCCAGCTCGAAATGGTTGTACGGGGCCAGGCTGACACCGGTGTCCATCACCAGGAACGGGGCGGGCCACAGATCACGGGTGATCTTCTGCCAGCATCCCGGTCTGCCGCCCGGGCCGCCCCGGGCGTTGGTGCGCGGCAGGTTCTCCGGGTACATGTACGGGGCCGGCGCACCGGCGATCGCGCCCGATGAGTTGGCTCCCAGTGCGTACCCGTTGAAGCCGAGCGCCGCATGGATTCTGGGCGCAACTTCGTTGTAATTGCGTATGGTGCAGGCGATCTCGGGACTGTATTCGTCGAGCAACGCGGCGGTCGGACGCAGATCGGCGGCACCCCGCGCCAGGTACGGTCCCCCCCGTCCGAAGACCTCGGAGCCGGTGCCGCCCAATCCCGCCGCGGCCAACAGCGCGGCATCGAGTTCGTTCCGCTGCGCATGGACGCTGCGCGCGGTGGTTGCCGCCTGGTTCAGGGCGTCCAACAGCTCGGGTGCGGAGTCCGCGTAGATGTCGCCCAGGGCGGCCAGTTGGCGAATGTCGTAGCGGGCCTGTGGCAGTTGGGGGTTGAGGTCGTCCAGAATGGCCGATCCTCGTTCCAGCGAGACGCCGAACCTCTCTCCCAATCCGGCCAGTGCTTGGCCCGCCGCGCTCAGCGTCATGTTGAGTTTGACCGGGTCCACCTTCTCCGCGATGGCGGTCAGGGTCTGGAAAAGCGTATTGAACTCGGTCGTCACTTGCGTGGCATCTATCTCTATTGCCGGAGTGATGTGTTGTGCCACAGGGTTTTCAGGTGAACTCAGCGCCACGTACTTATTGCCGAACACGGTGGTGGCCTTGATCTCTGCGGCCACATTGGCCGGGATCTGCGCGATGTATCTGGGGTAGATGTCCAGGATCAGTTGCGCTGCGGGCCGGCCGTTGCGGTCGATCTCCGAAATCGTCGACACCCGCCCGATCTGAACGCCGTTGTAGGTGACCTTGGCCCCGGGATCCATCACCAACCCGGACCGCGGGGCGACCATCGTCAACTTCGTCTTCGGCGTGAAATTGCCGCGGAACTGCCAATACAGCGCGCCCAGTACGAGCGTCAGCACCATCAGTGCCACCAGGCCGACGGTCTTGAATGGGGGTCGCGTGCCCGTACGACGACGCTCCATGATTCTGAGACCATAAGGTATGGCGCCTCGGGATAGCGCCGATCCGGCGAAGACGCGACAAGCCGTGTTGTCAGTTTCCGAATGGCTGCGCGACGAGACCTGTCCGCCGCCCGACCGGCCCACTCTGGCAGCGGCGGTGCGGCTCACCGCACGCACGCTGGCCGGGCTGGCGCCGGGTGCCAGCGTCGAGATTCGCATCCCGCCGTTCGTCGCCGTGCAGTGCATCGCCGGTCCGCGGCACACCCGTGGCACCCCGCCGAACGTGGTCGAAACCGACCCCCGGACGTGGCTGCTGGTGGCAACGGGACTGATGGGGCTGAAAGAGGCCCAGGCCAGCGGTTCGGTCACCCTGTCCGGATCGCGAGCAAGTGAGATCGACCACTTGTTACCAGTGGTGAGCCTGTGATTTGACCTGCGTGTTTCTTCCGACACGCCGGTCTGAACGGGAATAACACGCCCGTCGAATTCGTCGGTGCAGACGAGTTACCCGTAGACTCCGTTACGTCACCATTCGCGCCCCAGGGAGCCGCCAAAACCGTGACCGCTCAACAGCCCGAAGAAGACTTCAATTCGCCTCGTGAAGAGTGTGGTGTATTCGGGGTCTGGGCCCCGGGTGAGGATGTCGCCAAGCTCACCTACTACGGCCTGTACGCACTGCAGCACCGCGGCCAAGAAGCCGCCGGCATCGCCGTCGCAGACGGGTCACAGGTTCTGGTGTTCAAGGACCTCGGCCTGGTCAGCCAGGTGTTCGACGAGCAGACGCTGGCAGCCATGGATGGCCACGTCGCGATCGGGCACTGCCGATACTCCACCAGCGGCGACACCACCTGGGAAAACGCCCAGCCGGTGTTTCGCAACACCGCCGCGGGCACCGGGGTGGCGCTGGGCCATAACGGCAATTTGGTCAACGCCGCCGAATTGGCCGCCCGGGCGCGCGACGCGGGTCTGATCGCGAAGCGCTGCCCGGCCCCGGCGACGACGGATTCCGACATCCTCGGTGCGCTGCTGGCGCATGGCGCGGCCGATTCCAGCCTCGAACAAGCGGCGCTGGAGCTGTTGCCGACCGTGCGCGGCGCGTTCTGCCTGACATTCATGGACGAAACCACCCTCTACGCCTGCCGCGACCCGCACGGCGTGCGGCCGTTGTCGCTCGGCCGGCTGGACCGTGGCTGGGTGGTCGCATCCGAGACCGCCGCACTGGACATCGTCGGGGCCTCCTTCGTCCGCGACATCGAGCCGGGCGAGCTGCTCGCCATCGATGCCGACGGCGTGCGGTCCACCCGCTTCGCGAACCCCTCGCCGAAGGGCTGCGTGTTCGAATACGTCTATCTGGCCCGTCCCGACAGCACCATCGGCGGCCGGTCGATACACGGCGCGCGGCTGGACATCGGCCGCCAGCTGGCCCGGGAGTGCGCGGTGGACGCGGATCTGGTGATCGGGGTGCCCGAATCCGGTACGCCCGCCGCGGTGGGTTATGCACAGGAGTCCGGCATTCCCTACGGCCAGGGCCTGATGAAGAACGCCTACGTCGGGCGCACCTTCATCCAGCCGTCGCAGACCATTCGGCAGCTCGGCATCCGGCTCAAGCTGAACCCTCTCAAAGAGGTGATCCGCGGCAAGCGGCTCATCGTCGTCGACGACTCGATCGTGCGCGGCAACACCCAGCGAGCGCTGGTCCGGATGCTGCGCGAAGCCGGAGCGGTGGAAGTGCACGTGCGCATCGCCTCCCCGCCGGTGAAGTGGCCCTGCTTCTACGGAATCGACTTCCCGTCCCCGGCCGAGCTGATCGCCAACGCCGTCGAGGACGAGGGCGAGATGCTCGAGGCGGTCCGGCATGCCATCAACGCCGACACCCTGGGCTACATCTCGTTGCGCGGTCTGATCGCGGCCACCGAGCAGCCGGCGTCGCGGCTGTGCACCGCCTGCTTCGACGGCACGTACCCGATCAAGCTGCCGGGCGAGACCGCACTGGGCAAGAACGTCATCGAGCACATGCTGGCGAACGCGGCGCGTGCCGGCCTGGACAATCTCGCCGACCAGGAAACGGCGGAAGTTCCCGCGGTCAGCCACTGACGAAAAACCCTCGCCGCGCGCAAAACTGGCCGAAATCCCGGCCCACTGCGCGACACCGGTGCATAGCGTTACCAACGAGTGCGGCGACCGGTAGCCTTTATCGCGATGACGGATCCTGAACAGAGCTCCAAACGAGGCGCGGGCAATCAGGGCATCACCTACGCATCGGCCGGGGTGGACATTGAAGCCGGTGACCGCGCGGTCGACCTGTTCAAGCCGCTAGCGACCAAGGCCACCAGACCCGAGGTGCGGGGTGGGCTCGGCGGTTTCGCCGGATTGTTCGCGATACGCGGCGATTACCGGGAACCGGTGCTCGCGGCTTCTACCGACGGCGTCGGCACCAAGCTGGCCGTCGCGCAGGCCATGGACAAGCACGACACAGTCGGCTTGGACCTGGTCGCGATGGTCGTGGACGACCTGGTGGTGTGCGGCGCCGAGCCGTTGTTCCTGCAGGACTACATCGCGGTCGGCCGCACCGTGCCCGAGCGGGTCGCGGCGATCGTGAGCGGTATCGCCGAGGGCTGCGTGCGTGCCGGGTGCGCGCTCCTGGGCGGGGAGACCGCCGAACATCCGGGTCTGATGGAGCCCGACCACTATGACATCTCGGCGACCGGGGTCGGTGTGGTCGAGGCCGACGACGTGCTGGGACCCGAACGCGTCAAACCCGGCGACGTCATCATCGGGATGGGGTCTTCCGGGCTGCACTCCAACGGCTACTCGCTGGCCCGCTCAGTTCTGCTGGATATCGACCGGATGAACCTGGCCGGTTATGTGGAAGAGTTCGGCCGCACCCTGGGTGAAGAGCTGTTGGAGCCGACCCTGATCTACGCCAAGGACTGTCTGGCGCTGATCGCCGAGACCCAGGTCCGCACGTTCTGCCACGTCACCGGCGGCGGATTGGCCGGCAACCTGGCCCGCGTCATCCCGAACGGGCTGGTCGCCGAGGTGGACCGGGGAACGTGGACGCCGGCGCCGGTGTTCGCCATGATCGCGCAGCGGGGCCGTATCGAGCGAGCCGAGATGGAGAAGACGTTCAACATGGGTGTCGGGATGGTCGCCGTCGTCGCGCCGGAGGACAGCGACCGCGCCAGGGCGATCCTGACCGCGCGGCATCTGAACTGCTGGGTGCTGGGTACCGTCGGCAAGGCCGGTAAGGACGGCCCGCGGGTCAAGCTCGTGGGGCAGCACCCGCGATTCTAAAAATCCAGAACCAGTAGGGCCCCGGACGCCAGCGAGGACCTAGCGGCGCCAGGTGTCGTCGTCATCCCACGAGTCGCCATCCGCGTGGTCCGACTCGTCGGTGCTCGTCCCGGACAGCTCGCGCTGAAGCCGCGTGAAGTCGGTCTGGGGGGAGCTGTATTTCAGTTCTCGAGCAACCTTGGTCTGCTTTGCCTTAGCCCGGCCGCGGCCCATGGGGGAACCCCCTCGCGAAATAACGGAGCGGCCTACGAGTAGGCGGCTCCGATCTCTTAGTGTCGTTTTGTCCTGTCGACAGCTTACCGTGCCCTGCGCGCTAACGTGGGCGCGGCCTGCCACGCGGCTCGACAGGATGGCGGATGTCACAGCCAGTCAGCGACCGCCGCCGCGTAACCGTTCCACGGCGAGTCGTCCGGCCCCCACTTCATCGGTCGGCGGCAGGGAATCGGCGTCGATCGCCGCGGGGACCTCGCCTTCGGCACCGGTCGTCAGCGCGGTGTCGGCCGGCACCCCCCGTTTCAGCAGAGCCAGGGCCACCGGCCCGAGGTCGACGTGCTCGACCACCGTTCCCAGCCGTCCCACCGCACGACCTCCGGCGAGTATCGCGTCGCCGGTGGACGGACGGTCCGCCGAACCGTCGAGGTGCAACAACGCCAGCATCCGTGGCGGTTTCCCCAAGTTGTGCACCCGCGCGACGGTCTCCTGGCCGCGGTAGCAGCCCTTGTCCAGGTGGACGGCGCCTTCGCCGGGACCGCCGATCCAGCGCACTTCGTGCGGGATGGTGCGCTCGTCGGTGTCGACCCCGAGCCGGGGCCGCAGCGCGGCGACCCGGTGGGCTTCGTAGGCCCAGACACCGGCCGGGCGCACGTCGGCACTGGTCAGCCGCTGCTGCCACTCGGCGGCATCGGTGCGCGGGACCACCAGATCCAGCTCGACCGGACCGCTGGGCGTGCTGGGCAGCCGCCGGACGAAGCCGCCACCGGGCACCGGGACCGCCGACCAGTCGGCCGGCAGGACGTCCACGCCCAGCGCGTCAAGCACCGCCGGGTCGGTCAGCTGCGGCCCCAACAACGACAGCACCGCGAAATCGGCGTGATCCGGGGTCACATCGGACCAGAACACCATCTTGCGCAGGTAGCCCAGTAACGGCTCACCCCGCCACGGCTCGGTGTCCAGATAGGTGATGCCCCCGAGTTCGGTCTGCAGCCAGTGATCCTCGACCCGGCCCTGGCCGTCCAGGCTGAGGTTCTGCACCGTCGCGCCATCGGCCAGTTCGCTGACGTGCTGAGTGGAGATGTTGTGCAGCCAGGAGCGGCGGTCGGCCCCGGTGAGGGTCAGCACGGCACGGTGCGAGCGGTCCACCACGATGGCGCCGGTCTGGGCCGCCCGCTGTTCACCCAGCGGATCGCCGTAATGCCAGACGGCGCCGGCGTCGGGACCGGGATCGGGCGCGGGGACGAAGTTGCCGGCACGGGACACACGTCAACTCTACGGCGCTGGCCGGGCACACCTTCGGGGTCGTTAGGCTCACTCGACATGGCTGGTGTGGTCGTCACTCTGGACGGCGAGATCCTCGATCCGGGAACGCCGCTGCTCACGCCCGACGACCTGGCGGCGGTCCGCGGCGACGGGATTTTCGAAACGCTGCTGGTCCGCGACGGCAGGGCATGTTTGATCGAGTCGCACCTGCAGCGGCTGACCCAGTCCGCCAAGCTGATGGACCTGCCCGCGCCGGACCTGCCGGCCTGGCGGCGGGCCATCGACTCCGCGACCCGGCAATGGGTCAGCGGCACGTCCGACGAGGCCGCGATGCGTCTGGTGTACAGCCGCGGCCGCGAGGGCGGCTCGGACCCGACGGCCTATGTGATGGTCAACCCGGTCCCGGAGCGGGTGGCCGCGGTGCGCCGGGACGGCGTCGCGGCGATCACGCTGGACCGCGGGCTACCGGCGCGCGGTGTCGACGCCATGCCCTGGCTGCTGGCCGGCGCCAAGACGCTTTCCTACGCGATCAACATGGCCGTCCTGCGGCACGCCGCGCGGCAGGGCGCCGGCGATGTCATCTTCGTCAGCACCGACGGCTACGTGCTGGAAGGCCCACGCTCGACGGTGGTGATCGCCACCGACAACGGCGACGGCAGCCCCTGCCTGCTCACTCCGCCGCCGTGGTATCCGATCCTGCGTGGCACCACCCAGCAGGCACTCTTCGAGGTGGCCCGTGCCAAAGGCTACGACTGCGACTACCGCGCGTTACGGGTGACGGATCTGGCCGAGGCGCAGGGCATTTGGCTCATCTCCAGCATGACGCTGGCCGCCCGCGTGCATACCCTGGACGGTAGGCGGTTGCCCCGCCCCCCGTTCGCCGACACGTTCGCCGAGCTGGTCGACGCAGCCATCGCCAGCGATCGCTGAACGCTTAATTGTGTTGTCGCCGCGCCCAAGTCACGGTAGCGTCGGCTTTACACAAGAAGGGAGGTGGTCCGCGAAATTGATAGCTTCATGGACATGTGAGGTGGCTGCGAGCTAGCTGCATTGGCTCGGAAGATTCATCGACCAAAGCGCTGGCGAATCTCCCGCAGTCACCCGGCCCCCGAGCTTCCGGTCTGTCCAACCGGAATACGGCTCGGGGGCCGCTCCATCTCTACTGCCTGTCGGCCGTGCGGCCTATGCGTTTCCTGCCTTCGCGGCGATCTGGTCGGCCAACCGGGCCCCGCCGTCGGTGATGTCGTTGCCGCACGCCTGCACCTCGATGACCAGATTGCCGGCCGCGCTGAGCGCATGCTGGCAGGTCCGCCCGCTGCCGTCGGTCACCGCGCGGGTCTGGGTGATCTTCGGCGCATCCCCGTTGACCTCACCGAAGGTCCATTCCACGGCCTTGTTGTTCGCGCCGGTGAACTGGACGGTCTTGTTGGCGCAGGCCCGCCATTTCGCGGCGGAGGCCGCCACAAAGGCGCTGGCCTTCTCGGCCGTCGGGAACTTCGCCACGCCCTCGACCACCCGGTGGACGTCCTGTGGCGAATGCACCACCTGGTTATGGATGCCGGTCAGTTCGTGACCCCGGTAGGCGGATTCCTCGAACGGTTCGAAGGCCACCACACACTCCGGGTCCGACAGGGCGCCTTGCGGCTTGCGCAGCTGGTCGCCGTGCGCTCCGGCCTCCATGTTGGGATCGCCCAGCACCGTGCCGACGTCCGCGGCGCCGAGCAGGACGGAGTTGGTTGCCGACGGCGCGGCCACCGCTCCGGACGCGCCGACCGTCGTGCCGCCGGCAGTTGCCGCCGGCTTGCGGCCGCCGCCACCGCCGGAAGCGAATACCACGATCAACACCACCGCCACGATGGCCGCCAGGGCGGCGCCGCCGATGATCAGCAGGCGCTTGCTCGATTGCGCGCCACCGCCGGCGCTGGGAGCGGCGGGCGCGGTGGCCGGGCGCGGCGGCGCGACGGCGGCCGGCTGTGCGGGCGCGGCCTGGGCCGGGGCGGCAGGCGCTGTCTGTGCTGTTCTCGATCCGTCCTTGGCCTCGATTTCGGCCAGGACATTGTCGATTTCGGTGCGCGTGCGGTAGGTGACGTCGTGCCGCATCCGCAGCATCCGCAGCAGCTGGGCGATGTCGCTGCGGGCGCTGGGGTCGTCGCCGTCTTCGTCGAGACCGGTGCGCAGCTCGACCAGCAGCTGGAGCTGCTGCTGGGGGGTGAGCTCCTTTTCGGACAGAGTGTTGCCCAGCCGCATGATGTAGCCGAACGGCAGCGGCGGCTCTTCGGGCAGCGGCGAGGGCAGCGGCGGGGCTTTCTCGCGCAGCGCGTGGATCGCGGTGACCAACTGGATGCCGGCATCCACGGTGGGGTTCTGGTAGTCGATGATCTGCAGCGTCGAGACCGGATTCACCCGCACGCTGTCCACGGGCCCGACCTTGACGGGCAGGATCGGGCGGTTGAGCGCCTGCGCGTAACGCAATTCGGCCTGGCTCGGCTTGGACTGCAGCCAATTGTTGGACAGCGCGACGATGAACACCTCGCTGGAGCGGATCTGTTCCAGGATCGCGTTCCACCACGCGTCGCCGCCGCCGAGCTCCTGGTCGAACCAGACCTTCTGCTGGGCGCGTTTCAGCGCGGTGGTGAGAGCTTCGAGCGCGGTTCTGTCTTGGCTCGAGTAGCTGATGAAGATGGCCACAGCGGTCTCCTCGATGGAGGGCACAGGGAGATATCCGGCGAATCCGTCATGCGACGGTAGCGCATGGTATTACCGGCAGCAATCGTGTTGCCAAACTCGGGTTTGGATCAGTCCCCGTGCGGGACGGGCGCCTGTTCCGGCGGGCGGAATTCGGCGTAACGCTGCGTGAATTCGTGACCCGGAACAGGCCATTGTTCGCCCTGCGCGCCGCGCACCACCCAGTCGCCGTCGGTGGCGACCGTCGGGCCCTCCAAGGTGTTGACGGTCTCGCCGGGCTGGGCGGGCCGGGCCTGCACCACGCCCTTGCGACGCCACAGCCCGGCACCGGCCGGCTCGTAGGTGGCGTGGAAGATGTCGTCGCGCACCGACCAGGTTTTGCCGTCCGACTGCACCTCCCAGTCGCCGGCGTCGGCGCGCATCGTGTGTCCGGAGTCCGACTTCCACGACCACGGCGCATCGCGCTGGGTCGCGGCCACGGTGCCGACCCGGGTGAAGGTCCGCCACAGCGGGCGTGACCGATAGCCGAGCTGACGCAGGCTCCAAAGTGTGGCCGCCAGGCTGCGCACCGCGGCGTTGAGGAGATCGGGGTTGTTCTCGACGTCCGACCAGTCGACGAGCTTGTCGTGGATCTTGCGGGCGTCGTCACGTGGCTTGCCGTACTTCCACCCGTTGCGGCGGTAGTAGCGGCACCAGTCCTCGTGCTCGGCCTTCGCCATGGCCAGCGCCGAGTATTCGTCGAAGCCCATCCGCGAAAGCTGTTCCAGCGGCGCCGAATCCGCCATATCCCGGCCCGACAACTGCTCCGGCGGGCTGCCCCAGGTGTTCCACGTGTGGCCCGCGATCTGTTCGACCATCCACAACGCATTGCGCACCTGGCGGCGGTTGGACCCGCGGTAGAACTCGTCGAGCTCGATCCAGGGCACCGACGCCGGACCCCGCGGCCAGCTCGGGTCGATGGTTGCCACATACCGTTCGTGAATCAGGCGTGCGGCGCGCTCCCAGGCATCCTGAACCTGGCCCTCCCGGGTGTCCAGCACCAGCGAATAGGACTGCAGCAGCCCGACGACCTGAATCGAGTCATCGTCGATGCTGGTGTTGAGATCCGAAGTGTAAACCGGCATTTCGGGGAACCGGGCGGCCAGCCGCGTGCCGGTAGTGGCGGTGTGGGTGTCGACCAGGATCACGGCGCTGGTGGTCGGGTCCGTCTCGCCGATCAGCCGCAACAAGGTGGGTATCGTCGGGGCCTCCGACACCGCGTCGATCGCGGGGCCATCGGAGGCGAAACCCGCTTGCTCGCGGTAGAAGTGGTGATCCCGCAGATACTCGTCGGCGTCCCGTTCCACCAGGGTCAGGGCCGGCAGCGCGGCTGCGCCGGGCGGGGTGTAAAAGTCGCGTTCCAGCGCTCGCCGGGTCAGGTCCGCACACAGGGCCAACGTCAATTGTGATGTGCCGCAGACGAATATCCGCTTGGTTCGGCCGGTCGCGATGATGCCGTCGAGCAGCCGGCTGGCCGTCACCTCGTACTTGCCCACCACGTCCGCGGCCCAGCGGGTGTCGGATCCGCCGAACTGCTGGGCGCGCCACGCCTCGGCCAGCCACGGGTCGTCGATGCGCACGATCAACGGCAACCGCCGCTTGTCGGCGACTTCGGCCAGCCGGCGCCCGATGAGATCCAGCCGCAGCATGTTGACCGCCGGGTCGGCCGCCATCAGGTACAACCGGCTGAGATTCCGCCACAGCCGCAGGGACACCAGGGTCGCGGGAGTGTTGAAGTCCACCAGCACCACCCGGGCGCCCAACCGTCGGAGCCGCTGCACCCGGTCGTCACCGGCGCTGGTGATGACGACCAGAGTGCTGCGCCGGTCCAGCGTCCGCGCGACGCCACTGACCATCGATTCGGTGTCGTCGTCCACGCCGACGATGGCGGTGACCGAGTCGGCGAGATTCGCCCGCAGCCGGTCCACCTGGGAACGGAAGACGCCGACCACCACGCCGCCCAATCCGGTGAAGATCGCCGAAACCGCTGCCATGCGGGCTAATTCGAGGCCGACCGGGGTTGGGCTGGGGCACACCCGGCCGCCCAGTGAGTAGTCGCCGCTGCTGCCCTTGATCAGTTGAGCCGTCAGCATCAGCGGCGTGAAGACGGCCGGGTGGTTCTGGTCGTGGCAGTTCCAGTACGCACTCAGGCCCAGGATGGCGCTCATGGTGATCAGCACCGCGATCACCGTGAACGACACACCCACCAACCGGTGACTGGTGTTGGAGCGAAAGGTCATCGCGCACACGATCAAGACGCCGACGACGATCGTGGTCGTGGCCATCGAACCCGGCCGCCCGAACCAGCCCAGCCCGTCCGGCAACCACTCCAGGATGGCGGGATGCAACGCCACGGCGGCCAGATAGCCGATCAACAGCACCGCCAGAGCCGACACGGCCCACCGCACGGGGGGCGGGACCGTCCTCTTCTGGCGCATCCGGCCGCCTTTCGCTGCTAGACCCCGCTGCTAGGACGCGAACAGTACACGCGCAAGTTCTCCGAAAGGCAAGACAGGGACGCGAATACGACGCGGCGGGCCGGCCTCAGCCGACGAAGCGCGACAGCCGCGCCGACAGGTGCGGGACCAGGCCACCATCGGCGTCGACCCGCTCCTCGACGTAGGCGAGGTCACCGCCCTCGACGATCCCGTAGAGCCGTTTGGCGCCACCGACGAGCACGCCGGACCGGCTTCGGGCCAGCGCGTCGGTCACCAGTTCCCAGGACGATTGGTTACGGGGCCGCCCGTAGAACAACTCGACGTAGCCGGCCGAATGCGCCAGGAGCAGTTCGATGGCCTGTGATTCGCTCGGGTCGTCGGGGTCGCGGACGAACCGCCAGAAGCCCGTCTCCCGCAACCCGATTTCGTGGTACTCGCCCTCGTCGTCCAGCCGCCATGACCGGGCTTCCCAATTCAGGTAGTCGCCGCCGTCGTGGGACACGATGATCTGCTGGCCGAACCGGTAGTCGCCGTCTGTGCCGCGGCCCTCGCCTTCACCACGCCACACACCCACCAGCGGCAGCAGCGCGAGCAACGCATCGTTGAGGTTCGCGCCCTCGCGCAGGTTCGCGGTGTCGGCGGGCACCGGCAGATCGTCGAACGCGGGAATGTTGCGTGCCGCGGTCAGTTTCGAGCGCTCCGCCGCCTGCGACATGCCGCCGGCGTCCGGCCCCTCGGAAGAGGTCACGACTCGTCGGTGATCAGCCGATACAGCGCGTACAGCGCGAACCAGGAAATGACCACGGTCGCAAGGACCAGCATGATCTCGAAGAACAGCACCACGGAAGTGATTCTATTCTTCCGACCGCGCTGACGGGGACCGGCCCGAACGGGTCGTCAGGCGATCTTGATGTCCACCTCGTGGATGCCCGCGCCGGACGGCGCCACCACGGCGTCGCCATTGCCGATCCTGGACAACGCGCGCAGCGTCCACGATCCCGGAGCGGCGAAGAACCGGAAGTCGCCGGTCGCCGACGCGACGACCTCGGCGGTGAACTCGTCGGAGGAGTCGAGCAGACGGACGAACGCGCCGCCGACGGCCTGGCCGTCCCGGTCGACAACGCGACCGGTGATCACCGTTTCCTTCTCGAGGTCGACGCTGGCCGGCAACGTCAGTCCTTGCTTAGGTGCAGAGCACATGTCAGCTTCCCAACTCGATCGGGGCGCCCACCAGGGAGCCGTATTCCGTCCAACTGCCGTCGTAGTTCTTGACGTTTTTGTGGCCGAGCAATTCCTGCAGCACGAACCAGGTGTGCGAGGAACGCTCCCCGATTCGACAGTAGGCAATCGTTTCCTTGGAGCCGTCCAGTCCGGCGTCGGCGTAGAGCTTGGCCAGCTCCTCGTCGGACTTGAACGTGCCGTCTTCGTTGGCCGCCTTGCTCCACGGCACGTTGATGGCGGTCGGAACGTGGCCCGGCCGTTGGCTCTGCTCCTGCGGCAGGTGCGCCGGCGCCAGGATCTTGCCGGAGAACTCATCAGGCGAACGCACGTCGACCAGGTTCTTGACCCCGATGGCGGCGATCACGTCATCGCGGAACGCGCGGATGCTGTTGTCCGGTTGCGACGCCGAGTAAGAGGTGGGCGGCCGGTTCACGGCGTCGCTGGACAGCGGGCGGCCGTCGAGCTCCCACTTTTTGCGGCCACCGTCGAGCAGCTTGACCTTCTCGTGGCCGTAGAGCTTGAAGTACCAGTACGCGTACGCCGCGAACCAGTTGTTGTTGCCGCCGTAGAGGATGACGGTGTCGTCGTTGGACACGCCGCGCTCGGAGAGCAGCTTGGAGAACTGTTGGGGGTCGACGAAGTCGCGCTTGACCGGGTCTTGCAAATCGGTGCGCCAGTCCAGCTTGATCGCGCCGGCGATGTGGCCGCCGTCGTAAGCGCTGGTGTCCTCGTCAACTTCGACGAAGACGACGTCTGCGGCATCCAGATTGCTCTCAGCCCAGTCGGCGGAGACCAGGACGTCGGAGCGTGCCATGGTGGGTTCCTTTCGATCTCTCTCTGTGAAGGTGGTCAGCGGCGGGTGCTACGTGCAAAGGTGCGGCCAGCCACGCACGCAGGTGGTGGAAGGGCAAGGCACGGATTACTCCTAGGTACGCCTGTTGCGCGGAAGACATGCCACAGTGGGATTCCGGGGCTGCTTCGAGTGCTGCGCAGATCGGCGCGGCTACTCAACAGCTACAGCAACAGCAACAACCCGCGCCGCGGCACGGCTCAACCGTGCGGCAGTTGGTGAGCATGCGCTCGATGCGGGCTGACACGTCGGCAAGCTTACCCAATGACATAGTGATCAAGCCAACAGCGCCATCGGAGGCCCTTGTCCGGCGGTCAGGACTGCCGGAAATCACTCAATGTGAGGGTCACGTCACGGGTGATGCCCTCGATGATGACGTCGGAGCCGCGCGCCCCGACGGTGGTCGGGGCGACCCCGAACGGCAGTCGCTGGCGCGGAACCCTGGCGCTGAACGCTTTCAGCACCGCTGCCTTCTTGTCGTCGGGAACGGCCTGGTTGGCGGTGTCGGGCCCGGTGAGGACGCCGGTGGGGGTGATGATCAGGGTGGCCGGGTCCTCCGGGGCGATGGACAGGTCGACCGAGATGCTGACCCGCCGATCGAAGCCGGCCTTATTCGGCGTGCCGCTGAACACCAGGCCGTGGTTGCCGGATATCCCGGATTCGGTGGTTCCGCCGGTGGCGTCGTTCGACTCCTGTGGCGGCGCTTCCACCATCAGGTCGGTAATGCCCAGGTAGCGGCCCAGATGCACGGAGTCGATGATGATGCGGCTCTCCAGCTCTTCCACGGCGAGCTTGGCGTTCGGTCCGATCAGCCAGGATGCGTCGGTCAAGTCGATCGAGTGCATGGTGGCTTCCAGCGTCGCCCTGCCGACCTCCGGTTGGTCGGTGCCGCCGGCCTTGATCTCCACCTCGGTGTAGTGGTGGCGCATGGCCTGCGGGATGAAAGGAAGGGCCAGGATGGCGACGAACGGGTCCGAATGCAGGTTGGCCGCTTTGCGCACGCTCGCCGAGAGCCGGTACTCGGCGTAGATGCTGACGCCGTAGTCGACGCCGAGCGCCGCGAGCGCGAGGATCCCGACGCCGATTATCGCGGCGGTGACACCGATCAAGACCCTGCGCACCGGGACATTGTGACATCGCCGCGGGACCGTGTTGTATAGGTGACGTCGATCTCGGACAGGCTCGTCGCGAGGCGAAAGCCCAGGTAGCAAGTTATCGTTAGGTGAGCTGACCGCTAACGTCATATGTCGCGATGAGTTTGGGAGGCCTACCCACGAGGGCTGGAGGGGCTAGTTGGACCTATTACTGCTGACCTCGGAGCTGTACCCGGACCCCGTCCTGCCGTCGCTGTCTCTGCTTCCCCACAGCGTGCGGACAGCGCCGGCCGAGGCTTCCTCACTACTGGAGGCGGGCAACGCGGACGCGGTGCTCGTCGACGCGCGCAACGACCTCTCGGCCGCGCGCGGGCTGTGCCGCCTGCTCAGCACGGCCGGCCGGTCGGTTCCGGTTCTCGCGGTGGTGAGTGAGGGCGGACTGGTGGCCGTCAGCGCCGACTGGGGCCTGGACGAGATTCTGTTGCCCAGTACGGGGCCGGCGGAGATCGACGCCCGGCTGCGGCTGGTGGTCGGCCGTCGCGGCGGCCTGGCCGACCAGGAGAGCGCGGGCAAGGTGAGTCTGGGTGAGCTGGTGATCGACGAGGGCACCTACACCGCCCGGCTGCGCGGCCGGCCGCTGGACCTCACCTACAAGGAATTCGAGTTGCTGAAGTATCTGGCCCAGCACGCCGGCCGGGTATTCACCCGCGCGCAG
>NZ_LZKQ01000151.1 GCF_001668675.1 Mycobacterium asiaticum | reverse complement strand
CTGGCTGACCGCGGAATACGCGATGCTGCCGTCTGCGACCCACACTCGTTCCGACCGCGAATCGGTGAAGGGCCGGCCCAGCGGCCGCACCCAGGAGATCAGTCGGTTGGTGGGCCGATCGCTGCGGGCGTGCATCGACTTGGCCGCGCTCGGGGAGAACACCATCGCCGTCGACTGCGACGTGCTGCAGGCAGACGGCGGCACCCGTACCGCGGCGATCACCGGCGCTTACGTGGCGCTGGCCGATGCGGTCACCTACCTGGCCGCCGCCGGGAAGCTGTCGGACCCCCGACCGCTGTCGTGTGCCATCGCCGCGATCAGCGTGGGCGTCGTTGACGGTCGGATCCGCGCGGACCTCCCCTATGAGGAGGACTCCCGCGCCGAAGTCGACATGAACGTGGTCGCCACCGACACCGGCACCCTGGTGGAGGTGCAGGGCACCGGCGAGGGGGCGACGTTCCCGCGCTCGACCCTGGACAAGCTGCTCGACATGGCGCTCAAAGCCTGCGACGAGTTGTTCGCCGCCCAGCGTGAAGCGTTGGCGCTGCCGTACCCGGGTGAGCTGCCGGAGGGGCCCCCGCAACCGAAGGCGTTCGGAAGCTGACCCGGGTATTGGTCGCCAGCCGCAACCGCAAGAAGCTGGCGGAACTGCAGCGCGTGCTGGACGGCGCCGGTCTGTTGGGCGTATCGCTGGTGTCCTTGGACGACGTGTCGGCATTCGCCGAGGCGCCCGAGACGGGCGCGACCTTCGAGGAGAACGCACTGGCCAAGGCGCGCGACGCGTTCGCCGCCACCGGCCTGCCGAGCATCGCCGACGACTCGGGATTGACGGTCGCCGCACTCAACGGGATGCCCGGGGTGTTGTCGGCGCGTTGGTCGGGACGGCACGGCGACGACGCCGCCAATACCGAGCTTCTGTTGGCTCAGTTGTCTGACGTGCCCGACGGGCGGCGCGGCGCGGCGTTCGTGTCGGCCTGCGCGCTGGTCTCCGATGCCGACCAGGTGGTGGTTCGGGGGGAGTGGCGCGGCACGATCGCGCGAGCACCGCGCGGCGACGGCGGCTTCGGCTACGACCCGGTTTTCGTGCCCAACGGCGAGCAGCGGACCGCGGCCGAGCTGACCCCGGAGGAGAAGGACGCAGCGTCGCACCGCGGACGCGCGCTGGCGCTGTTGTTGCCCGCGCTGCGCGCGCTGGCGCACTGATTCACAAGTCTTTACAAATCGAAGCGCGCCTTGATGTCCTTGGTCTGCCGGTGCTCGACGATGATGCCCAACAGCGGGACCGTGCCGGCCAGCAGCACGCCGATTGTCTTGCCGATCGGCCAGCGAACTTTGATCGCCAGATTGAACGCCGCGATCACGTAGACGAAGTACACCCAACCGTGGACGACTTCGATCCACCGGATCTCGCGGTGATAGACCAAGTGCGACACGATCTCCCCGCACAGTGCGATCAGCCAGATGCCCGTCGCCCACGCCATCACGCGGTAGGCGAGCAGCGCGGTCCGGATCTTTTCGATCGGGAACACCGAGGCGCTGCGTTCGCCTTCGGGTGTCTCGGGTGCGCTCATGCGGTGGTCCTGTTCTGCTTTTCGGCGTCGTTCTTGGCGAGCTCGGCCAGGTAGGCGTTGTACTCGCGCAGGGCGGGATCATCTGCTTGCTGTTGGGCGGGCTGCGGCCGCTCGGGCAGCAGGCCGGGAGGAATCTCGGTGGCCGCCTCGCGATTCCGCGGGTCAGGCGGGGCCTCCTCGTAACGAACGAAATTCCGGTAGGCGTACACGCAGAACCCGGCGAACAGCGGCCACTGCAGCGCGTAACCCAGGTTCTGATAGGTGCCTGACACCGACTGGAATCGGGTCCATTGCCACCAGCCCAACGCCAGGCAACCGGACGCCGCAACGATCACCAGAATGATCGCCGCGACCTTGCGGTGGCGTCGTAGTGGGGCGGGGGTGGACACACCATGACGGTACCGCGCGGTGGTCAAGCGGTCGTTGTGCGCGCGTAGGATCGCTAGTCGCGCGGGCGTGATGAAATTGGCAGACATGCCGGCTTTAGGTGCCGGTGCTCGAAAGAGCGTGTGGGTTCGAGTCCCTCCGCCCGCACCGATAACCGGGGTTACACCCCGCCGCGGCCCGTCTGCTGCTGCAACTCGTCGATCAACTCTGACGCCTGCGCCTTCGTCAGATCGTCCGGAACGTCCCGACCGGCTTCCTGCGCCAAAGTGCTCACATAGCTGCGCTGCGGGCCGGTCATCGGTTCGTCGCCGGTCACCCAGTTGGACGGGTCCTTTTCGGGGTTCTCCTGCGGGGCTGGTTGCGCGTTGCTACTCATAAAAGCGCGGATAGCCATCGCACATACATTCGAAACATGTGGTGTGCGGCACGATGGTGGTCGAAGCCCGAATGATAGGAGACGAAGTGTCCGTTGCACGACGGGAGCGCGCCGCTCTGGTGGAGACGATGCTTGCCGCGGGCCCCGATGCGCCCACCCTGTGCGAAGGTTGGCGCACCCGCGACCTGGCGGCCCATCTGGTGATCAGGGAGCACCGTATCGACGCCGGACCGGGCATCCTCATTCCCTTCTTCGCCGGCCACACCGAGAAGTTGCAGAACAAGGTCGCCGAGAACACCGACTGGGAGGAGCTGGTGGGCAAGGTCGCGGCCGGCCCGCCCGTCTACTCGCCGTTCAAACTGCTCGACCCGGTCGCCAATGTCGCCGAAATGTTCATCCACCACGAGGACGTGCGCCGTGCCGGAACCGACTGGGAGCCACGGGAACTCGAGCCCAAGCTCGTCGCCGGGCTGCAGCGGACGCTGGGACTGATGGGGCGGCTGACGCTGGCGAAGGTGCCCGGTCGCGTCGCGCTGCGCACCACCGACGGCAAGACGGTGCTGATCGCCGGTCAGGGCCCCGCCGTCACGGTGACCGGGGCGCCCGAGGAGTTGCTGTTGTTCGCGGTCGGCAGGACGGCCCGGGTCGACTTCGACGGCGACGAGCAGGCGATCACCGACGTGCAGAACGCACCCAAGAGTCTCTAGCGGGGACAGCACCCGGCCAGCCCGTTTGACGGCGTGTAAGGTAACCCTTAGTTTACGGGGGTAACTAACTGCGTCGAGGGGTCAGCCGGGTGAAAACCATTGCTCAGCGCACCGGCGGCCGTCCGGCACTCATCGCGCTCGAAGACGTGCTGCGGGTGGGCCGCGAGCTGGGTATGGCGCGCCTCAGCATCAACGGCGTAGCCGGCCGGCTCGGCGTTTCGGCCACCGCTCTGTACCGGCATGTCGAAAGTCGTTGGGCCCTTGAGCGTTTGGTCGGTGAATCTTTGCTGGCCGAGCTCGAGTTGGCGGACGACCCAGCCGATAACCTCGAGCAGCACCTGCTTTCGTTCGGGCTGCAGCTGTGGAGCTTCACCGTCGAGCACCCCGGACTGGCGTCCTATATGCAGGTGTTGTTCCCGCGCGGCGACACCGGCATGGGGTTGCTGATTGCCGAGGTCGACGCGCTGAACCGCCGCGGGTACGCCAAGGACGCGGCCATCGTGCTGGCCAGTGCCGTGGCCACGCTGGCGATCAGCCTGGCCGCCCGGGAGGAAAACAACGCCAGCACTACCGGCGGTGAACAGGCCGATCGGTTCGCGCAGGAGCGGGATGCCGCCAATCGCCGGCTGGCCGGTGACGAACGCCTGGGGACGGCCCACCTCGGCCTGCCCGAGTTGTCGAGTTCGCAATACGTGCGGCTGTTGCTGGCCGCGTCGATTCGGGGCCTGGTCCGGGAGATCCCGCCGGGCCGCCCGATCATGGAAGTCGTGGCGGCCCATACCGCCGCGGGAGAGGATCGTTGATGGCACGCGGGTTCTCGGGTGCGATGCTCAAAGGCTTCGGTGCACGCGACCACACGGCGACGGTAACCGAAACCGTAATGATCGCACCGCATTTCGTCCGGATCAGGATGGAGTCCCCGACGCTGTTCGAGGACACCGAGGCCGAACCGGCCGCTTGGCTGCGGTTCTGGTTCCCGGATCCGAAGGGCTCCAAGACCGAATTCCAGCGCGGTTACACGCTTTCCGAGGCTGACCCGGCGAGTGGCCGGTTCGCGGTCGACGTGGTGCTGCACGAGCCCGCCGGCCCGGCCTCGACGTGGGCGAGTACCGTCCAGCCGGGCGCCACCATCGCCGTTGCGTCGCTGATGGGCTCCACCCGCTTCGACCCGCCCGATGAGCAGCCCGCCGGCTATCTGCTGATCGGCGACTCCGCCTCGATCCCCGGCATGAACGGCATCATCGGAACCGTCCCGAAGGACGTCCCGATCGAGATGTACCTCGAGCAGCATGACGACAACGACACCCTGATCCCCATCGCCGAGCACCCCCGCTTACGGGTGCATTGGGTCAGCCGGCGCGACGACAAGTCGTTGGCCGACGCGATCGAAACCCGCGACTGGTCGAACTGGTATGCCTGGGCCACCCCGGAAGCCAACACGCTCAAGCACGTTCGTAAGCGGCTCCGGGACGCGTTCGGGTTCCCCAAGTCCGAGGTTCATGCGCAGGCGTATTGGAGCGCCGGTAAGGAAATGGGCACCCGCCGCGGCGAAGAGCCCGACACCGCCGACCAGACCGCTGATGAACAGCCGGAAACCGTTGCCGCACAGACCGAGTCTGCGCCCCCGATTCCGGCCGCCCGCGGCAGCTGGCGTGCGCAGGCGGCGGGCCAGTTGCTGGCGCCCCTGCGCTCGGCGCTGATCATCTCCGGGGTGCTGCAAGCCGTCATCACGCTGGTGCAGCTGGCGCCGTTCGTGCTGCTGGTCGAACTGGCGCGGTTGCTGATTTCGGGCGCCGACGAGTCCCGGCTGTGGAACCTGGGCGTCGCGGCCGTCTCGCTGCTGGGATTGGGCACCCTGCTCGGTGCCGCACTCACTCTCTGGCTGCATATCGTCGACGCGCGATTCGCCAGTGAGTTGCGGTCGCGGTTGTTGGGCAAGCTATCTCGCCTGCCGCTGGGCTGGTTCACCGCGCGCGGGTCAGGCTCCATCAAGCAACTGGTCCAGGACGACACCCTCGCACTGCACTACCTGGTCACCCACGCCATTCCGGATGCGGTCAACGCCGCAGTCGCGCCGGTGGCGGTGTTGTTGTACCTGTTCGTCATCGACTGGCGGGTAGCGCTCGTGCTGTTCGGCCCGGTCCTGGTTTACCTGATGACGTCGTCGGCCCTGATGGTGCAGTCCGGCCCGCGTATCGCACAGTCCCAGCGCTGGGCCGAGAAAATGAGCACCGAAGCCGGTGCCTACCTGGAAGGCCAACCGGTGATCCGCGTATTCGGCGGGGCCGCCGCGTCGACATTCCGCCGCCGCCTGGACGAATACATCGGATTCCTTGTTGCTTGGCAGCGTCCGCTGGCGGGCAAGAAGACCATGATGGACCTGGCCACGCGTCCGTCCACGTTCCTGTGGCTCATCGTCACGGCCGGCACCCTGCTGGTGGTGACGCACCGGATGGACCCGGTTGATCTGCTTCCGTTCTTGTTGCTGGGCACCACCTTCGGCACCCGGTTGCTCGGTATCGGCTACGGGATCGCCGGCATTCGCGGTGGCACGCTGGCCGCCCGGCGCCTCCAAATCGCGCTCGCAGAGCCCGAACTCGAGGTCGAGGACCGTCCCCGCGAACGCTCCGACGCCGCTACTGTCGTGTTCGACCACGTGAGCTTCGCCTACCGCGTCGGTGTCCCGGTGATCCGCGATGTCTCGCTGCAACTGCGACCCGGCACCGTCACCGCGCTCGTGGGCCCGTCAGGTTCCGGTAAGTCCACGCTGGCCGCCCTGCTGGCCCGGTTCCACGACATCCAGCAAGGCTCGATCCGGGTGGGCGGACAGGACATTCGGACCCTGACGGCCGACGAGCTGTACACCCGCGTCGGTTTCGTCTTGCAGGAGACCCAACTCGTGCACGGCACCGTCGCGGAGAACATCGCGCTCGCCGTGCCCGACGCCACGTTGGCGCAGATCCAGGATGCCGCCCGCGAGGCGCAGATCCACGATCGAATCCTGCGCCTGCCCAACGGTTACGACACCGTCCTGGGTGCCAGCGCCGCACTCTCGGGCGGGGAGAAGCAACGACTGACCATCGCGCGCGCGATCCTGGCCGATACGCCGGTGCTGATCCTCGACGAGGCCACCGCATACGCCGACCCGGAATCGGAATACCTTGTGCAGCAAGCACTCAACCGTCTCACCAAGGACCGGACCGTCCTGGTGATCGCGCACCGGCTGCACACCATCACCGGCGCCGACCAGATCGTCGTGCTCGACCACGGGCGCATTGCCGAGCGCGGCACCCACGACGAGTTGCTGGCCGCCGACGGCCGCTACCGCCGACTCTGGGAGACCGGACAACCCGTATCCGCATCGATCGCAGGACAGGGGGCCGCCCGATGATCCGCACCTGGATCGGCCTGGTGCCGGCGGACCGCCGCGCCAAAGTGCTGCGCTATGCCGTGCTCACCTTCCTCTCGGTGGTGGTGCGCGCGGTGGGCACCGTGCTGCTCGTCCCGCTGGTGGGTGCCCTGTTCAGCGACTCGCCGCGACGGGCGCTGGTGTGGCTGGGCTGGCTCACCGCCGCGACCGTGCTCGGCTGGGTCATCGACACCGCCACGGCCAGAATCGGTTTCGATTTGGGTTTCGCCGTCCTGGATCACACCCAGCACGACATCGCCGACCGGCTGCCCGAAGTGCGGCTGGAGTGGTTCACCGCCGAGAACACCGCGACCGCGCGGCAGGCGATCGCCTCGACCGGGCCCGAGTTGGTCGGGTTGGTGGTCAATCTGCTGACGCCGCTGCTCAGCGCGGTGCTGCTCCCCGCGGTGATCGCACTGGTCCTGTTGCCGATCTCCTGGCAGCTGGGCGCGGCCGCGCTGGCCGGTGTGCCGTTGCTGCTCGGGGCACTCTGGGCATCGGTGCGACTGTCACGCCGGGCCGATGCCGCGGCGGGGGAGGCCAACAGCGCGCTGACCGAGCGCATCATCGAGTTCGCCCGCACCCAACAGGCATTGCGCGCCGCACGGCGCGTCGAGCCGGCCCGCAGCCTGGTCGGCGACGCGCTGAGCGCGCAGCACAGCGCGATGATGCGACTGCTGGGCATGCAGATCCCGGGCCAGCTGTTGTTCAGCATCGCAAGCCAGCTGGCGTTGATTCTGCTGGCCGGCGCGACGACGGCGCTGACGGTCGCCGGGACGCTCTCGGTGTCCGAGGCCGTTGCGTTGATCGTGGTGATGGCCCGCTACCTCGAGCCGTTCGTCACCGTCAGCGAGCTTGCCCCGGCACTGGAAACCGTGCGCGCCACGCTCGACCGCATCCGGTCCGTGCTGACCGCGCCGGCCCTCGGCGCCGGAGCAACCGCCCTGCGCGACCCCTCCGCAGCGCCCCGCATCGAATTCGACGACGTCTCTTTCAGTTACGACGGCGGCGCACCGGTGCTGGACAAGGTCAGCTTCTCATTGCAGCCGGGCACTGCGACCGCGATCGTCGGGCCGTCCGGATCCGGCAAGAGCACCATCCTTGCGCTGATCGCCGGACTGCACCAGCCGACCAGTGGCCGGGTGCTCATCGACGGCGTGGACGCCACCTCGCTGGACGCGGGTGCCCGTCGGCGCGCCAGCAGCGTCGTCTTCCAGCACCCGTACCTCTTCCACGGCACGATCCGGGAAAACGTGCTGGCCGGTGACCCGGAAGCCGGCGACGAGCGGTTTGCGCGGGCTGTCCGGCTGGCCCGCGTCGACGAGCTCACCGGCAGATTGCCCGACGGAGTGGATACCGTTGTGGGCGAAGCGGGCTCGGCGCTGTCCGGTGGGGAACGCCAGCGGGTGAGCATCGCGCGCGCCCTGCTGAAGGGCGCACCGACCTTGCTCGTCGACGAGGCGACCAGCGCCCTGGACAACGAGAACGAGGTCGCGGTGGTCGAGGCCCTGACGGCCGACCCGCATTCGCACACCCGGGTGATCGTGGCGCACCGGCTGGCCAGCATTCGGCACGCCGATCGCGTGCTGTTCCTGGAGAACGGCCGGGTGGTCGAGGATGGCGGCGTCGACGAGTTGCTCGATGCCGGTGGACGTTTCAGCGAATTCTGGCGCCAGCAGCACGAGGCCGCGGATTGGCGGATCCTGGCCGAGTAAGTTCGGCAACGGGACATGCCGGTAGCTCATGCCGTATGCCTTACAGTTGTGACATGAGTGCCTTGTTGTCCATTCCTCGGTACCCCGCCGACGTCACGCCTGAGTGGCTGTCGACAGCGCTGAGCCACCGGGGCACCCCGGTCGAGGTGTCACAGGCCGACGTCGTAGCGATCGGCACCGGACAGACCGGAGCCACCTACCGGGTGACGGTCACCTACCGGACAGACCCGGACGATCTCCCGCAGACCTTTGTGATCAAGCTGCCGGCCCAGGACGACGCGGTGCGGGACCGCGTCGTCTTCGGTTACCGCAGTGAGTGCGCGTTCTATACCTCGGTGGCCGACCGGGTGCGGGTTCCGGTGCCCAACTGCTATTACTGCGAAATTACCGACGATGCAATGGAATACGCGCTGTTGCTGGCTGATCAAGCGCCCGCGGTACAGGGTGATCAGCTCGCCGGCTGTGGTAAGCGAGAGGCGCGGCTGGCGGTGACGGCGCTGGCCGGGCTGCACGGGCCCAGCTGGTGCGATCCGGTATGGCTGGATCTACCGGGCATCGCCTTCGGACGGCCCGACGAGGATTCCGCCAAGGGCCTCGGCGACGTTGCGCAGATGAGCGCCGGCATCACCCTGGAAAAGCTGGGTGACCGGATGACCGCCGAGGACCGCGAGACCTTCAGCGCCACAATGGCCTTGGTGACGCCGTGGTTGCTTGCCGAGCGGGACCGCTTCGCGCTGCTGCACGGCGACTACCGGCTCGACAACCTGTTGTTCGATCCCGATCACACCCGGGTGAGCGTGGTGGACTGGCAGACCCTCGGTATCGGGCTGCCGGCGAGGGATCTGGCTTATTTCACGGCGACCAGCCTCGATTCCGAGCTACGCAAAGCCATCGAGGCGGAGCTCGTCGACGACTACCACCGAGCGCTGCTCGGACACGGTGTCACCGCTTACGACCGCGAAACCTGTTGGCGCGATTACCGACTCGGTATGCCGCACACCGTATTGATCTCGGCGCTGGGCTTCGCCTTCGCGACCGCCACCGAGCGCGGTGACGACATGGTGCTGACCATGCTGCGACGCGGGTGTGAGGCGATCCGTGACTTGGGCACGCTGGATCTGATCGGCTGAGCGGAGTCAGGTCCGTCGGCCGGCTTCCTGCGCCAACTGCATGCGCGACGTGAGCCCCAGCTTGTTGTATACGTGCGTCAGGTGCGTCTGAACCGTTCTCGGCGAGATGAACAGCCGACCGCCGATATCTTTATTGCCCAGACCTTCACTGACCAGCCGCACGATGTCGAGCTCGGTCGGAGTGAGCGAATCCCAACCGCTGGGCGGTCGTTTCCGTTCGCCGCGGCCGCGCTGCGCGTAGGCGATCGCTTCATCGGTGGACAGCGCCAGGCCGGCGGCCGACGCCTCGTCAAAGGCGGTTATGCCCAGCGCATTTCGCGCCTCGTCGAGCGATTCGTGGTAAGTGGCATCGTAGACTCGGAAGCGCACGATTGAGGTACGCTCCCGAATCGCTTGTGCTGCCGCGTACAGCCGCGTCGCCTCCAAGTGGCTGCCCGCTGTGTTGGTCAGCGTGGCCAGTATCTCCAGCAGATCCGGGACGAACAGGAGAGTGCTCATCTCGGCGGCGCGCGCCAGCGCCTCGTGTGCGTCGCGCTCTGCCTGTCCGAACTCGTTCTGCGCTAATGCGACCCGCGCCCGGGTGGTCAGTGCGTGTACTGAGAACCAGCCCAGCGCTGCGTCCACATCTGCATCTGCTCGACGGCGGGCTGTTGCGAGGTCACCTTGGGCCAACGCGGCCTGGGCGGCAGGCTTGGCGACGGTAGTGGCAAGCCACGGCCACCCACTGAGGCGCTCGACGGTGGCGTCGCTGGCCTCGGCAGCCTGCGCCACGTCGCCGTCGGCAAGAGCGGTGACAGCCAGCGCCGCGTAAACAATGCCCTCCTGGTAGCCGCCGAGTTCGGCCGCACGGTCCAATGATTCGAGCACGATGGATCGGCCCTCAGCGGCTCGTCCGGTGTAGGCCAGTACCTGGCCGAGAGCCGTTCGGGCGTTCACTTCCCAGATCAGCGCGTGTGCCAGGTCCGCTTCGATCATCAGTCCACGCAACTCCTTCTCGGCGCCCACGAGATCGCCGCGCGCCGATTGCGCCCCGGCCAGACACCAGCGGCATGCTCGTGAGTAGCCTTGGTCGCCGATCTCGTCGGCCAAGGCGCGGCCCTCCTCCGCGGCTGCGATTCCGTAGTCCAGGTCCCCCGAGCCGACCGTAGCCATGAGTGCCTGGAAGTACAGGACCTGGCTCAGAAGCCACCGGTCATCCATTCCGCGCGCCAACTCGGCGGCTTCCGACAGGATCGGACCGGACTGGTTGGCGTCCCACGCGGTGACGCGTCCGAGCGCAGCCAAGGTGCGGGCCAACAACGCGGGATCATCGAGTTCGCGCGCGATCGCCACCGCGCGGCGTGCCGCCTCGGCGCATTCGGCCGTGCGCATGTTGTCCAGGTATGCCTTATCGGCCAACGCTCGTGCCAGGTTGGTGGGTGTCACCTCAGTGGAGGCGGCACGTGCCAGTCCGATGTCAAGCCAATCCCTTCCTTCGTTGAGGAGTCCCCGTGTCAACCAGAGCGCCTGCAACGATGTTGCCAGCAGTAACGCGCTGTCGATGTCGGAGTTTTCTTCGCTCCACGCGAATGCGGCACGCAGATTGTCAATCTCGGCTTCTGCCCGGGTCAGTTGTAGCGCCAGGTTTTTGGTCGCGGGAGCTTCCAAAGCAGCGGCCAGCGCGGTGTAGTAGTCGCGGTGGCGGTCTCGCACGGCAGCTCCGTCCGGCGACTCGGTAAGCTTTTCTTGGGCGTACTGGCGGATCGTTTCCAGCAGCCGGTATCGGGTTGTGCCCCTCTCGGTTTCGGCAATCACCAGCGACTTGTCGACGAGCAGAGCTAACACATCCAGCACCTGATGGCGCGCCAGGGTGCGGTCGCTGAGGACCTCCTGGCAGGCCGTCAGGTCGAATCCGCCTAGGAATACGGCCAATCGCCGGAACAATACGCGCTCGGGCTCGGTCAGCAGATTGTGCGACCAGTCCACGGATGCCTGCAGTGTCTGCTGGCGGCGCACCGCGGTTCGCGACCCTCCGGTCAACAATCGGAACCGGTCCCTCAGCCCCGCAAGGATCTCCTGCGGCGACAGAGCGCGCATCCGCGCGGCGGCCAGTTCGATTGCCAGCGGCATGCCGTCGAGGCGGCGGCAGATCTCCACGACGACATCGGAGTTGTCCTCACGCACCGAGAAGCTGGGCTGTACTTGACGCGCCCGGTCGCTGAACAGCTGGACCGCGTCGTCGGCAAGCGACAGCGATGGGACCCGCCAAGTGACTTCACCGGGTACACCGATCGGCTCGCGGCTGGTGGCCAGCACCGAGAGTCCGGGACAGCCACCGATGAGGGCGGTAACGAGCTCGGCGGTCGCGTCGAGCAGATGCTCGCAGTTGTCCAGTACCAACAGCATCTTCCGCGCGCCGATAAATTGCAGCAGCTTGTGCTGCGCAGACCGGCCTGGCTGGTCCGGTAGACCCAGTGCCCGCGCCACGGTGATCGGCACCAGGTCGGAGTCCACAATCGGGGCCAGATCGACCGCCCACACACCGTCCCGGAATTCAGCAGCCGCGGCCGCGGCGACCTCTACCGCCAAGCGGGTCTTGCCCACCCCGCCGGCGCCAGTGAGCGTGATCATCCGGTTCTCGCCAAGGACCCCGCGCACCGCGGACATCTCCGAGGCACGCCCGACGAAGCTGTTGAGCTGAACCGGAAGATGCGCAACGGTAAGGCTGTCCCGCAACCTCAGCGGCGCGAACTCGTTGCATAAGTCGGGGTGGCACAGCTGAACGATGCGTTCCGGCCGAGGCAGATCGCGCAACGGGTGGGTCCCCAAGTCAGCCAACCACGCGTCCGCGGGAATGGCGTCGGCAACCAAATCGCTGGTGGTGCCAGACAGTACGGTTTGGCCTCCGTGGGCCAGCTCGCGTACCCGCGCCGTTCGATTGATGGCGGGTCCCACGTAATTGTTTTCGTCGCGCAACTGCACTTCGCCGGTATGGATGCCGATACGTAAACGCAGGGGGGCCAACGGGGCTCGCTGCAGCGCCAGCGCGCACGCCACGGCGTTCGATGCGCGGTGGAAAGCAAGCACGAAGCTGTCGCCTTCGCCCTGCTCGGTGGGACGCACCCCGTCGTGTGCGCTGACGAGCTCGGCCAGCGTCCGGTCGAGGGCGGCGATCGCGGCGGTCATCTCCGCGGGTCTGGACTGCCACAGCTGCGTCGATCCCTCGACGTCTGCCAACAGCAACGTCACTGTTCCGGTCGGGAGATGCGCATTCATGGCGGCATCGCTCCAGTCAAAGGCAGCCAGTCGATCGATCTCGCTCATGTTAACCAGCATGCAGCCGGCGACGCCCGGAAAACATACGCGTCTGCGCGTATATCAACCGCTAGTACTGGGTGGATCCCTGATCGACGGGGATCTTGGCGGCGGTGATGTTCCGCGACTCGTCGCTGGCCAACCAGCAGACGGTGTCGGCGATATCCTCCGGCTCAGCGGCCCAACTGGGCAGGAACGGTGTCAGCATGTTCGACAGCTGCGGGTTGGTTTCCATGACTTTGCCCATGGCCGAAACCATTTGGCCGCTGCCCATCGGCGAGTTCACCGGTCCGGGGTGGACGCTGTTCACCCGGATCGAGTGCTTGCCCAACTCGGCGGCAAAGGCGCGAGCCAACCCGGTGACGGCGTGTTTGCTGGCGGTGTAGTGCACCATGAACGGCTGCACTTTGGCGCCCGCCGCGGAGCTGATCAGGATTATGGACCCGCCGCGTCCGCCCTCGATGATCTTGTCCGCTCCGGCCATCACGGTGTTCCAGGTGCCGGTGACGTTGATGTCCATCACATCGCGGAAGTCTTGCGGGGTGATTTCGTTCCACGCCTGCGGTGCCGAAATGCCCGCGTTGGCAACGATTATGTCCAATCGGCCGAGCCGCGTGACGCCGTCGTCGACGACCCTGCGCAGCGCCGACAGATCGCGGGTGTCGGCGGTGGCGGCGATGATCTTCCGACCGGTCTGTTCGACCAGGCGGACGGTTTCGGCCAGGTCTTCGGGCGTCGCGGAATCGTAGGGGACACAGGGCGGCAACTCGCCCGCGATGTCGATGGCGATGATGTCGGCGCCCTCGGCTGCCATCCGCACGGCGTGCGCCCGTCCTTGTCCGCGCGCCGCCCCGGTGATGAATGCGACTTTGTCGTGCAGCCGGCCGGTCACCGCTGTGCCGCCTTGACCAGGTTCGCGCCGATGATCAGTTGCTGGATCTCGCTGGTCCCCTCGTAGAGGCGCAGCAGGCGAACATCGCGGTAGATCCGTTCGACCGGCACCCCACGCATATAGCCGCTGCCCCCGTGGATCTGCACGGCGAGATCGGCTACCTTGCCGGCCATTTCGGTGCAAAAGAGCTTCGCGGCCGACGGGGCGATCCGCCGGTCGGAGTTGCTCACCCACTGACGTGCGGTGTCGCGCACCAGAGCCCGGCCGGCGAGCACGCCGGTCTGCTGGTCGGCGAGCATCGCCTGCACCAATTGAAAGTTGCCGATCGGCGTTCCGCCCTGGGTGGCGGTCGCGGCGTAGGCCACGGATTCGTCGAGCGCGCGCTGCGCGGCACCGACGGCGATCGCGGCGATGTGCACCCGCCCGCGGGCCAACGAGGTCATGGCGGCGCGATACCCGATGTCCTCACTGCCGCCGACCAAGGCGGTGTCGTCCACGCGAACATCGTCGAAGCTGACGTCGGCGGTCCAGGCGCCCTCCTGACCCATCTTGGCGTCCTTGGTGCCAACCGACACGCCCGGCGCGTCGGCGGGAACCAGGAAGACGGCGACGCCCGGGCCTTGGTCGTCGGCGGGCCGGGTGCGGGCAAACACCACGAACAGGTTGGCGGTCGGGGCATTGGTGATGAAGCGCTTTTGTCCCGAGATGAGCCAATCTTGGCCGTCCCGAACGGCTTTGGTCTTCAGACCGGCCGGATTGGAGCCGGCACCCGGCTCGGTGAGCGCGAACGACGCGACCACATCGCCGGAGGCGATCCCTTCCAGCCATCGGCGCTTCTGCTCGTCGGTGCCGAATCCGACGAGGACCTGTCCGGCGATGCCGTTGTTGGTGCCGAACATCGACCGCACCGCAAGCGACGTGTATCCCAGCTCCATTGCCAGCTCGACGTCCTGAACCAGGTTCAGGCCCAACCCGCCCCACTCCTGCGGGATGGCGTAGCCGAACAGGCCCATCTTCTTTGCCTGGTCGCGAAGGTCGTCGGGCACCCGGTCCTCGTCCAGAATCTCCTGCTCCCGCGGAACGACCGCGGTACGGACGAACTGGCGGGTCTGCGCCAGGATCTCCTGGAAATCCTCGTCGGCGACTTCGGGAACCTCAGCCGTCATTGCAAGTGCTCCTTCGGCGGGTGGGCGATTTTGCAATATCGTATATGAAATACGATATTGGACCGACGGGTGCCCGAGGGTGGGCCATGACAGGTAAGGGTGCGTGATACAGGTGTCGTTACTCGAAGGTCAGACCGCGGTGGTCACTGGCGCTGCGCAAGGTCTCGGATTTGCGATAGCGGAGCGGTTCATCGCCGAGGGAGCGCGGGTGGTGCTCGGTGACGTCAATCTGGAAGCGACCGAGGCGGCGGCCGAGAAACTGGGCAGCGCGGAAGTCGCCGTCGCGGTGCGTTGCGACGTAACCCAATCCGACCAGGTGCAAAACTTGATCCAAACCGCCATCGACCGCTTCGGCGACCTCGACATCATGGTCAACAACGCCGGCATCACCCGCGATGCGACCATGCGCAAGATGACCGAGGAGCAGTTCGATCAGGTCATCAACGTGCACCTGAAGGGAACCTGGAATGGCACCCGGCTGGCCGCGGCGGTGATGCGGGAGAAGAAGCGCGGCGCCATCATCAACATGTCGTCCGTCTCGGGCAAGGTCGGGATGGTCGGCCAGACAAACTATTCGGCGGCCAAGGCCGGGATCGTCGGCATGACCAAGGCGGCCGCCAAAGAGCTTGCCTACCTTAATGTCCGGGTCAACGCGATCGCGCCGGGTTTGATCCGCTCCGCGATGACGGAGGCGATGCCGCAACGCATCTGGGATTCCAAGGTGGCCGAGGTCCCGATGGGACGAGCCGGCGAGCCCAGCGAGGTGGCCAGCGTGGCCCTGTTCCTGGCTTCGGATCTGTCGTCGTACATGACCGGAACGGTCATGGAGATCACCGGCGGCCGGCACCTATGAGTGGTGCGGTTCGGCAAGAGGCCGTCATCTGCGAGCCGGTCCGCACACCGATCGGACGCTACGGCGGAATGTTCAAGTCTCTCAGCGCTGTAGACCTCGGTGTCGCGGTGCTCAAGGGACTGCTCGACCGCACCGGCATCGCACCGGACGCCGTGCAGGACGTGATCCTGGGACATTGCTACCCCAGCAGCGAGGCGCCCGCGATCGGGCGCGTGGTGGCTCTGGACGCCGGGCTGCCCGTCACCGTTCCCGGCATGCAGGTCGATCGGCGCTGCGGGTCAGGTTTGCAGGCGGTGATCCAGGCGTGCCTGCAGGTGAGCACCGGTGACAACGATCTCGTGGTGGCCGGCGGCTGCGAGAGCATGAGCAACGTCGCGTTCTACTCCACCGATATGCGTTGGGGCGGAGCACGTTCCGGTGTCCGGGTGCACGATGGGCTGGCGCGCGGACGCAGCACCGCCGGGGGTCGTCACTATCCGGTTCCCGGTGGGATGCTCGAGACCGCGGAGAATCTGCGCCGCCAGTATGGCATCTCACGCCAGGAGCAGGACGAGCTTGCGGTGCGGTCGCATGAACGTGCGGTCGCTGCGCAGAAGGACGGCATTCTGCGCGAAGAGATCATCGGAGTGCGGGTGGCCAGCCGCCACGGCGAAGAGCTGATCGACACCGACGAACATCCCCGCGCCGATACCACCCTGGAATCCTTGAGTAGACTCAAACCCGTTCTGGCCAAGGATGATCCAGAGTCGACGGTCACGGCCGGCAACGCCAGCGGCCAGAACGACGCCGCATCCATGTGCGTGGTCACCACCCCGGATAAGGCGGCGGAATACGGCTTGACCCCGTTGGTGCGCCTGGTGTCGTGGGGGTCGGCCGGCGTGGCGCCCAACATCATGGGCATCGGTCCGGTCCCGGCCACCGAAGTCGCGCTGGCCAAGGCGGGTCTTCGGCTGGCCGACATCGACCTCATCGAACTCAACGAGGCCTTCGCCGCCCAGGCCCTCGCGGTGATGCGGGAGTGGAACTTCTCCCCGGCCGACCACGACCGCACCAACGTGCACGGCTCGGGGATCTCGCTGGGCCATCCGGTTGGGGCGACCGGCGGGCGGATGCTGGCCACGCTGGCCCGCGAACTCAACCGGCGCCAGGCGCGCTACGGCCTGGAGACCATGTGCATCGGCGGTGGCCAGGGCCTGGCCGCGGTCTTCGAGCGGGTCACATGACGGGTCCCGCGCTACCGCTGACCGGCATCCGCGTCGTCGAGGTGTCCAGCTTCGTCGCCGCGCCGCTGTGCGGCATGACGCTGAGCCAGCTCGGCGCACAAGTGACCCGGGTCGACCCCATCGGCGGGGGCGCCGACACGCAGCGCTGGCCGCTGGCCGCCGACGGAACCTCGATCTATTGGACCGGTCTGAACAAGGGAAAGCGTTCGGCCACCATCGATCTGCGCTCACCCGACGGCCAGGAGCTGGTACAGCGGCTGATCGTCGAAGGCGACGGGATTGTGGTCACCAACGCCGCCGGGATGTCATGGCTGAGCCATGAAGCGTTGGCGGCCAAGCGCTCCGACGTCATCCATGTCCAGCTTCTCGGCCGCGGCGATGGATCCACCGGGGTGGACTACACGGTCAACGCGGCGATCGGCTACCCGCTGGTGACCGGCCCAGCCGAGCACGCCGGCCCGATCAACCATGTCCTGCCCGCCTGGGATGTCAGCTGCGGGCTGTATGCCGCACTGTCGGTCGTCGCCGCCATCCGCCGCCGGGAGCAGTCGGGGATCGGGGCGCGCATCAGCATCGCGCTCGAGGATGTCGCGCTGGCGACGGCGGGCAACCTGGGCCTGCTCACCGAGCCGCAGGTGGTCGGAACGCAACGCGAACGGCTGGGCAACGCCATCTACGGCCAGTACGGGCAGGACTTCGTCAGTCAAGACGGGGCCCGGTTCATGGTTGTCCTGTTGACCAGACGCCACTTTCGCGATCTGGTCGAGATAACCGGCACCGGCGCCGCCATGACGGCACTGGCCGAGGCGCTGAGGGTGGACTTCGAATCCGAGGGCGACCGCTACCGCTACCGCAATGCGATTTCCGGCCTGTTCGGCACCTGGTTCGCCGGCCATACCGGCGATGAGGTCAGCGCGGCGCTCTCGGCCTCCTCGGTGTTGTGGGAGCGCTACCGCACCTTCGCAGAGGTTGCCGCCGGCCCGAAAGTGACTGACAATCCGTTGTTTTCCCGGCTGCACCAGCCCGGTGTCGGTGACTACCTCGCCCCGGCCATGCCCGCCTCAATCGACGGCGTCCACCCGGCCAGCGCCGCCGCGCCGGGATTGGGGGCGGACACCGCGGATCTGCTGGCCGAGTACCTGGGTTTGACCGAGGCCGACATCAAGCGGTTGGCGACCGCGGGGACGATAGGAACGAGCGAATGACCAAACTCGCCCAGACCCTCGGATTGACTGAGTTCCAGACCGAAATCGTCAAGACCGTACGGCAATTTGTCGACAAAGAGATCATCCCGAACGCCCCGGAGCTGGAACGCACCGACACCTACCCCCAGGCCATCGTCGACGCCCTGCGCGACATGGGCCTGTTCGGGCTGATGATCCCGGAGGAGTACGGCGGACTGGGCGAGTCGCTGTTGACCTATGCGCTGTGCGTCGAGGAGCTGGCCAGGGGGTGGATGAGCATCTCAGGGGTCCTGAACACGCATTTCATTGTCGCGTACATGTTGCGCCAGCACGGCACCGACGAGCAGAGGCAACGCTTCCTGCCTCGGATGGTGACCGGTGAGACGCGCGGCGCCTTCTCGATGTCGGAACCCGAACTGGGCTCCGACGTCGCCGCCATCCGTACTCGCGCGACCCGCAATCCCGACGGCACCTACACCATCGACGGTCAGAAGATGTGGCTGACCAACGGCGGCAGTTCCACCCTGGTGGCGGTGCTGGTGCGCACCGACGAAGGCGCGGACAAACCGCACCGCAACCTGACGGCGTTCCTGGTCGAGAAGCCCACGGGGTTCGGGGAAGTGGTGCCGGGCCTGATCATTCCCGGCAAGATCGACAAGCTGGGCTACAAGGGAATCGACACCACCGAGCTCATCTTCGACGGTTACGGGGCCAGCGCCGACGACATCCTGGGCGGCCGGCCCGGGCAGGGCTTCTTCCAGATGATGGACGGTATCGAGGTGGGCCGGGTCAACGTGTCCGCGCGGGCGTGCGGGATCGGCCTGCGCGCATTCGAGCTTGCTGTGAAGTATGCCCAGCAACGGCAGACCTTCGGCAAGCCGATCGCCGAACACCAGGCCATCGCGTTCCAACTGGCCGAGATGGCCACTAAAGTCGAAGCGGCACATCTGATGATGGTCAACGCGGCACGGCTCAAGGACTCCGGCGAGCGCAATGATGTCGCCGCAGGCATGGCGAAGTACCTCGCCAGTGAATTCTGTGCCGAGGTGACCCAGCAGAGCTTCCGGATTCACGGCGGCTACGGCTATTCCAAGGAGTACGAGATCGAGCGGCTGATGCGCGATGCGCCGTTCCTGCTGATCGGCGAGGGCACCAGCGAGATCCAGAAATCCATCATCAGCAAGCGTCTGCTGGACGAGTACCGGGTGTGACCATGACCGTTCCGGATTTCGGTGCGCGGCCTCAACTTTCGGAGGACGTCGCGAGCTTTGTCCGCAAGCGAATCTTCGAGGGCACCTATGCCGCGGGCCAATACGTCCGGCTGGACCAACTGGCCGCCGAATTGGGGATCAGCGTCACGCCGGTGCGGGAAGCGCTGTTCGCTTTGCGCGCCGAAGGATTGGTGGCGCAGCAGCCCCGCCGCGGCTTCGTGGTGCTGCCGCTGACCCAGCGTGACCTCGCCGACGTCGCCAACGTGCAAGCACACGTCGGCGGTGAGCTCGCGGCACGCGCGGCGCTCAGCATCACCGACGAGCAGTTGCGCGAATTAGAAGACCTGCAAACCCAGCTCGAGGCCGCGTATGCCGCTGACGACGATGAACGCAAGATCCGGCTCAATCACGAGTTCCACCGGGCGATCAACATCGCTGCCGCGTCACCGAAGCTGGCGCAGCTGATGTCGCAGATCACCCGCTACGCACCCGAGTCGGTCTTTCCGAAGATCGAGGATTGGCCGGATCAGGCCGTCAAGGACCACCGACGCGTGCTGGACGCGATGGCCCGCCACGACGAGCAACTCGCGCGCGAGGCGATGTCGGAACACCTTGCCGCCAGCGCGGTCCCGCTGATCGATCACCTCATCGAGCGTGGAGTGGTGGAGCAGCCGCAGAAATAGCCGGGCCCAGCAGGCTCCTTGCCGACGCGGCCCGACGGCGGTTGAACATCTGCTGCTCGATGATGCGGTCGATCTCGCGGCGCACGTCGCGCCGCACGGTCCGCCACAGCTCGCCGCGCTGCACCCCCGGGTTGCGGGCGGCGGCCGTGACCCAGCGAACCAATCGGCCGACGGTGAAGACCTCGGTGGGTAAGCGGTTGCGGGAGAACACATCCAGTAGCTCGGTCGCCCCACCCGGTCGGCCGGCGAACCAACGATAGGCCGCATCCTCGATGGGGGATACCGCGTCGTCGCGGCCGAGCTGGTTCGCCCACTGGTACATCGGTAGGCACTGGTCGTCGCGGTCTTGTTCCCAGCGGGCCAGCGCCGCGTCGAGCTCGCGTGGTTCGTCGAGGTGGGCAGCCGTGCTTTCGCCGAGCAGTCGTCCGAAGCGCAACGCGTCCCGGATTCCTTGGGCCGTCACCGGATCCTTGAAGTGCCCAGCGTCCCCGGCCAGTGCCCAGCCGGGGCCGTGGGAATGCCGGAAGTACGACGGATGCGAATAGGACACCCGGACCTTGCCTACCCGGGTACACCCGCGCAGCCGGTCAGCGAACGGCGGAACCCGGCGGATCGCGTCGTGAAATGCGGCTTCGGAATCGTCGCGGAACTCCGCGGCGCGGGCCACCGGCGGCATCAGCAGAGCGACCAATTGGCCTCCGTCACAGGGGAAAACGGTGACCAGGTCGTCACCGTAACGCCACTGCATGGCCAGGTTGCGCAATTCGTCCCGGGTGTCCTCGTAGTAGGCGTACGCCATCATGCGCTGGTTGTCCCAATGATGATGCTCGGCCGCCCCGACGAGACGCGCCACTGTGGAGCGCCTGCCGTCCGCACCCACCACCAGCTTGCCGATCACCGTGCCCTCGGAACCGTCGCGGCCGCGGTAGCGGACTCCGGTGACGCGCCCGGTTGCGTCGCGCACCAGGTCGGTCACCCGGGTGCGTTCCCGGATCTCGGCGCCCGCCGCCCGAGCGGTCTCCACCAGCGCAAGGTCCAGCCCGGGCCGGCGCACACAGCTGCCTGCGGACGACCCGCGGTATGACTCGAACCGGCCGACCACCTCCACACCCGGGGCGGCCAGGCCGGCGCGAGTGTGCATGGGGGCGCCCAGCCGAAGCACCCGGTCGCGGGCGCCCAGCATTTCCAGCTCCGCCCAGTGGTGCGGGAAGAACAGGTGCGTGGACAGGGTGTCCGATGGAAACGCCGCGCTGTCGAGGGCGACGACGGCGCGACCACGTCGTGCGAACGCGATGGCAGCGGCGGTACCCGCGCAACGGCTCCCGACGATGACGACGTCCGCGTGCTCGTCCATGAGGAGAGGATGCCAGCCCGTCGAGCAATTTGGAAGACCATTCATTTTTTGAATTGACTTCTAATATGTCCGGCTGCCTATGCTCTGTGGGTGTCCGTCAGTCCCACTCGCGCGGCCGACCGCGCCGAGCGCAGACGCGCCCGGACCCGCACGATGATCCTGGATGCCGCTGAGGTCGTCTTCAGTCGCGAGGGCTACGACGGAGCGCGGATCGAAGAGATCGCTACGACCGCCGACGTTTCGGTCGGCACGATCTACACGCACTTCGACGGCAAGCGCGGGGTCTATCTGCACCTGGTCGATCGCTCCCTGAAGCTGTTCGCCGAATACATGACGCGCAGTGAGGATCCGGCGCTGACGCCGCTGCAGCGCGTGTTGGCCGGCGGCGACGCCTACCTGCGGTTCCACCTCGAGCACCCGGGTGCATTTCATTTCCTGGCCTACCGAAACCCCGGCACCACACCGCTTTCCGGCCACGACGGGACCGAGGCTAAAATCCGCGACCGGGTCGGGGAGCTGCTGCAGCGATTCGCCGCCCAGATCGACAACGCGATCGCAGCGGGGGAGGCACGTCCCGTCGACTCGATGCGACTGACCCGGTACCTGTGGGGGGCGTGGAACGGGGTGATCGCCTTGCGGTTGCAGCCTGAGGGGCTGGCCCTTTCCGATTCCGAGATCGCCGAGACACTGGAACTGGCGCGCTGGTTGCTGCGGGAGGGTCTGGCGAGTGCGGACCTGCGCAACGCAAGCGGTGAAGTCGGCGACCGCGTGCCGCTGCCACGGATCACCTGACGGGGGGAGATCTGTTGTTGGGCGGGGGCTTCTAAGCATAAGGTGCTGTCAAGGGGCCCATCGCAGGGAGAGCAAATGCGCCGCGTGTCTCGTGCTACTGCCGGATTGTTGGTGTGCGTAACGGCGATCACGTGGGCGCCGCCGGCCACCGCCGAACCGTTGGATCCCATTCCCGGCAACGGGGTCTTCGTGGTGGGGCCCGACATCGCACCGGGGCTCTATCGCACGGCCGGGTCGGCGTCCACCTTCGGGGTGTGGATCAACAATGTGCCGACCCAGGATTCGATGTGCGCCTGGTTCACCTACAGCACGCCGGACGCCAACAAGGACCATGTGCTACAGACGAACATCTCGGTCGGACCGATGTTCGCGAACATCAACACGTCGGTGAAGGCGTTCGAGTCGCAGAACTGTCAACCGTGGACGCGGGTCCCCTAAGGGTTTGTTTCGGACAACATTTCCCGCAGTCGCCGGGTGTCCACCTTGCCGGTGCCGCCGCGCGGAACCTCGTCGTCGGAGCCCAGCAGCAGCCACACTGTAGGCACCTTGAACGAGCTGAGGAGTTCCCTTGCCGCGCCGTGTACTTCGTCCACGGTACGGCCGCTGCACACCACAGCCGCGCCCACCCGCTTCCCCCCGAGGCCGGGCAGATCGGTGACGAAGGCGCTCCGCACTCCGTCAATACTGCGCAGGGCTCTTTCGACTTCGCTGGGATAGACGGTGGCACCGCTGACTTTGAACATGTCGTCCGAGCGACCGTGATAGAACAGGAAGCCGTCGGTGTCCAGCCGGCCAAGGTCGCCGGTGGGGTAGTAACCGTCCGCGGTGAACAGTTCTTCTCTACTGCGGCGGCAGATCCCGCGCAGCATGTGTGGTCCCCGGAGCTGGATCATGCCGATGGTGCCCACCGGGACCGGATTGCCCGTGTCCGGATCGGCAATGCGAATCTCCATGCCGGGGAACGGCTTTCCGCAGCTGCCCCAGGCCGATGCGGGCAGGTCGGTGTCGGCGGCATACCCGCTGTAAGGACCGAACGATTCCGTCATGCCGAATAGGGCTGCTCGCGCACCGGGCTGCGCACGCCGATCGGGAGGCAGTAGCGCCTCCAAACTGCCCGGGCGCAGCGCAGTCAGATCGGTTTGGGCCCGGTTGGGATCTCGCGCCAATGCTTCGGCCTGGTCTGGCCAGCCCCGGAACAGGGTGACGCGTTCTTTCTCCAGCAGCCGCAGTGTGCTCTCCGGTTGCGGCCTTTCCTCGGTGACCAAGGTGGCGCCGGCGATCAGCGCCGAGAGGATGCCGCTGCCGAGTCCGCCCACCCAGAAGAACGGCATCGGAAGGTACAGGCGGGTGTCGGGGGTGATGCAGCGGGCCGCCAATCCCGAGCGCACCGCGCCCAACGCACTGCCGTGCGAGTGCACGACACCCTTGGGCGGGCCACTGCTGCCCGAGGTGAAGATGATGACGAACGGGTCGGCGGGGGTAACGGTCGCGGCCAGGGCATCGACGAGCCCGTGGGCGGCCTCGGTGGTGGTCGGTGCCAACGACTCCGCGGGCCAGACATGCTGCAGCGCAGGAAGTTCGGTGCGTGGCGCCGCCCGGACCGCGTCGAGGTACCGGTGGCCGCGGAACTCTTCGACGCTGACCAGGAACTGCACCGACGCCATCCGCAGTTTTGCGACGAGCTCGGTCGGTTGCAGCAGCGTGCTCAACGGAACCAGCACCCCGCCGATGCGTGTGACGGCAATGGCGATCTGCACCCAGCGCGTGCAGTTGGGCATGATCAATCCCACCCGGGTGCCTTTACGCACTCCGGAAGCGATAAGCGAGGCCGCCATATCCCCTGTGGTCGTGTCGAGTTCGCCATAGCTGATCCGCGACGCGGGGTCGATGACCATTGGTTTGCTGCCGTGCTGAGCGGCTTGTGCCCGCAGAAGACCAGCTATCGTGTCAGCCATCGAACAGCCTCTTCAGTTGCTCGAGGTCGACCTTGCCGCTGGACAGCAGCGGTATGTCGGTGCGAGGCAAGGCAATGAAACGTCTGGGGATCTTGTAGGACGACAGCTCGGTCTTCAGTCGGTCACGCAGCGCTTCCTCGTCGAAGGCCGTGGCGCTGTCCGGCAGGGCGACAACCGCGACCACCACCTGCCCGCGCCGCGCGTCCGGCAGCCCGAAGACGTGTGCCGTCACACCGAGGGTGGCCAGCGTCTTCTCGACCTCGGCGGCCGAGACATTGGCACCACCCGTCTTGATCATGCCGGACCTGCGGCCCACGAAATACATGAAACCGTCATCGTCGGCGCGCACCAGATCGCCGGTATGGAACCAGCCGTCGGCGTCGAAACACTGCTCTCGGCTGCGTTTGTAGTACCCCTGCATCACATGCGGTCCGCGTATGCACAGCTCGCCGACGATCTCGCCAACAAGGCCGGGCCGGACGGGCACCCCCGTATCCGGGTCGACTATCAGGGTTTGGAATCCGGGCGCCGGCTTGCCGTAGGAGCCACGGCGATGCTCGGGTTGGTCGGATTCGTCGTCGCTGATCAGCAGGACGCTTCCGGCTTCGGTCAGACCCAGCATGTTGTGCCGCAGTTCGGGGTCGGCCGGCCGGGTCTCCGGCGCCATGATCGGGTACAGGTTGCCGCGCCGCAGCGACGACAGGTCACGCCGCGGATAGCTCGGGTCTTCGGTCAGGTGGTCGATGCCGGCCACGAAACCGTTGGTGATGGTAGGCCTTTCGGCTTCGATCAAGTCGAGAACGGCCCCAGCGTCGGTTGCGTTCGAGCACACCAGCGTGGAACCCGCGACCAGGGTGGCCAATAACCCGAACGCCAACCCGCCGATCCAGAAGAACGGCGAGTTGCAGAACAGCCGGTCCTGCGCGCTCAAACCGCGGATGGTGTTGAGACTGCGCTGGTGTGCGAGCAGCGCGGCGTGCGTGTGCACGACACCCTTGGGGGTGCTGGTGGATCCGGACGTATAGACGATCGTCAATACGTCTGACCCGTCGACGTCGTCCTCCATGGCCCGCAACAGGCCGGGGTCGGCGCGCGGGTGGTCACCCGGGCCGACCAGGACGCGGCGCAGTTGCGGCACGGTGGGGTGGAACAGCTCGCCATCGATGCCGCCGAGCAGTTCGGTCAACCGCTGCACATAGTCATGAGTTCGAAACGAGCGGGCGCTCAGCAACAAAGCGGTGTCGCTGTGCACCAGTTGCCGGTGCAGTTCACCGGTTGTCATGAAGGTGGAGAACGGCACCACCACCGCGCCGATGCGGGCGGCCGCCAGCATGCCGACGACGAAGTCGGTGCCGTTGGGGTAGAGCAACCCGACGTGGGTGCCCTTGCCGGCGCCCAGCGCGATCAGTTCGCAGGCGAGATCGGCTGAACGTCGGTCGGCTTCTACGTAGCTGATGCGCTCTTTGTCGCACACCAGTAATGGGTGATCCCCCCGCGACTGTGCCTGCTGCCGAAGAACCTCGGCGATCGTGTCGGGTTCACCGGGCATGGTCGACTGCGAAGTAGCCTCGGACGGCGCCCAGGTCGGCCTTGCCGGATGGGGTGCGCGGGATCGCATCGACAATGGCGATGTCGGTGGGGATCTCGTAGCGGGCCAGTCGGGCCCGCAGGTATTCGACAAGCTCCTCGGCGGACACCGCCCTGCGAAGCTCCACCATCGCCACCGGGGTTTCACCCAGCCGGTCGTCATGGCGTCCGATCACGGCCGCCCCGGCGACCGCGGGATGGCTCTCCAGCGCGGCGCGCACGTCGTCGGGCATCACCTTGAAACCGCCGCGGATGATGGCCTGATCGATCCGCCCGACGATCCAGACGAATCCGTCGGAGTCGATACGAGCCATGTCGGTGGTGCGCATCCACGGCGCCGACGAGCCAAGCTGGGCGGGCTTGACCTCCAGCCGACCAACCTGATCTGGCGGCAGGGGAGTGCCACCGTCGTCGACCACCCGCAGCTGCGCACCCGGATTGGCGCGACCCACACTGCCGCGCTTGGCCTTCCAGTATTGCTGGTGGTCGGCGAGTGTCCAGCCGGCGACGCCACCACCGAATTCGGTTGCGGCGTAGGACGTGAGGACGGGGATACCATATTTGTCCGTGAACGCGTCGGCGTCGTCAGCCGATAACGGTGCGGTGCCACAGGTCACGGCGCGAATGCTGGACAGATCCGCCCGCGTGAGGTCCGAGTGCAGAACGGTGCGTAGCGCGGCGGGCACCAGTGACACCGTGCGCGGCCGGTGTTGGCGCACCGCCGCGGCCCACTGCGTCAGCTCGAAACGCTCCAGCAGCACGAAGCGTCTGGCGTCGGCAATGCATTGCAGCACCCGGAACACGCCCCCGATATGCACCAGCGGGGAGTTCACGATCGCCACCCCGCGACGCAGTGCAGTGGGCCGTGGCGCGTCGCGGTACTCGGAGCCCATCACGCTGTGGGCCAGCATGTCGTAACTGAGATCGATCCGCTTGGGCGGCCCGGTCGTGCCGCTGGTCAGCATGCGCACCGCGATGCCGGAAGCGATCCCCGTCAGAACGGGAGATTGGGCGGGCCGGTCGAAGATGTCCGAGATCGAGATTGCCGGCGCCCCGCCAACCAGGGCTGTCAAATCCTCGGATTCGCCGATGATCAACGGCAACCGCAGCGCCTCGATGTCGGCGCGGGTGCGCTCGTCGCCGCGGGCGGGGTTGACGGTGACCACCGTCCCGCCGCCGAGCAGCACGCCGAGAAACGCTGCAACGTGAGCGGGCCTGTTCCGTAACAGCATTCCCACGTCGGTGCCCTGCGCGCACGACGCGATTTGCCGCGCCGCCGCGCCGACCTGCCCCCAGGAAAACCAGGTGCCGTCGTACTCGATGGCCGGTGAATCCGGTTGCAGGTCAAGCACATCGGCAATGCGCAGGCTGAGTGGATGGTCGGGCACTAGCGGATCTGCGGCTTTCGCTTGGCGGGCCGCTGGTCGGCCAGTTCGGCCTGGCCCAACGGGTTGCCCAGCCGCGTGTAGATGAGTCCCTGCTCCATCGCGGTCCGGTAGGGCTTGTCCAAAGATTCCCAGATCGCCTTCACGGTGCCCTGGGTCGCCGTCGGTGGGTGAGCGGCGATCGTCGCAGCGATCTCGTGCGCGCGTTCCCAAAGCCGATCGGGCTCCACCACTTCGGTCACCAGGCCGATGCGCAGGGCGGTGTCCGCGCTGACCCGCTCGTCGTTGCCCATCAGTGCCATGCGCAGCGTGTCGCCCAGGCCGACGCGGCGCATCAGCCCGATTGGTTCCAGCGCGCAGACCAGACCCACCGAGACGTGGGAATCGAAGAACGTCGCCTCGCGTGAGCAGATCACCACGTCGGATTCGTTGACGAAATAGAAGGCGCCCGCCGTGCACATGCCCTGAACGGCGCAGACGACAGGCTTCCACATCTTCTGCCATTTGGGGCTGAGGTATTCACCGGGATCTTCGTGATTCCAGATGTTTTCGGGTTGACCGTAGGGCGTCTTGACGTCCAGGCCGGCGCTGAAAGCGCGGCTGCCGACGGCCCGCAGCACCACCGCATGGACCGCGTCGTCCAGCTTGACCGTGCGCCATGCTTCGGCCATCTCCAGGCACATGGTGCGGTTGAACGCGTTGAGCTGGTCGGGTCGGTTCAGCGTGATGGTGGCGACATGGGCGGCGGCGTCGATGTCAAGGAGGATGGTCTCGAACTGGTGGCTCATCACTTACACTGCCAATTCGGTTTCCGCTTCTCCACGAATGCGCGCGGGCCCTCCTGAGCGTCGTCGGTGCGCAGTACCCGCTCACGGAATGTCTCTGCCATGATCTCAGCTTCGTGCAGTGGGACGTTGAGGCCCTTGAGTATTGCCAGCCGAGTTCCCCGAACCGCCAGGGGTGCGTTGGAGTTGACGATGTCGGCGATCTCGCGGGCTCGATCCAGCAGCTGGTCATGTTCGACGATCTCGCTGATCAACCCGAGTTCGTAGGCGCGTTGCGCGCTCATCCGCTCGTGCTTGCCCATCAGTGCCATCCGCAGTGCAATCGAGCGCGGCAGCACCCGTGAGATCCGCACCAACTCGCGTCCGGCGACCAGCCCGATACTGACGTGCGGATCGAAGAACGTGGCCCGGTCGGATGCGATCACGATGTCCGACGTCGTGACCCAGTCCATGCCTGCGCCGCAACATAATCCGTTGACGGCGGCCAGCACCGGCTTGGCCATTGTGCGAAACGGCGGCGTCCCCTCCTGTGGAGCCTCCCACTGGTCATAGGTGGACAGGTAAGGACGCTCGTAGATCACCTTGCCGTCTTCGGGAATCTCCTTGACGTCGGCTCCTGTGCAGAACGCGCGCCCCGTGCCGGTCACGATGGTCAGCCATACTTGGTCGTCGTTCTCGGCCTCGGCGTAAGCGGCACGGAGCTCGGTGATCATGTGGGGGCTCAACGCATTCAGCGCCTCGGGACGGTTCAGCGTGATAGTCGCGGTGTGCCCGTCGACGTCGTAGCCGATGGTGTCAAACGTCGGCATCGTCGCATCCCTTCATAACAGGTCACCGGCCCCGGAACTGGGGTGTGCGCCGTTGGCGGAAGGCCTCCAGGCCCTCTCTGAAATCACTTGTTCGACAGGATAATTCCAGATTGAACAGCTCCTGCGTCAGGGATTCGCCCAGCGTGGCGCCCTGCCCGAACCCGAGGGCCTGTTTGGTCAGTCCGATCGCCACGGTCGGGCCGTCGGCCAGCCTGGCCAGCAGCTCTTCAACCGCGTTCTCGAAATCCGCGGCGGGCGCGGCCTGGTGGATCATTCCCCAATCGGCGGCATCGGTCGCGCCGACCTTCTCGCCGAGCAGCAGCATCCGCCTTGCGCGGGCCACACCGATCAATCGCGGCAGTAGCCAGGTCGAACCGGAATCCGGGCTGAAGCCGCGGTCCATGAACGGCTCCCAGAACACCGCGTCGCTGGTTGCGACGGTGAAGTCGGCGGCCAGGGCGAGATTGCAGCCCATGCCCGCCGCCCAACCCCGCACGCTGCACAGCACCGGCAGTTGAATGGTGTGCACCAGCTCGATGACGCGGTGAGCGGCGTGCGGGACCCGTCGCACCAAATCGCCGGTGCGCGGCCGCTTGCCGTCGGCGGAGTTGGTGGCCACCCAGTCCGCTCCCGCGCAGAAGTGGTCGCCGGCACCGCGGATGTGTATCGCGCGCAGCGAGTAGTCGGTCGCCGCATCGGACAGTACGTCGACGAGCGATTGAATCATCATGTGCGTCAGTGAATTTCGGCGGGATGGTCGATCGAGGGTGATGCGGAGAATGCCGCCCTCGCGGTGCGCCGTCACCGAACCCTGGGCCTCGGTCAAGTCAGCCCCGTCAGTCACTGTCGGATCCGGCTGTTCCACTGATCTCCAACTATACGGTTACCCATACAGTAAACAATACGATTGATACGCTGTATAAGTTAGCAAGGAAACGCTGCCGACGGAACCGGGTGAAAGAGGACGCATGGCCGAAGGCGCCGAAGGTCGAGGGCAGGCACGTGCCGAGCGGGCCAGGTTTGGCGAGGCGCCGCTGGCCCAGACGGTAGCCGCTGCGGGCGCCATCCGGCGGCTCAGCTCGCTGTTGTTGTCCTTGGAGAACGCTCATCCGACCGTGGATGCCATGCTCGCGCAGTTCGCCGTCTGGGAGGGTGAACTCGCCGCCGCGGCACCGGCCGACCTGACCCCGCGGATCGGCGACCGGCATGCCGATGCCGGGCGGGTCTACCTGGACCATGCGACCGACATCGGTGCCTTCAATCCGTGCTTCCCGGAGTACCGGTTCGACCGGCTCGACGCCGACACTGCCGCCGGCCGGGTCGCCTTCCCGCTGGTCTACGAAGGGCCGCCCGGTCTGGTGAACGGTGGTTTCCTGGGTGTGTTCTTCGACTGCGTTGTTCAGCACCAGAACTGTGTGATCGGGTTGTCCGGGAAGACCCGTTCGCTGACAGTCACATTCCGTCGGCCGACCCCGATACTGACCGAGTTGCGGTTCGACATCGCGCGAACGCAGACCGAGCGCGGCATCACCTCGACGGCCCGGCTGCTGCTCGGCGAGGAGGTGCTGTGCATCGGCGAGGTCAACACGCTGGCGTCCCGGCCGGAACAGCTTTCGACCACCCAATTCGGCAGGCGCCGAGAGGAGCTAGACAGATGACCGCCTCCTTCGACCCCGCTGACGACCGGGTGCTGTTCGATGTGGATGCCGACCACCGGATCGCCACCATCACGCTGAACAATCCCGAGCACCGCAACACCTACGACCCGCCCATGCGCGATGCGATCGCCCGGTGTCTCGATCGGGTCGCCGAGGACGACGACCTCACCGTGGTGTTGTTGCGTGGTGCGGGTGGGACCTTCAGCACGGGCGCGGACATGAACAACGCCTACGGCTGGTATGGCGCGAAGGACGGTGAGGAGCCGTCCAAGCGGGGCCGGCCGAGCCAACGCCGGCGACTAACCGTGGACCGCAAGTCATTTGGCTTCTACCACAACCTGTTGGGCTTTCCGAAGGTGACGGTCGGGGAGATTGCCGGCTATGCCCTGGGCGGCGGTTTCGAGATAGCCCTGATGACCGACATTTCAGTGATTGCCCGGGATACCAAGATCGGCATGCCGGCTACGCGTTTCCTCGGGCCCGCTTTGGGCAGCCTGCACATGTTCTTCCATCGGCTGGGCCCGGTCCTGGCGCGACGGCTGCTGCTGACCGGTGACATCGTCGAAGCCGGTGAGCTCGCCCAGTTCGGAATCTTCACCGAGACATGCGATCCCGGATCGGTCACCGCGCGAGCCCGGTACTGGGCGGAGAAGGCGGCGAAGATGCCTGCCGATGGCGTCGTCATCGCCAAGGAGGCTTTCCGGCTCGTCGAACAGAGCCAGGCGTATCAGGGTGAAGAGGTCGCCAGCTATCTCTTTCACGCTTACGGCACGAACCTGCAGTTCGCACCCGGGGAGTTCAATTTCGTCAAGACGCGCGCGCAGCACGGCACCAAAGAGGCATTTCGGCTACGAGACGAACACTTCCACGTGCCGGAACCCGAAGTCTGACATAGCGTTTGGCCGTCAGCGAGCGGTTCTGCTGCGGGCCCGCGGCGCTGCCTTGCGTGGGCCCGCCTTCTTGGCTTTCGCCGCGGGCTTGGCGGTCTTCTCGATGAGCTGACTGGCGTGGTCGAGGATGCACTCGAGGCCGTATTCGAAGTTCTGCTCGTTGGGAGCCCCGATACGGTGCCCCTTGCCGGTCACTTGGGCGATCAACGGGGTGGTTCCCGGATCGATGGCGACGGCGTCCTCGATGGTGCGGTTACCGTCGTCGGATAACTCGTTCTTCTCGTTCAGTCGATGCAACACCACGGATCCGCGCACGTGCAGCGAGATCGCGGAGTAGGTGTCGAACGCGTCTTCCGGTGACAGGCCCGCCTCGACCAGGTTGCTGATCGCCTTTTCCATCTCCTGGGCACCGACCCGGGCGGCCTTCGGGCTCAGCGCGGCCCGGATCAAAATCAGGTCGCACAAAATCGGATTGCCCATGAACGTCTTGCGCATCAACCGCGCGTGATTGCGCAGCGTCTCGCGCCAATCGGCGGCTTCGACATAAGGGGTCGCAAAGACGTACTTACTCAGCGCGCGGTCGGTCATCGCGTTGAGCAGATCGTCCTTCTTGCGGAAGTACCAGTAGATGCTGGTGACGCCCACGCCGAGGTGCTTGCCGAGCAGCGGCATGCTCAGGTTGTCGATCGAAACCTGTTCCGCCAGTTCGAATGCGCCGGTGATGATGTCGTCGGGATTGATGGACCCACGTTCGCGGCGCTGACGCTTCTCCGCAGTTGCCTGCTTTGCCACTGCCGGGCACCTCCGTCACAATATGTTGTGCGCACGCGGTCTCAACCCCGTTCACACCTGCTACTGTAATACCTATCGTAGGCTTTTTTGTATACATGGCAGAGCGGGCGGGCCGTGGCGACGGCCGCTGAGGCGCGGGCTTGGGCCCGCGGCGCTTTGCGTGGCATCGGTGATTCGCTTTACACCCCGTTCAGCGGGCCCGATGGCGACGATATCGATTGGGATGCCTACCGCACACTGGTCCGGTACTGCGTCGGTGAACTTGGGCACCCGCTGTTGTGGTGCACCAGCGGCCTGGCCGAGTTCTGGGCGTTGACCATCGATGAGCGAAAGCGCTTGTTGGAAGTGGCGATTGAGGAGGGCCGGCGAGCAAACCCCGATGTCGTCGTGCAGGCCTGTACCGCGGCCATGTCCGCCAAGGACTGTCTGGAATTGACGCTGCACGCGCAGCAGGCGGGTGCCGACATCGCCTACCTCCAGACGCCGACGATGGAAACTCATGGCGGCGAAGGGGTCCTGCGGTTCTTCTCTTATATCGCGGCGCGCACGGACATCGCATTGGGCATGTTCAACTCGCCGTCTTCGGGTTACGTGTTGACCGCCGCTGAAAGCGCGCGGATCTACAACGAGGTGCCCGCGGTGTGCGCCACCAAAGAGGGAGCCTTCCGTCCGGAGAACAGCAGGCGGTTGCACGAGCTGGCGCCCGGCTTGGTGCTGTGGGAATGCGACCGGACGGTGTATCGCGCGGGATGGCTGCGCGCGGGGATCGTCTGCCCGGCGCAGCTGGGTACCGTCGGCTATCTGTTCGAGACGCCGGAGCGCCGATTGTTCTCCGAATACTGGGATCTGGTGCTGGCCGACAAGTTGCTCGAGGCGATGGACTACGGCCGTGAGTCCGGTCTGGACCAGTTCGATCTGGATATCGGCGGGTGGTTCACCTGCTACCCGGGGCGGGCTGACTATTTCACCCATTGGGGCGGTGGGTTCAAATACGCGGCGTCCGTACTCGGCTTGCCGATCGGGAACTATCCGCATTCACGGCCGCCCCAGGCGGTGTTGCCGCCGGACGCAAAAGCGCAAATCGAGAACGCGTATCGCCAGCTCGGGCTGGTCGACTGAAAGCCCTGCGGGACAGGCTATTTGGTCGACGGCCCGGCCGGTGTTGATGGCCGGGCCTTCCGCCGTACCGACTACTGCTGCGCTTCCTGGCGCTCCTCCTGAACCTTGGCTTCGGCCCGAGCCTTCTCGGCCTCGGCTTCGTACTTGGCCGCGTCGCGCTGGGCTTCGGCCTTGTCCTGCTGAGCCTTGCCCTCGTTGACCAGATCGTTGGCGCCGGTCACGGTGCCGATGACTTCCTTGGCCTTGCCTTTGACGTCCTCCACGACGCCCTTGACTGCTTCGGCCGGACCGCTGTTGCTGTTCGCCATGGTGCTCTCCCTTTCGGTTGATGTCCTGTCAGGACATTTCCCAGAGCGAGGGTCAGGGCAAACTTGCCGGTGACGTGTCGCTCGTCACGGGCGCGGCCGGTTTGGGGGCCGCAGCCGCCGACTGCTCCGCGGCGTGGGCGCGCCGCCGCACGAATAGCAGTGCGGCGCCGACGACTCCACCGATCAGCGAGACCCACAACAGCAGCTGGGAGAGGGTAAGGGCCAGTTGGGCGCGCAGCAGCGCCGAGCGTGCCTGGCCGAGGCGATGAGCGACTGCCTTCGTTCTATCCATGAAGTCCCCTCGAGGATCGGTTATCGGAGCGGATAGCTGGGCATACCCGTGACAATGGGCCTTCATGCGCGGCTGGGGCCCGCCGCCCTCGAAAGGATTGAAAATGCTCACTCTGGGAGTCATCGGTTGGATCATCATCGGCGGTCTGGCCGGTTGGATCGGCAGCAAGATCATGAAGACCGACGCGCAGATGGGGCTGGTGCTCAATATCGTGGTCGGCATTGTCGGCGGCCTCATTGGCGGATTTCTGCTCCGCGGCTTCGGTGTCGACGTGGCCGGCGGGGGTCTGCTGTTCTCCTTCCTGACCTGTCTGCTGGGTGCGGTAATCCTGCTCGCGATCGTCAAGCTGATCACCGGCCGGCGCGTGTCGCGTTAGTTGTGGAATGCGCTACCGATAGGTAGACAGTATGGGTGCCCAACCCGCCGGACGCCGCCGCTGAGGGCGAAGATGCGGTTCTCTACGAGGCCACCCCCGCCGGCGTCGCAATCGTCACACTGAACCGCCCGGAGCGTCTCAACGCCTGGGGCCCTGACATGGCGCACGCGTTCTACGCGGCCGTCGACCGTGCCGAACGGGATGCCGCTATCAAGGTGATCGTGGTGACCGGTCGCGGACGGGCGTTCTGTGCCGGCGCACATCTCGGGTCGTCGGAATCGTCCGGCGGCGTGGGGAAGTCGGTGGAGAGCGCGGGCGGCAAGAGCCTCGCCGATCTGGTCGGTGACCGCCCGCCGCACTTTGTGACCGAGTTGCGCAAGCCCGTCATCGCGGCGATCAACGGCCCGTGCGTCGGCATCGGCCTGACCCAGGCGCTGATGTGCGATATCCGTTTCGCCGCGGCCGGTGCGAAGTTCGGCGCGGTCTTCGCTCGCCGCGGGTTGATCGCGGAATTCGGCATCTCCTGGATCCTGCCGCGCTTGGCGGGTTGGGGTGTTGCGCTCGAACTGCTTTTGAGTGGACGTACCTTCTTGGCCGACGAGGCGGCCGCGCTTGGTTTGGTGAAGGAAGTGGTGCCTCCGGAAGACCTGATGCCGCGAGTGCTGGAATACGCCGAGGACATCGCGAAATACTGTTCGCCGACGGCCATGGCGGTGATCAAGAGGCAGGCATATGGCGACGCCACGCGCGACGTGGCCGCGGCCACGGCGGATGCCGAAGCCTTGATGTGGGAAGCGCTGCCGCGGCCCGACGTTGTCGAAGGAATCGTCAGCTTTCTGCAGAAGCGGCCGCCGCAGTTTCCGCCGCTCAGTCCATCCGAGGGGTGACGAGATTCCGCAGGGGACGTCGAATCTCGTTGCCGTAACTAGGGTTTCACATGTCTGCCATCAGAAGGGTGGTGGGTCGTCGTCGTTTGGCGGGTGGGTCTTATGCACATCTCCGCGCCCACGAGACGCTCCGCGAGCGGGGGTGGCGGGGTCTGGGTGAAAAAAAAAACGGG
>NZ_LZKQ01000150.1 GCF_001668675.1 Mycobacterium asiaticum | reverse complement strand
GGGCACGCTGTCTCTGGTCAACGACAACGTGATGGCGCTGTACCTCTGGCACATGGTGCCGGCGGTGAACGTCGGCAGCGCTTTGCCGGTCTTCCAGTGCTTGAGCAGCGCCTGCGCCAGCTCCTGGTAGGCCAGCGCACCCTTGTTCTTGCGCCCGGACAGCACCGACGAGCCCGACGCGCTGGCCTCGGCGAAGCGCACGGTCCGCGGAATCGGCGGCGCCAGCACCGGCAACGAATACCGGTCCGCGACGTCGACCAGCACGTCCCGGGTGTGAGTGGTCCGCGAGTCATACAGCGTCGGCAGCGCGCCCAACAGACGCAGGTTGGGGTTGGTGATCTGCTGGACGTCGGAGACGGTGCGCAGGAACTGGCCCACACCGCGATGCGCCAGCGTCTCGCACTGCAAGGGGACGATGACCTCGTCGGCCGCGGTCAGCCCGTTGAGGGTGAGCACACCCAGCGACGGCGGGCAGTCGATGATCACCACGTCGAAGTCGTCGGCGAGTTTGGCCAGCGCCCGCTTGAGCGCGTACTCGCGCCCGGCCCGCATCAGCAGCATCGCCTCGGCGCCCGCCAGATCGATGTTGGCCGGCAGCAATGTCATTCCCTCGGTGGTCGGCACCAGCGCGGCGTCGGGTTCCACCTCACCGAGCAACACCTCATGCACAGACACCGCCAGCTTGTCCGGATCCTGGCCCAGCGAAAACGTCAGACAGCCCTGCGGATCCAGATCGACCAGCAGCACCCGTTTGCCCTTGTCCACCATCGCCGCACCGAGCGAAGCGACCGTCGTCGTCTTGGCCACACCGCCCTTCTGGTTTGCCACAGCCAGTACGCGCATGTCAGTCACAGTGCCCATCCTGGCATGTACCCCATGTTGGGGCTCCGGGGGCGGGCCCGCCACAGCCCCGGCGTGTCTCAGGCAGAATCGGTCGGCATGGGCGTGCCTCACCATCGACTGCTTCTGCTGCGCCACGGTGAGACCGAGTGGTCGAAGTCGGGCCAGCACACCGGCCGCACCGACATCGCGTTGACCGATGTCGGCCGCGACCAGGCGGTGCTGGCAGCGGGGGTGTTGCAGGCACTCAAACTCGAAGACCCGCTGGTGATCAGCAGCCCCCGCACCCGGTGCCTGGTCACCGCGGAACTGGCCGGGTTGCGGGTCGACGAGGTGTCTCCCCTGCTCGCCGAATGGGATTACGGGTCATACGAAGGCCTGACGACGCCCCAGATCCAGGAAACCGAGCCCGACTGGCTGGTGTGGACCCACGGCTGCCCCGACGGCGAAACCGTGCAGCAGGTCAGCGATCGCGCCGACAAAGCCGTCGCGATGGCGCTCGAGCACATCGAGACGCGAGATGTGCTGTTCGTCAGCCACGGGCACTTCTCGCGCGCGGTGATCACCCGCTGGGTGGAGCTACCGCTTCAAGAGGGCAGCCGGTTCGGCATGGTTACCGCCTCGGTCGCGGTCTGCGGGTACGAACACGGCGTTCGTCAGCTCGCGACGCTTGGGCTGACCGGTCACGGGTACCTGTGACCTCCGACGAGCCGACGTTCGCGCTGAGCGGGCCGAGCGGCACCCTGCTCGCCGCAGGGGTACGCGCCGGCTTTTCCGACATCGCCGCGGCGCAGGCCGCGCTGCGCGCTGGCGAAGCTCCAATAATATTGGGCGCGTTACCCTTTGACGTCAGCCGGCCGGCCGCGCTGCAGGTGCCCGACGCCCTGCGCCGCGTCGACGCCCTGCCCGAGTGGCCGTCCGGGCCGCTGCCTGCCGTGCGCGTCGACGCCGCCGTGCCCCCGCCCGAGGAACATCGACGGCGGATCGCCCGCGCCCGCGTTCAGCTGGGCGCGACGGACAATCCGCTGTCCAAGGTGGTGCTGGCTCGCGCCCTACAGCTGACCGCGGACGCCGAGCTCGACGGCCGCACCGTCCTGAGCAGGCTGGTGACCGCCGACCCGACCGCATACGGCTATCTCGTCGACCTCACCCCCGCCGGTGCGGACCACGCCGGCGCCGTGCTGGTGGGCGCCAGCCCGGAACTTCTGGTCGCGCGATCCGCTGACCGGGTCGTATGCCGCCCGTTCGCCGGTTCAGCGCCGCGCTCCCCCGACCCCGACACCGACGCCGCCAACGGCGCGGCGCTGGCCGGTTCGGACAAGAATCGGCACGAGCACCAACTGGTCATCGACACCATGCGCGCGGCCCTGGAGCCCCTCTGCGCCGAACTGACGATTGCCGCCGAACCGCAGTTGAGCCGCACCGCCGCGGTGTGGCACCTGTGCACCCCGATCATCGGCCGGCTGCGCGATACCGCAACCACCGCAATCGATCTCGCGCTGGCGTTGCATCCGACCCCCGCCGTCGGCGGTGTACCGACCGCCGCGGCAACCGAGCTGATCGCCGAACTGGAAGGCGATCGTGGGTTCTACGCCGGCGCCGTCGGTTGGTGCGACGCCCGCGGCGACGGCGAGTGGGTGGTCGCCATTCGGTGCGCGGAGTTGTCGGCCGACCGGCGCACGGCACGGGCGCACGCCGGCGGCGGGATCGTCGCCGAATCCGACCCCGACGACGAACTCGAGGAAACCACAACGAAATTCGCGACCATATTGACCGCACTGGGGGTCGAGCAATGACCGAGACGATTCGTCACGCGACGGCGGCCGATGTTTCCGACATCACCGCCATGATTCACGAACTCGCCGAATTCGAGCACGCCGCCGGCGAATGCAATGTGACCGAAAATCAATTGTCCGCCGCACTTTTCGGCGATTCTGCGACGGTGCGAGGACACGTCGCCGAAATCGACGGCGAGATCGCCGCGATGGCGTTGTGGTTCCTGAACTTCTCCACCTGGGACGGAGTGCCGGGGATCTACCTCGAGGATCTCTACGTACGGCCCCGCTTTCGCCGCCGCGGCTTGGCCCGCGGTTTGCTGGCGACGCTGGCCGGCGAGTGCGTCCGCAACGGCTACACGCGGCTGTCGTGGGCGGTGCTGAACTGGAACGTCGATGCGATCGCGCTGTACGACGGCGTTGGGGGGCAACCGCAGACCGAGTGGACCACCTACCGGGTGTCCGGGTCGGAGCTGGCCGCGTTGGCGGGACCTTCCTGATCACCGCCGGCGACCCAGCGCACCGCAGGCGCGCTGAACAGCAGCCCCAGCGTCGCCACGGCCACCAGGCCCAGTGGGATCCCGAACATGAGGCGATGTGACCCGATCGCCACGTACCAGGCCACTGGCAGCAGCAACAACTGGGTGAATACCGCCAGTCCGCGGCCCCAGCGCTTGCCGGTCGTCAGCGCCCAGCCGCCGGCCAGTACCGCGCCGCCAACCAGCACGAACCACACCGCGGTGCCCAACCCGTTGACGACGTGCTGGTCGGCTCCGGCGATGCCACGAATGACGAGTACCGCGGCCACCACCAGCGCCGCCACCCCTTCGGCGGCAACGATGAATCCGGCTCGGCGCACTGCGGCGGGAGGGCGATCGGTCACAGCGCCAGCGTAAATCGTTATCCGCACCGAATAAGCTCGACTGCCATGCGTGCCATGTTGATCGTGAACCCGACCGCCAGCACTATCACACCGGCCGCTCGCGACCTCGTGACCCAAACTTTGAGCCGCCGCCTGCAGCTCACCGTCGAAGAGACCAAACGCATCGGTCACGCCGAGGAACTCGGGCGGTCCGCGGTTGCCGACGGATACGACCTGGTCGTCGTGCACGGCGGCGACGGAACGGTCAGCGGTCTGGTCAACGGCATGCTGGGCCGGCCCGGCACGCAGCCGACCGGGCCGATTCCCGCGGTCGGGATCGTGCCGGGCGGATCGGCGAACGTGCTGGCCAGGGCGCTGGGGATACCGAAAGATCCGGCCCCGGCCCTGGAGCAACTCGTGGCATTGCTGGACGACTACGGGCGTACCGGGCGATGGCGCCGCATCGGACTCATCGACTGCGGTGAGATCTGGGCGCTGGTCAATGCCGGCATGGGCGTCGACGCCGAGGTCGTGGAGGCGGTGCAGGCCGAGCGCAGCAGGGGCGTCAAGGTGACGCCGTTGCGGTATTGGCGGGTCGCGGTGCCGGTCACCCTGCGGTTTCGCCGCCGGGAACCGAACCTGATCCTCGAACTCCCCGGTCGACAGCCCGTCTCGGGCGTGCACTTCGCGTGGGTGTCCAACACCAACCCGTGGACCTACAGCAACAACCGCCCGATGGTGACCAACCCCGGCTGCAGCTTCGAGTCGGGCCTCGGGCTGTTCGCGCTGACCGAGATGAGGGTCGTCCCGACGCTGAGGCTGCTCCGCCAGTTGCTCGCCAAGCGTCCGAAGCTGGAGGCCCCACAGCTGATTCGCGACGACGACGTGGATTACGTGCGGGTTAGCAGCATGACGTCACCCGCCGCCTGCCAGTTCGACGGGGAATACCTCGGGCTGCGCGAATCCATGACGTTCCGGGCTGTTCCGGATGCATTGGCAGTTGTAGCGCCACCGCCGAATTAGGCCGTGACCTGCGGAAATCTAAGATGTGACAAGCCCGCGACGAAATTGTGGGGCGAAATTTCCCAGGTAGTGTAGTACAACGGAGTAAGGGCTTAGGTAAGAGTTCGTTGAAGTGAGATACCCCACGGGCCCACGTAACACTATTGACATCTGTTGAGCCTGTGAAACGATCAAAAGGTTGCATGCAGAGATATGCAGAGGTACGGAAACCTTTCTTGCGCACGCTCAACAGCAAGGAAACCGGCAAGGGAAAATCGCCCGTGCGCAGTGCTGCGCACATAGTGAGGAGTAGCAACTAATGGATTGGCGCCACAGGGCGGTCTGCCGTGACGAGGATCCGGAGCTGTTCTTCCCGGTGGGGAACAGCGGCCCGGCACTCGCGCAGATCGCTGACGCGAAACTGGTCTGTAATCGGTGTCCAGTGACCACTGAGTGTCTCGGGTGGGCTCTGAATACCGGCCAGGACTCGGGCGTCTGGGGTGGGATGAGCGAAGACGAGCGGCGTGCACTCAAGCGTCGTAACGCCCGGACGAAGGCCCGCAGCGGAGTCTGACAACTCGGCTAAGCAGCTTTGCGGCCCCGACAGTTTCTGTCGGGGCCGTATTGCTGCGCGCTCAAACAAACAGGCGCCCCATCCGCCCGATCGGCACCCGTAGCACCACGTCGGTGCCGCGGTCGGCACCCTCGCGCATACCCAGCGTGCCGTCCAATTCCGCGGACACCAGCGTGCGCACAATCTGCAGGCCCAGGCTGTCCGACTTCTCCAGGCTGAACCCTTCGGGCAGGCCGCGTCCGTCGTCGTGCACCACCACGTCCAGCCACCGCGCGGAGCGTTCGGCGTGGATGGTCACCGATCCGCCCGTGGCCGTCGGGTCGAAGGCGTGCTCGATGGCGTTCTGCACCAGTTCGGTGATGACCATGATCAGCGCGGTCGCCCGGTCGGAATCCAGCACACCCAGGTCGCCGACCCGGTTGATCCGGATGGGCCGGTCCACCGACGCCACGTCGTTCATGATCGGCAGGATCCGGTCGATGACCTCGTCGAGGTTGACCTGTTCGTCGACCGACATCGACAGCGCGTCGTGTACCAGCGCAATCGAGGACACCCGGCGCACCGACTCGATCAGCGCCTCGCGCCCCTCGGCGTTGACGGTCCGGCGGGCCTGAAGTCGCAACAGCGCCGCCACGGTCTGCAGGTTGTTCTTCACCCGGTGGTGGATCTCGCGGATCGTGGCGTCCTTGGAGATCAATGCCCGGTCCCGCCGTTTCACCTCGGTGACGTCGCGGATCAGGATGGCCGCGCCGACGTTCTCCCCGCGCACCACCAGCGGCAGGGTGCGCAGCAGGACGGTGGCGCCGCCCGCGTCAACCTCCATCCGCATGCTCGACCCGCCGGCCAGCAGGTTGAGGACGTGCTCGGCCACCTCCTGCGCCTCGAACGGGTCCGAAATCAGCGGCCGGGTGACCTTGATCAGGTTGTGGCCTTCCAAATCGCTGGTCAGCCCCATCCGGTGATAGGCCGACAACGCGTTGGGGCTGGCATAGGCGACGATGCCGTCCACGTCCAGCCGGATGAAGCCGTCCCCGGCCCGCGGCGTCGAGCGTGACATCGCCACGTCACCGACGTCAGGGAAGGTGCCCTCGGCGATCATCTGCAGCAGGTCCGTGGCGCACTCCCGGTAGGCGGTTTCCAGGTGCCCGGACATGCGCTCGGCGGCCAGTTCGGTCTGGTGCTGTGTGAGCACTGCCACCACCTGATCGCGGTAACGCACCGGCGAGGCGGACACGTTCGGTCCCGGCAATGGCCACGAATACTGTTCGCCCGCTTCGCTTTCCGGCACCGCTTCGCCGGTGGCGAAGGTCTTGGCAACCAGCGGCAGCTGGTCCTCGGGAACGGTGCTGCCCACCGCGTCGGTCTGCAGCACCGTCGGCGCCGTATTCGGCCGGCACTGCGCCACACACACCAGCACACCGTCGTCGCGGTGCACCCACATCAGGTAGTCCGCGAACGACAGATCGGCCAACAGCTGCCACTCCCCCACCACGGCGTGCAGGTGGTCGACGGCATTGCCGGGCAGGACGGTGTGCTCGGCGAGCAGATTACCGAGAGTGGACAACGGGCGAGGGGCTAGCTGATGACGGCGATGAGGTCGCCGGCCTGGATGACGTCACCCACCGACACGTTCACCTTGCTGATGGTTCCGGCGACCTCGGCCAGCACGGGAATCTCCATCTTCATGGACTCCAGCAGCACGACGACGTCACCCTGACCGATTTGGTCGCCTTCGTTGACCACGACTTCGAGCACGCTGGCCACGATTTCGGCGCGAACCTCCTCGGACATCATCACCCCACTCGTTTCGGCCGGTTTGTTGCGTATATCGAACCATAAGGCCGGTGAGACCGATGTCGCGCGGGCTGATGAGGGCGCGTCGGCCTGCGCATGAGACAATGGGTATCAATTGAGCGGCCCGCGGCCGCCCGCATTTGCGCTAAATCAGACGAAACGAGGTTCGACCATGGCCAAGCGTGGCCGCAAGAAGCGTGACCGCAAGTACAGCAAGGCGAACCACGGCAAGCGGCCCAACGCCTGAGTCTGGCTTACTGAGTCTCGATTTCCGTCTGCACGATGGTGGTGCGGCGGATCTCGAGGCGCAGGCGTTCCCGTAACCGTTCGGGCGCCTTCTCACCACTGCATTTGGTGGCGATCAATTCCTTGATCCGCTCCTCCAGCCCGTAGTGCTGCAAGCAGCCCGGGCACGCGTCGAGGTGCCGCTGCAGGATCGCCTTCTCGTCCGGCTGGCATTCGCCGTCGAGCAGGGTCCAGATCTGGGCGATGACCTGCGCGCAGCCCAGGTGCGACTCGTGATTGCTGGAGCAGGAGCCGGTTGAGCCAGTGATCTCACTCATGACGACACCTCCTCGTGCGCTTGCTGACCGCGGGTGAAGCCCCGGTCCTTTGCGACATCAGCCAGCAAATCACGCAGCTGACGCCGCCCCCGGTGGAGACGGGACATCACGGTACCGATCGGGGTACCCATGATCTCGGCGATCTCCTTGTACGGAAAACCTTCGACATCGGCATAGTAAACGGCCATCCGGAACTCTTCCGGCAACGCCTGCAGAGCCGCCTTGATTTCGGTGTCCGGAAGCGCCTCCAACGCCTCGACCTCGGCCGACCGCAGCCCCGTCGAGGAATGCTCGGCGTTTGCGGCTAACTGCCAGTCGGTGATCTCCTCGGTCGGATATTCCGAGGGCTGCCGCTGCTTCTTGCGGTAGCTGTTGATGTAGGTATTGGTGAGGATCCGGTACAGCCACGCCTTGAGATTGGTGCCTTCGCGGAAAGAACGGAAGCCGGCGTAGGCCTTGACCATCGTTTCCTGCAGCAGGTCCTCAGCGTCGGCGGGATTGCGCGTCATCCGCAGGGCACCGCCGTAGAGCTGGTCTAGCAGCGGAATCGCGTCGCGCTCGAAGCGCGCCGTCAACTCCGCGTCGGTCTCGGGCGGCTTGGCCTCGACAACCTCGGACCCCGCCACGCCATCGATGTCGGCCATTTTGATTAACACGGTCCCTTCGATTGCGGTGTCGCGGTCCAACCACTCCGCACCCAACAGGCTCGTCGCAGTTGACACCGGGATTCCTCCTCCCCAATCTAAGGCCCGCGGCCGACATGTGCAGGCGCCGCCCTGAGTAACGGGAATTTGCGACGGTCTATTTCCCGCGCCTGCCGGCAAACCCGCGCGCGGTACGGCACCGGCGACCCATGCAATTTGCGATCGGAGCGAGTATTAGTGTGACGCCATGTCCCTCAAAGGTAAGACCATGTTCATTTCCGGCGCCAGCCGCGGTATCGGCCTGGCGATCGCCAAACGTGCCGCTCAAGACGGTGCCAACATCGCTCTGATCGCCAAGACCGCCGAGCCGCACCCCAAGCTGCCGGGCACGGTGTACACCGCTGCCAAGGAACTCGAGGAAGCCGGCGGACAGGCTTTGCCGATCGTCGGCGACGTGCGCGACCCGGAGTCGGTCGAGTCCGCCGTAGCCAAGGCCGTGGAGCAGTTCGGCGGCATCGACATCGTCGTCAACAACGCGTCGGCCATCAATCTGGGCTCGATCACCGACGTGCCGATGAAGCGCTTCGATTTGATGAACGGCATCCAGGTGCGCGGCACGTACGCGGTGTCGCGAGCCTGCATCCCGCACCTGAAGGGCCGGGAGAACCCGCACATCCTGACGTTGTCGCCGCCGGTGCTGCTGGACAAGGAGTGGTTGAAGCCGACGGCGTACATGATGGCTAAATTCGGAATGACGTTGTGCGCGTTGGGAATCGCCGAGGAGATGCGGGACGAGGGCATCGCATCGAACACCTTGTGGCCGCGCACGCTGGTGGCCACGGCCGCGGTGCAGAACCTGCTCGGCGGCGACGAGGCGATGGGACGCGCCCGCAAGCCCGAGGTGTATTCGGACGCGGCCTACGTCATCCTCAACAAGCCCTCGCGCGAGTACACCGGAAACACGCTGCTGTGTGAGGACGTGCTGGTGGAGTCCGGTGTCACCGACCTGTCGGTATACAACTGCGTGCCCGGTGGCGAGCTCGGCGTCGACTTCTGGGTGGACGGTGTGAACCCGCCGGGATACTCCGGCCCCTAGTTCGGTTCCCTAATAGACGTGGCCGCATCCGCTACCCCCGCGATTGCGGCGCTGGTCAAAGCCGGGGTGCCGCATGAGGTGGTGAAGTTCAGCCACGACCCGCGCGAGCAGTCGTTCGGGGCGGCGGCGGTCAGCGCGTTGACCGATGCCGGTGACATTGCGCCAGAGCAGATCTTCAAGACCTTGGTGATCGCGGTGCCCGACGGGTTGGCGGTGGCAGTCGTGCCGGTGCCGTCGAAGTTGTCGCTGAAAGCGGCCGCGGCGGCGCTGGGCGTGGCCAAGGCCGTGATGGCCCAGCCCGCGGCGGTGCAGCGTGCCACCGGTTATGTGGTCGGCGGAGTTTCGCCGTTGGGGCAGCGCAGGCAACTGCCCACCGTCGTCGACGAAAGCGCGCTCGGCTGGGACCGCATCTTCTGCAGCGCGGGCCGGCGGGGCTGGGACGTTTCCGTGGCGCCCCGGGATCTGATCCGGCTGACCGAGGCAACCACCGCCGACATCCTGGCCTAGCTTGGCGGGGCTTTGATTTCGCGCTTGAGCACCTTGCCGGTCGGGCCCTTCGGCAGTTCGTCGACGAGCCAGATCCGGCGCGGGTACTTGTAGGCGGCGACCCGGTCTTTGACGAACTCACGCAGTTCGTCGGGCTCGGCGTCGGAGTTCTTCTTCAGCGCCACCGCCGCGCCGACCTCCTCGCCGAGCTCGTCGTGCGGGACGCCGACGACGGCTGCTTCCGCCACGGCCGGGTGTTCGTAGAGCACTTCTTCGATTTCGCGCGGATACACGTTGTAGCCGCCGCGGATGATCATGTCCTTGGTGCGGTCGACGATGAAGAAGTAGCCGTCCTCGTCGACGCGACCGATGTCACCGGTGGACAACCAGCCGTCTCCGGAGATGGTGGCTTTGGTGGCGTCGGGCAGGTTCCAGTAGCCCTTCATGACGTTGTGGCCGCGGATCTGGATCTCGCCCGGCTCGCCCTGAGCGACCTCGGCGCCGTTGACGTCCACCACCCGCATCTCAATCCCTTCCACCGGGGTGCCGATCGAACCCGGTTTGCGGGGGCGGTCCGGATGGTTGAACGAGGCGACCGGCGAAGTTTCGGAAAGTCCGTAGCCCTCCAAAATGATGCAGTCAAACGCTTTTTCGAAGTCGGTCAAAACCTGGACCGGCATCGAGGCGCCGCCGGAGACACAGGCGCGCAGGCTCGCCGTGGCTTCTGGTCCGGTCTCATCGGCCAGGCTGAGCAGCGCGGCGTACATCGTGGGCACGCCCTGGAATACCGTGACGCCGTCCCGCTTGATCACCTCCAGCGCTTTGCGCGGGTCGAACCGCGGTATCAGCGTCAGCGTCGCGCCCGCCAGAATCGCGCCGTTGAGACCACAGGTGAGCCCGAAAACATGGAACAGCGGAAGACAGCCCATCACCACGTCGTCGGGACCGATCTCGATCAGCGTGCGGACGGTCAGCTCGGCGTTGCGGCTCAACCCGCCGTGAGTGAGGGTGGCGCCCTTGGGTTTTCCGGTGGTGCCGGAGGTGTGCAGGATGACCGCGACGTCGTCGTCGGCGCGGTCGACCGGTGCTTGGGCGGGCACGTCGGCAATCAGCTCGGCCAGGGCCGCGTCGTCGACCAGCCAGCACTCGGCCTGCACTTCGCCGGCTCCGGCGGTGGCCGCGTCGGCGAACAACGGGGTGGCGAACAAGGCCTTGGACCCACTGTTGGACAGGTAGAAGGCCACCTCGCGGCCCTTGAGTAGCGGGTTCATCGGAACGGCGACCGCGCCGCGGTACAGGATTCCGTAGAAGGCGACGGCGAACGCCGGGATGTTGGGCAGCATGATCCCGACCCGGTCGCCGGGTTCGATGCCGGCGCGCTCCAGCAGAGTGGCCACCCGCGCCGCCGCGGAATCGAGTTCGGCGAAGGTCATCTGCAGATCGTCCAGGCGCAGGGCGATGTGGTCGGGGTCGCGTTCTTTCGAGGCGACGAGGTTGGCGCTCAGAGCGGTCATGTGCGCGAGGCTACCCTCGCGCCGGCGGGTGTCACCGGTAGTTGTAAAACCCCTGGCCCGTCTTGACCCCCAGCTTGCCTGCGTCGACGTAGGACTGCAGCAGTTCGCGCACGCTCTTGGGCAGGTGCGGAAACTCCTGCGCGTAGTTGTTTTCGATGTCGAGTACGACGTCCAGGCCCACGATGTCCATCATCTGAAACGGTCCGGCCGGTACGCCCCAGTTGACCTTGAACATGCCGTCGACGTCTTCCGGGCGGGCTACGCCTTCGGCGACGACGGCCAGCGATTCGCGCTTGATGGCGGCCCAGACCCGATTGAAGATGAAGCCGGTGCACTCCCTGCGGGCTTCGAAGGGGTGCACCCCGAACTCGGGCAGGACGGCCAGCAGCGTGTCGAGCAGGCCGCGGTCGGTCTGTCCGTCCGACATCAGGTCCAAAGCGTTGAACTGCGGCGGCATGTAGAAGTGCGTGTTGCACAGCCTGGTTTTGTCGCGAATATTTTCGGCCATCAGCCGCGACGGGAACGACGACGAATTGGTGGCGAAGATGGTGTCCGGCGGTGCGGCCTGGTCGACTTCGCCCCACAGCGGGATCTTGATGTCGAGTCGTTCCGGCACCGACTCCACGGCGAGCCAGGCGCCATCCAGCGCTTCCTGGAGCGAACCGGTCCCGACCGCGGTGCCTAGCTCGCCAAAGCCCCTGTCTTGCAACAATTTCGGCAGGTTGTCGGTCACATACCGGACGGCGTCGGCGCGCTGCTCGGCGCGGCGGGCGTAGATCTGAACGGTCCCGCCGCGGCTGGCGAGCATCAGCGCAATCCTGGGCCCCAGCGTTCCCGCCCCGATCACCGCGACGGGCCGGTCCTGAATGTCTTCGAAAGTGTAGGTGTACTTGCCGGTCACACCTGAAATGCTAGGCGTTGTTTGCGCGGGCGAACCGGGCCAGAATCACCTATGGCCAGAACTGCTGACGACACGTGGGGCGTGGGCGAGAGCGTGGGGGCTACCGCCCTCGGAGCGGCTGAATGGCGAGCCCGGGAGAACGTCCGCCCGGACCGGTTGTTCACCGATCCCTACGCGCAGGTCTTCCTCGACGCGGTGGCCGTTCGCGGAATTCCGAACTCGGAGTTCAGCGAAGAATTGATGGCGCGGCTGCAGGAGACCGACCCACACGTCGTGCGCGGCGTGCGGGCGCAGCAAGACTACGTCGCGTCGCGGACCAGATGGTTCGACGATTTCTTCAGCGCGGCAACCGCGGCGGGCATCCGGCAGGCGGTGATCCTGGCCGCCGGACTGGACGCCCGCGCGTGGCGGCTGCAATGGCTCGCCGATGCGGTCGTTTACGAGATAGATCAGCCAAAGGTGTTGGAGTTCAAGGACGAGACGCTGCGAGCTCACGGCGCCGAGCCGGCGGTACGGCGGGTTTCCCTGCCGATCGACCTACGTACCGACTGGCCAAAGGCCCTGTGCGAGGCCGGATTCGACCCTGCCTTGCCGACCGCCTGGTCGATGGAGGGCTTGCTGGCCTACCTGCCGGCCAGCGCGCAGGAGTTACTGCTCGACCGCCTGCACGCCCTGAGCGCGCCGGGCAGCCGGATCGCCGTCGACGCACTCAACGCCGCATTTTTTCGGCCGGAGAACCTGACTCGGCTCGGCAGCTTTTTCACCGAGATCCGGGACGTGATGATCCGCAACGGTGGAGACCTCCCGGACACGCCGAACCTCTTCTTCGACGAAAAGCGGCGCGAGCTAGCCGACTGGCTGCGCGAACACGGCTGGCGGGCGGACGAACTCGAGGTGCACGACATGATGGCCCGCTATCGGCGCCGCGCGCCAATAGAGGACGACGCCGGGGTCCCGCACTGCGTGATGGTCGAGGGACGGCTGCCCCGCTAGCTTTCACAGCAACGTGATCTGCTCCGGCTCGGCTTCGGCCGGCTCCAGCAACTCCGGGCCGTTGTTGCGGACGCTGTTGACCAGCGTCGACACCTGCCGCAGCGCAATGCCGCTGACGTCGGGCGGGCGGGACAGCAACTTCTCATCGAGCGGAGCGTCCGGATTCAGCCAGGCGTCCCAGTCCGCCTCACCCAGCATCAGCGGCATCCGGTCGTGGATCCCGGCCAGCTCGCCCACCGCGTCGGTGGTGATGATGGTGCAGCTCAGTAAGGGATCGGCCTCTTTGTGTGGCTTCCAGACCGACCACAGACCGGCCATACACACCAAACCGCCATCCTCCCGGTGCATGAAAAACGGTGTCTTACCGCCTTTCTTGCCCTTCGGCCCTGCCAAGCTGCCGCGCCACTCGTACCAGCCGTCCATCGGCACCAGGCAGCGCTTGCTTTTGGCCGAATTGCGGAAAGCGGGCGAGGTGGCGACCTTGTCGGCTCGGGCGTTGATCAGCAGCGGGCCCTTCGTGTCCGGCGCCCCGTCCGACCCTGCCTTGACCCAAGGTGGCAGCAGCCCCCAGCGCATCAGCCGCACGCGGCGCGTGGCCTCGTCGTCGGGCTCGTTGTGCCGGGTCACCACGGTGGCGATGGTGGTGGTGGGCGGGACGTTGAAATTCGGCCCCGCGCCCGTTTCAGAGGCGCCCGTGGCCTCGTCGATCGCCTTGATCTTCTCGGCCAGCAAGGCCGGGTCGGTAGTCACTGCGAAGCGCCCGCACATATCTCCATGTTGCCTGACCGGGCCGACACGCAATGATGGACCGGTGAGCGCATGGCAGGCCCCGTCCACCACGGCACCGGTGCACGCGACCGTGACCGTGCCAGGCTCGAAATCGCAGACCAATCGGACGCTCGTGCTGGCGGCGCTGGCGGCGGCCCAGGGCCAGGGCAGTTCCACGATCACCGGTGCGCTGCGCAGCCGCGATACCGACCTGATGATCGGCGCGCTGGCCGCGCTAGGCCTCGACGTCGACGGAGCCGGCACCGAGTTGACGGTCGGCGGCGGCATCGCACCGGGTCCCGATGCCCGGGTCGACTGCGGCCTGGCCGGCACGGTGCTGCGGTTCGTACCGCCATTGGCCGCACTCAGCTCCGTCCCCGTCGTGTTCGACGGCGACGAGCAGGCTCGGGCCCGCCCCATCGCACCGCTCCTGGAAGCGTTGCGCGGCCTGGGCGTCGTCGTCGACGGAACCGGACTGCCGTTCCGGGTGCAGGGCAGCGGATCCGTCGCGGGCGGCGCCGTCGCGATCGACGCCTCGGCGTCGTCCCAGTTCGTCTCGGGCCTGCTGCTGGCCGGGGCGTCGTTCACCGACGGATTGACCGTGCGGCACACGGGCTCGTCCTTGCCGTCGGCACCGCATATCGCGATGACGGTGGCGATGCTGCGGCAGGCCGGAGTGGACGTCGACGACTCGGCCGCCAATACCTGGCGGGTCCTCCCGGGCGCGGTCCACGCCCGGCACTGGCAGGTGGAACCCGACCTGACCAATGCCGTCGCTTTCCTGGCCGCCGCCGTCGTCACCGGCGGCGCGGTGCGCATCACCGGCTGGCCGGCGGCCAGCGTGCAGCCGGCCGAACACATCCTCGATGTCCTACAGAAGATGAATGCCGTTGTTTCACAGTCTGATTCGTTGCTGGAGGTGCGCGGCTCGGAAGGATACGACGGCTTTGACGTCGACCTGCGCGATGTCGGCGAGCTTACCCCGTCGGTGGCCGCCCTGGCGGCGTTGGCCACGGCCGGGTCGGTGTCACACCTCAGCGGCATCGCGCACCTGCGCGGCCACGAAACCGACCGGCTCGCCGCCCTGAGCGCCGAGATCAACCGCCTCGGCGGTGACTGCCAGGAGACGCCCGACGGCCTCGTCATCACCGCGACCCCACTGCACTCCGGGCTCTGGCGCGCCTACGCCGACCACCGGATGGCGATGGCCGGCGCGATCGTCGGCCTGCGGGTGCCTGGCGTCGAGGTCGACGACATTGCCGCGACGACGAAGACGCTGCCGGAATTCCCGCAGCTCTGGCGCGAGATGGTGTCCGGCGACGATACGGAGTCCGGCGCTTGAGGCCTGGCGACTACGACGAGTCCGACGTCAAGGTCCGCGCCGGGAAACGGACGCGGCCCAGGACCAAGACCCGTCCGCTGCACGCCGACGCCGAGGCCGCCATGGTGGTCAGTGTCGACCGGGGCCGCTGGGGCTGTGTACTGGGCGGGCGCCCGGATCGCCGCGTCACCGCGATGCGCGCGCGTGAACTCGGCCGCACCCCGATCGTCGTCGGTGACGATGTCGACATCGTGGGCGATCTGTCCGGGCGCACCGACACGCTGGCCCGCATCGTGCGGCGTGGGACGCGACGAACGGTGTTGCGGCGCACCGCGGACGACACCGACCCGACCGAACGGGTGGTGGTCGCCAACGCCGACCAACTGCTGATGGTGGTGGCGCTGGCCGACCCGCCGCCCCGCACCGGGCTGGTCGACCGGGCGCTGATCGCGGCCTACGCCGGCGGACTGCGGCCGATCCTGTGCCTGACGAAGACGGACCTGGCCCCACCCGGGCCGTTCGCCGAGCAGTTCGTCGACCTGGACTTGACGGTGGTCGCCGCCGGGGTCGACGATCCGCTGCTTGCGGTCGCGGAGTTGCTTCCCGGCAAGATCACGGTGCTGCTCGGTCATTCCGGGGTGGGCAAGTCAACGTTGGTGAATCGTCTTGTGCCAGAGGCTGACCGGGCGGTTGGCGTGGTCACCGATATCGGCCGGGGGCGGCACACGTCGACTCAGTCGGTGGCCCTGCCGCTGGAGAACGGCGGTTGGGTGATCGACACGCCGGGCATCCGCTCGTTCGGACTGGCCCACATCAAGCCCGATGACGTGCTGTTGGCGTTCGCCGACCTGGCCGAGGCGATCGAAAACTGTCCCCGCGGCTGCGGGCACATGGGCCCGCCGGCCGACCCCGAGTGTGCGCTGGACGCGCTGACCGGTACCGCGGTGCGCCGGGTAACCGCGGCCCGGCGACTGCTGGCTGCGCTCAGGGAGACCTGACCCGGCGTTCGCCGAAGGTGCGCAAATGTACGCCGACACGCCGTGCGGCGTGGCATTCTCCGCACACTCGGCAACTACGAAGACCTGGCCAGCTTCATGCCGAGCTCGTCCGGACCGACCAAATGCCCTTGGGTGCAATGTATCTCCACCGCGGCATCGGCTCCGCACCCCACATGCGTGAGCCGCAGCCGATGCCGGCCCGGCAGGTGCCGCTGCCCCCACTGGAACATCGACCACACCACGTGCATGAATTCGACGCCGGCCTCGGTGAGTACATACTCGTCGCGGCTACGCTGCCCGGGGTCGCGGTAGGGCCGGCGGGCCAGCAGGCCGAGCTCGACCAGTTCGGCCAGCCGGGCCGCGGTCGCGGCCTTGGTGATGCCGACCCGGCGGGCGAAGTCGTCGAACCGGGTGGTGCCGTAGTACGCCTCGCGCATGATCAGCATGGCCGACTTGGTGCCCACCACGGTCATGGTCTTCTCGATCGCGCACTCCCCGATCGCCGACCACGAGTCGCGATCGGCCAGAGCCCCCTGCAGCATTGTCACGCAAATCACTCCTCGGTCTGGGTTGTTTTCACTATACCTAGCTGTTATAGCTGAGTATAGTGATGTTTACTCAGCTCAAGGAGGAGCCATGTCCCGTGAGGCCGTTATCGTCAGCGCTGTCCGCACCCCCATCGGCAAAGGCAAGGCCAACGGTGCCCTGCACGATGTGTTGCCCGCCGACCTGGGTGACGGCGCCTGCGATGACGTCGTCGACGAGCACCGGGTCTATGCCGGTGCGGGCCACCACCTCGCGCAGGCTGTGGGCTAGCAGGTCGGCGGGCAACACATCGTGCAGGGCACCGTTGGCCTTGCCTTTGCCGATGGGGGTGCGGACAGCGCTGACGA
>NZ_LZKQ01000149.1 GCF_001668675.1 Mycobacterium asiaticum | reverse complement strand
CCCGCCCCCCCCCCCCCCCCCCCGGCCCGCCCGCCCCCCCCCCCCACCCCCCCCCCCCCCCCCCCCCCCCCGGGGCCCCCCCCCCCCCCCCCCCCCCCGCCGGTGCCGTTCGCGGCGCCGGTACCACCGACGGTGTTCGGGCTGAGTCCGCCGTTACCGCCGTTGCCGGCCAGCCAACCACCCGCCCCGCCGTTCCCACCGGCGCCACCCGCGCTCAACGTGGTGGCCGCGCTGCCGCCGGCGCCGCCGACACCCCCGGTGCCCAATAGTCCTGCGGCACCGCCGTTTCCGCCCTTTTGGCCCGGAGCGCCCGATCCGCCCGCCCCGCCGTCACCCATCAGCCAGCCGCCGGGTGCCCCGTCGAGCCCGGACCCGGGCGCGGCATTGGCACCGTTGCCGACGAGTGGGCGTCCGGTCAATGTCTGAATGGGGGCGTTCACGGCATCAAGGACCGCCTGCAAGGGCGCGGCATTGGCCGCCTCGGCATTCGCGTAGGCGGTCGAGCCGGCCGCCAAGGCCTGGACGAACCGCTGGTGGAATGCGGCCGCTTCGGCGCTCAGAGACTGGTAGTTCTGCCCGTGTTCGGAGAACAGGGCCGCGATGGCCGCCGACACTTCATCCTGGGCCGCCGCCAGTATCCCGGTGGTGGAGGACGCCGCGGTGGCATGGACCGCTGCGACCGATGAGCCGAGCCTGGCCAAGTCCTCGGTTGCTGCCCCCAGCATGTCCGGTAGCGCAACCAAGAACGACATCAGATAACCCCTCAATCAAAGCGGTTCAGTAGTAAAACGCGCCTTCGCATTGCGGGTCACCATATCCCGGGCATGCCGACTTTTCTGCCCGAACAATCGCGCCGCGTCCAATGCTTCATCCACTTGCGGGCGGGGTTGTGCAATACTCCTGAGCCAAAATAAGGTTAGGGTAACCAAACTTAGGAGAGGTTCGGGTGACTCGTTCCGTGCCCTGGGATCGCCGATGACCGAGTGGATGGCCGTGCCGCCGGAGGTGCACTCGACACTGCTGAGGAGCGGTCCGGGGCCCGGATCGCTGGTCGCCGCCGCGTCGGCGTGGCAGGGGCTGGGCGCCGCGTACGCCGAGGTGGCGGCCGAGTTGTCCGCCGCCCTATCGGCCGTGCAGGGCGGATCGTGGCACGGACCGACCGCGGTCAGGTACGCATCGGCCCATCTGCCCTACCTGGCTTGGTTGACCCGGGCGAGCGTGGTCAGTGCGGTGGCCGCCGCGCAGCACGAGGCCGCGGCGGCCGGTTATTCCGCGGCGCTTGCGGCGATGCCCACGCCGGCCGAACTCGCGGCCAACCATGCCGCGCATGCGGCGTTGGTCGCGACGAACTTCTTCGGTATCAACACAATTCCGATCGCGCTCAACGAGGCCGACTACGTCCGGATGTGGGTCCAGGCCGCTACGGCAATGGCGGTCTATCAATCGGTCGCGGATTCGGCCCTGGCTTCGGTCGCACCGGCGGAACCGTCGCCCGACATTATCGCCGCGCCCGCGGCAGCGGTTACCACCCCACCGGCCGACCCCATCGAAGAACTGCTGGTCTGGTCCGACCACTTCACCGAGATGTACCGCGCGCTCAAGGGACTGCTGCTCAACCCGATTGGCACCGTGGTGCAACTGATCATCGACTTCGCGTCCGATCCTGCGGCAGCGGCGGTCACGTGGATGCCGCTGTTCTTCGTGTTCGCCTACGCGGCGGTCTTTGGGGTGCTGGGATCGCCGATGTATACCGCGGTCGCCGGGCCCGGACTCGGCGCGATCCCGATGATATTGGGCCTGTCCGCGCTGTGTGCGATCGCGGCAGCCCCCGCCGAACTGATCGCTGAGGTCCCTGCCGTGGTCGCGGGAATCCCGGAGGCGCTGCTGGTCGCGAGCACCGCACCGACGATGACGACCGCCGGTGCGGCGCCGGCGGTCAGCGTCCAGGCCCAGGTCACGACGGCCGCCGCCACGTCATCGGCGGCGCCGCCGCCTGCCGGGTCTTCCGGGTTCGCCTATCTGATCGGCGGGCCGGGGCCCCGCCCCACCCCCGGACCTTCGCTGCACAACAAGGCCACCGCCGGCGCGCCCGCATCCAGGATCGCCGCCGCCGAAAATGCGGCCGCAACGGCCACCGGCAGTGCGAAGGCCCGCCGGCGCCGCCGCCGCGCGGCCAAGACCCGCGGCTACCGCGACGAGTACCTCACGCTGGACGACGCCCCGGATTGCTCACCCGATAAGGCGCCCGTTGACGCCTCCGGTTCGTCCCTCGGCGCCGGACCACTCGGATTCGCGGGCACCGCAACGAAATCCGAAGTCCTTCGGCCATCCGGACTTGCCACTCTCATCGGCGACACGTTCATGGACGGGCCCGTTGTCCCGATGATGCCGGGCAGCTATGACCCGCTCGCCGACTGAGCGGATCACGTTCGAAGGTCGCCGGACGTGAGGGCCGGGAATCACCAGGTCCGCGGTTGCGGCCGGCCCCCACGCCCGACGACGGTCCTCACAGGATGTAGAGCATCTCCTGATAGGTCGGCAGCGGCCAGAGGTCGTCGGCGACAACACCTTCCAGGGTGTCCGCCGCAGCACGCACCGCCGCCATCGCGGGCAGCAGCTCGGCTTGGGCGTGCGTCGCCTCTTCGAGCGCCGAGCTCCCCGAGTGCTGCGCCAAAGCCGACTTCAGGGTGGACAATGCGGCGGTGAGCTCGGCGAGTGGAGCCGAAACCGCTTCCAGCGCAGTTGTTTCCGGTTCAATGCCGGCGGCCTTGAGGGTCGCGACGTTCTGGGCGAGTTCGGTTTGGTAGCGGATGGCGGCCGGCAGGATGACCGTGGTGCCCATCTCCAGCGCCAGTTTCGCCTCGACCGCGATCGTCAGCGCGTACTGCTCCAGTCGGACCTCGTAGCGGCTGTGCAGCTCGCGTTCGCTGAAAACGCCGTATTTTTCGAAGACCTCGACCGCCTCGGGCTTGATCAGCTCGGGGATGGCGTCCAGCGTGGTCTTGAGGTTCGGCAGCCCCCGCTCGGCCGCCTCGATCTGCCAGTTCTCCGAATATCCGTCACCGTTGAACACCACCGCGCCGTGCTCGGTGATGACGTCGGTGAGCAGTTTCTGCACGGCCGCGTCGAAGTCCTCGCCGTCCTCGACGGCTTGCTCAAGCACCGTCGCCATATAGTCGAACGAATCGGCCATGATCGTGTTCAAGATGATCATCGGCACAGCAACCGTCTGTCCGGATCCCGGTGCGCGGAACTCGAATCGGTTGCCGGTGAACGCAAACGGGCTGGTGCGGTTGCGGTCCCCGGGATCCGTGGGCAGCGGCGGTAAGGTGTCCACCCCAATGATCATGGTGCCCTTGCCTTTTGACGAAGTCGCCGCACCCTTGGCGATCTGCTCGAAGACGTCGGCGAGCTGCTCACCCAGGAAGATGGAGATGATCGCGGGCGGCGCCTCGTTGGCACCCAAGCGGTGGTCGTTGGTGGCCGAGGCGACCGATACCCGAAGCAGGCCGGCGAACTTGTGCACGGCACGGATCACCGCCGCGCAGAACACCAGGAATTGGGCGTTCTCGTGCGGCGTGTCGCCGGGCACCAGCAACGATCCCAACTCGGCATTGCCGACCGAGAAGTTGACGTGTTTGCCCGAACCGTTCACCCCCGCGAACGGCTTCTCGTGGAACAGGCATTCCATGCCGTGCTTCTTGGCGATCGTCTTGAAGACCGTCATCAGCAGCTGCTGGTGGTCGGAGGCGAGGTTGGCGCGTTCGAACATCGGCGCCACCTCGAATTGGCCGGGGGCGACCTCGTTGTGCCGGGTCTTGGCCGGTATGCCGAGTTTGAACAGCTCGCGCTCGGTGTCCATCATGAAGCCCAGGACACGCTCGGGCACCGCACCGAAGTAGTGATCGTCGAATTCCTGGCCTTTGGGTGGCTTGGCGCCGAACACGGTGCGGCCGGCGTTGATCAGGTCCGGTCGCGCCAGGAAGAAGTGCCGGTCGACCAGGAAGTACTCCTGCTCCGGACCGCAGAACGACACCACCTTCTCGGGATCGCTGTGCCCGAACAGCTTGAGTATCCGTTCGGCGTGCACACCCATTGCCTGCTGACTACGCAGCAACGGCGTCTTGTAGTCCAGCGCTTCACCGGTCATCGAGACGAATACTGTTGGAATACAAAGTGTGTTGCCGTTCGGGTTCTCCAGGATGTAGGCGGGGCTAGTGACGTCCCAACCCGTGTAACCGCGCGCCTCGAAGGTGCTGCGTAGTCCGCCGGAGGGGAAGCTGGATGCGTCCGGCTCGCCCTGGATGAGCGTCTTACCGGCGAACTCCGCCAGCGTCTGCCCGTCGGAGACGGGTTCGAGGAAGCTGTCGTGCTTCTCGGCGGTCAGGCCGGTCATCGGATAGAAAACGTGGGCGTAGTGGGTGGCACCCCTTTCCAGGGCCCAGTCCTTCATGGCCGCCGCGACCGAGTCGGCGACCGCAATGTCCAGCTTGGCGCCCTTCTCGATGGTCGCCAGCACCGACTTGTAGACCGACTTGGGCAGCCGTACCTGCATCTCGGCCTTGGTGAAGACGTTGGAGCCGAAGATCTGCCCCGGTGTTTCGCCCGGCACGAAGCTGATGGCCGGGGGGACGTAGGCCTCGACATTGTTGATCGCCTGCAGGCGGACCGCGTTTCCGCTCAACTGAGCTCCTTCGTACGGGGTCCGCGGTGGATCGGCGGACGCTGGACCGCCTCACCGTAGAGACGTTCGATGGCGGATTTGTTACGGCAGCATCAACGATGGAGCAGTATTGGTTGCGACCGTGAGACACGCCTGTCGAAGCGGACTCGAACGTCCAAGGGGGACTCGCGGTGCAGCAGCTGAGCTGGAGCGACGACATGATGCTGCGTGCCGAGGGTCCGGCGACGCCGCTGCAGATTCAGATGCTGCTGATTTACGACCCGTCCACCGCTCCCGGGGGCAGGGTGACATTCAAGGGAATCCTCGAGGAACTGGACGCGCGGCTGCATCTGGCGGAGGTTTTTCGGCGCCGCCTGACCGAGCTACCGGGCGGACTGCACATGCCGTACTGGGTCGATGATCCCAACTTCGATCTCGAGTATCACGTCCGGCACATCGGGCTGCCCCAGCCGGGCGATTGGCGGCAGTTGTGTATTCAGGTGGCCCGACTGCACGCGCGGCAGATCGACCTGCGCCGTCCGCCGTGGGAGATCACCGTCATCGAGGGCCTCAACGCCGTTCCCGGTGTGCCGAAAGGCTCCTTCGCGATGGCGCTGAAATTGCATCACTGCGCGGTCGACGGGATGGCGAGTGTGCAGATGATCGCGGCGCTGCACGATCTCGCCGCGGACGGCCCCCGCCCCGCGGGTCCGGACCGCCCGTGGCAGCCGGCACCGCTCCCCTCGACCTCGGATCTGCTGTCCCGCACGGCTGTCAACGCCGCGTTGCACCCGCTGCGGGCGGGCAGAGTCGTCCTTTCGAGTACGCCGAAGATCGTCCGCGGCCTGCTGGGTGTGCCGGGCAAGCTGGTCGGCGGCGTGGTGAGTAGCGTCGCCGAGGGCAGCAGGCCCTCGTTTCCGCCCAGGACCCGCTTCAATCAGACCGTGTCACCGCACCGGGTGTTCGAGGCCAGGTTTCACGATCTGGCTGATTTCAAGGCGATCAAGGCGCGGGTGCCGGGCGCCACCGTCAACGATGTGGCGCTGGCCTATGTCGGCGGCGCGCTACGCGAATATCTGGCCGGGCACGACGAATTGCCCGACGAATCGCTGGTTGCGGCGTGCCCGATTTCGCTGCGCGAAGCCGGTGACGAAAGGGGCAAGGGGAACATGCTGTTCGGCCGTCTGCAGGCGCTCGGCACCGATATCGCCGATCCACTGGAGCGGCTCACCACGATCGCCGCATCGACGGCCGAAAGCCGTTCGGAGTCCGAGCATTCCAGCAGGACGCAGCTGCTGGAACTGGTGGCGACGTTGCCGACGGCCCTGCTCGGGGTGACCGCGAAAGCCGCCAGCGTGCTTCCGTTCTCCGGTCCCACCGTCGCCAACACAACCGTCACGAACGTGCCGGGCCCGACCGTCCCGATCTTCTTCCACGGCGCCCGCCTGCTGCGTGCCGCCGGCCTCGGACCGCTGATCGGCGGCCTGAACCTGTGCCACGTGGTCGCCAGCTACGACGGAACGGTGTCAATCAGCGCGACCGCGGACCGCGATGCCCTGCCCGACCCGGCCAGGTACGCCGAATGCATGGACCACGCCTTCGACGAGCTGCTCGCCGCCACGGGGTGACGCCGTAGCGTGGTGACGTGACCGCAGAGAAGGCACCCGGCTCCGGTAATAGCATAGGGTTGCGGCGCAGCCTGGGTGTCGCCGACGCCGTGGTAGTCGGGTTGAGCTCGATGCTGGGTGCCGGCATTTTCGCCGCGCTGGCCCCCGCGGCCCGCGCCGCCGGCGCCGGCTTGCTGGTCGGCCTGGCAGTGGCGGGGCTGTTGGCGTACTGCAACGCCACCTCCTCGGCCCGGTTGGCCGCGTTGTATCCCGCATCCGGTGGCACGTACGTGTACGGGCGGCAACGGCTGGGCGAATTCTGGGGTTACCTGGCCGGGTGGGGTTTTGTCGTCGGCAAGACCGCCTCCTGTGCGGCGATGGCGCTCACGGTCGGGTGGTACGCCTGGCCCGCCCACGCCCACCTGATAGCGGTCACCGCTGTGGTGGCGTTGACGGTGGTGAACTACCTGGGCGTGCGCAAGTCGATGTGGGTCTCGCGGATCATCGTCACCGCGGTGCTGGTGGTGTTGGTGGGTGTGGTCGCGGCGGTGTTCGGCACGCACACAGGCGATTTCGCCGCGCTGACCGATTTCGCAGGTGTATCCGGCGGCGGGGTGCTGCAGTCGGCGGGATTGTTGTTCTTCGCGTTCGCCGGCTATGCCCGCATCGCCACCCTGGGTGAGGAAGTCCGGGATCCGGCACACACCATCCCGCGGGCGATCGGGATCGCGCTGGCGATCACCGTGGCGGTCTACGCCGCGGTTGCCGTCGCCGTGCTGATCGCGTTGGGGCCCGGGCGCCTGGCCGCGACGGCGCGGCCGCTGGTGGAGGCGGCGCGCGTGACGGGCCTGTCGTGGTTGCTGCCATTCGTCGCCGGCGGCGCGGTGCTGGCCGCGCTGGGTTCGTTGTTGTCGCTGATGTTGGGGGTGTCCCGCACCTCCTTGGCGATGGCGCGGGACGGCCATCTTCCGCGTCGACTGGACGCGGTGCATCCGCGGTTCGAGGTTCCGCACCGCGCCGAGCTGGCGGTCGGAGCGGTAGCCGCCGTGCTGGCGGCGACGGTCGATCTGCGCGGCGCGATCGGATTCTCCTCGTTCGCGGTGCTGGTGTACTACGCGGTGGCAAATGCCTCCGCGTTCACGCTGGGCCCCGACGAAGGCGCGCCACCCAAAGTCGTTCCGGTGTGCGGGCTGTTGGGTTGCGTGGTGGTGGCCGTCGCGCTACCCCTGACGTCGACGATCGCGGGCGCCGGAGTGCTGGCGCTGGGCGCGGCGCTGTTCTGGGTCCGCTCCCGGCGGCGGTAGGTCTTTGGTGAGGCTCCGCTTGCTGGCGCGATCCGCGCCGGTGCGGTTGGCTCTACCTCGTGGTTGATGAGCAGCTTGACGACGGACGCGGTGCGCATCCGGCCGAGCCACACGGCGACGGTGCGATGGACCGCCTCAATTGGTTGCGGGCAGCGGTGCTGGGGGCCAACGACGGCATCGTGTCGGTGGCCGGCATCGTGGTCGGTGTCGCCGGGGCCACCGCGCAGCGCGGACCGATCTTCACCGCCGGACTGGCGGGCCTGGTGGCGGGCGCGGTGTCGATGGCGTTGGGTGAATACGTTTCGGTGTCCAGTCAGCGCGACAGCGAACAGGCGCTACTGACCAAGGAACGTCGCGAACTGCTGCAGGCTCCCGACACCGAATTGGCCGAGCTGACCGCCATTTTCGAGGGCAAAGGCCTTTCGCCCGACACCGCCGCTCAGGTGGCCAAGGAACTGACCGCCCGTGATGCGTTCGCCGTACACGCCGAAGTGGAATTGAAACTCGATCCCGAGGAGCTGGCCAACCCGTGGCATGCAGCGGCCGCATCGGCGGCGTCTTTCATCGCCGGGGCGCTGCTGCCGCTGATGGCGATCCTGTTGCCACCGGCCACCTTCCGAGTGCCGGTGACCTTCGTCGCGGTGCTGGTCGCGCTGGGTCTGGCCGGTGCTGCCAGTGCCCGCATCGGCGGGAGCAGTGTGCGCCGCGCGGTGCTGCGGGTCGTTCTCGGCGGCGCCGCGGGTTTGGCCTTCACCTATGGTGTCGGCCACCTGTTCGGCACCGCGATCGGGTGACGTCAGTCGCCGGTTCGCGAGAACTGCACGTCGACCGTGGTGCTGGGGCACGACGTGCCCGTGATCTCCTCGTTGCCGTGACCGGTCAGCAATGTGATCGGATCCTCTGCCGGTTGCGGCAAGGCAAAGGGAACAACGATTTTCACGTGCGCCATGCCGCCCTTCCAGCATTTGGCGTCGAATTCCCGCTCGTAGGTCCAGGTTCCATCGCTGTAGAGCAGAACCATCGCGGTCGCCGGCGCGGTGTGGAACAGGGTCAGGCACCTTGCCCCGGTGCGAAGGCAGTCGGTGCGCGCAGCGAAATCCTGCTGCTCCTTGAACCCGTTGGGCTGGGTGCTGTTCTGCCGGTAATGACCGTGCACTCCGGCCGCCGGCGAGGGCACCCGCGCGGGCAGTGTGGCGGGGTCGGGCAGACTCTTGAGGTCGACATCGCCGGTGCGGGTGAAGGTGACCGCTCGTTTGTTCGTGCAGCCCTTGGCCATGGTCTGGATGGCTTCCCCGGAGAAGTTGCCGCCCGGAAGTGGTTGCAGGGTAAAGGTTTCCCAGACTTCGCCGACCAGGTTCCCGCAATTGGTGGAGCCGGTGCTGACCGCGACCCAGCTGCCGCCGATCTGGTCCAGCACCATCGTCGGCGCCTGCATCGTCTCACCGCTGACCCTTGACGCGGTCGCGACGCAACCGGTGGAACCGCAGACCGAACGCACACCCCACAACTCGGTGGTCGGTGTGACGGCGGCTTCGGCGGGCTGGTCGTCGACACCGGTGACCACCCCGTACTCGACCTGATAGACGCCGGTGAAGGGACCGGTGTTCGGCGGCGGTGCCGCGCTGGTCGGCGTCGGGTTGCCCGACGCCTGCGGGTGTGGCCGAGAGGTGAATTTGATGCCGGCGAAGACGGCGCCGGCAATCAGCAGTACCGCGCAGAGCACAGCACCGGCCAGCACACCGCGGCGCCTGCGCGGCTTCTTGTCGGAGTCGGGCGTGACCGCGGGCAGGGCCGGCATGGTGGCGCTGAGTGGCTCCGGTCGATACGTGATGCCGGTGTCACCCGGGATCTCGTCGGCGTAGGCGAATCCCGGGGCCAGTTGGCGGGCCAGGTGGTCGGTGAACTCGCGGCAGCTGGCGAAGCGGCGGGATGGGTCTTTGGCCATCGCCACGGCGAACACCCAGTCCAGGTCCGCCAGGTGCGGCCGAAGGACGCCGATGGACGGCGGCGGCGCGCTGACGTGCTGCGCGATCACCACCGCCGAGTTGGAGTCGCCGTAGGGCGGGGTTCCGGTCAACAGATGAAAAGCCGTGCAGGCCAACGCGTATTGATCGGTCCGGCCGTCGAGCGCCTCGCCCTTCAACTGTTCGGGCGCGGCGTAGTCCACGGTGCCCACCGTCATGTTGGTCGAAGTCAACCGGGGGGTCGCATCGTCCATGCGCCGGGCGATACCGAAGTCGGCCAAATACACCTGCTGCGGCTGTGCGTCGTCTTCGGCCAGCAGGATGTTGGCCGGTTTGACGTCGCGGTGCAGCAGCCCCCGTTCGTGGGCGTAGTCGAGCGCGGAGGCGACGGCGGCGATGATGGGCAGCGCCTCGGTCAACGGCATGCCGCCGGGGAACCTGTCCTTCATCAACCGGGCGGCGTCGGTGCCCGCGACATAGTCCATCGACAACCAGAACTGTCCCTCGTGTTCCCCGCGGTCGTGGATGCGCACGATGTGGGGGTGGTCCAGGCCGGCGGCCAACTCGGCCTCCCGCTCGAACCGGGCGCGATACATCGGATCGTCGCTGAACTGGCTGGGCAGGATCTTCAGCGCGTTCTCACGCGCGAGCCGCGGGTGCGCCGCGAGGTACACGGTCCCCATCCCTCCGGCACCCAGGACACGAATGATCCTGAAACCGGCGAACACCTGCCCGGTGGTCAGTATTTGGGGGTGGGTGGTGTCCACATCGGCCCCTTTTCTGTGCAGTAAGCGTCCTGGCGGTGCCGGCCAAGGCGACCGACACCAGTACCTTGCCGCCCAACGCTTGCTGCATCTAATGGAAATTCTTGCGAGATTCTTGCGTCAAGAGCTGCCTTCGCTGAATCCGAACCGCTGGTGGATGCGGGCCAGCGGCTTGGGAGCCCACCAGTTGAGGCGACCGAGCACGTGCATGAAGGCCGGCACCAGCAGCATCCGAACCAGAGTGGCGTCGGCCAAGACCGCGACCGTCAAGCCGAACCCGAACAGCCGCATGAACGACACCTGTGCAGCCATCAAGGCGGAGAAGGAGATCGCCATGATCAGGGCCGCCGCGGTGATCACCCGCGCGGTGTGGGCCACGCCCAGCGCGACGCTCTCATCGTTGGCCTGCGGGCCGAAGTCCGAGGCAAGCCAATACTCCCGGATCCGCGAGATCAGGAACACCTCGTAGTCCATTGAGAGCCCAAAGGCGATGCAGAACAACAACACTGGCAGCTGCACACCGAGCGTGCCGGTTGCGGCGGTACCCAGTCCGCCCAGGTGTCCTTCCTGGAAGATCCACACCAACGCCCCGAACGCGGCGGTCAACGACAGTGTGTTCATCAGCACCGCCTTGACCGGGAGCACCACGCTGCCGGTCAGCAGGAAGATCAGCAGCAGGGCGATCACCGCGATCAGCGTGAGCACCCAGGGCAGCCGCGAGGCGATCGCGTGCACACTGTCCCGATTGCTCTGTGCCACACCGGTCAACCACATTTGCCTGCCCTTGGGCGTGGGCACGGCGTGCAACCGGTCCAGCTGGGTGGTCGACGCGGCGGTGTACAACGGCGCGGTGGTGCGCACCGTCATGAACACGCTGCCGCCCCGGAGACCGTAGGGGGCCGAGGGCGGTCCGAATCGCCCGCCGTCGACGAAGGTCCCGCCCAGCGCGGACACCCAGGAAACATCCGGCACGCGGGACAGTGCGGCGGCGTATCCGTCGAGCTCGGCCGGACTCACGTTTTCGGCCCTGGGCAACACCACGGTGATGTCCGGAACGCCGCGCTCCGGGAAGCCATTTCGCAGTAGGTCGCCGACCTGGCGTGCCGAGGCGGAAGTGGGCAGTATCCGGTCGTCCGCGAACCCCCACTTCGCCCGGTGGAACGGCGAGCCGAGGAGCAACAGCAGCGCGACGATGACGACGCCGACCGGCACCGAGTGGCGCATCACCGATTTCGTCCATTCGTACCAGGAGCGGCCCTGCCAGGGGCTGGCCTGCTGGCTCGTCCCCCACATGATGCGGCGCATCAGGGGGCGAACGTCGAAGGCATCCAGTCGCCGGTCCAGCAGCACGATCGCCGCCGGTGTCACCGTGATCGCCGCCGTCGCTGCGAACGCGACCACCGCCGTGCCCGCATAGGCGAAGGACTTCAGGAAATACGGCGGGAACAACACCAGCGTGGCCATGGACAGCGCGACCGTCACCGCCGAGAACAAGACGGTACGGCCGGCGGTGGCCATCGTGCGCAGCAGTGCCGCCTCGCGAGACTGGCCGTCGGCCAACTCATTCCGGAAGCGGCTCAGGATCAGCAGCGTGTAGTCGACGGCCAGCGCCATACCCATGGCGACGGCGAGATTCAGCGCGAAAATCGACACGTCGGTGACCAACGCGATCGCACGCAGCGATGCCAGGGCGCCCAGAATCGCGGAGATCCCGACCGCTACCGGCAGCGCCGCCGCGACCAAGCCTCCGAAAACCCAGACCAGCACCAGGAAACTCATCGGCAGCGCCACCGACTCCATCAGGAACAGGTCCCGCTGGGTCTGCGCATTCACCTGCCAGTACACCGTCGCGTCTCCGCCCGCGCGCACCGTGACACCGTCGCGGTCACGCACGAGTTGCTCGGACAGGCGCATGGCGTTGCGTTGGGCGTCGCTCTCGCCGCCGGAGATGGCGGCCACGATCAGGCCGGTTTTGCCGTCCTTGCTGATGAATGCCGACACCGCTTCCGGGGGTGCGGTCCACGCCGACTGCACTTCGGATACGTCCGGCGAATTCTTCAATCGCGCAACCAGATCCGTGCCCACCGCGCGGGCTTGCGGCCCTTTCGCGCCGGCGGCGGAGGTCAGGGCGATGACCATGGTCAGATCGCCCTGGTCGAATTTCTGTGCCAGCAGCGCGGACGCTCGTGACGATTCGGCGTTGGGGTCGGTTTGACCGCCCGCGGACAGGTGCCGGATCACCGGTACGCCGAAGATCGCGGCACCGATCATCACCAGCACCGCGACGGCGACGACGCGGCGCGGCGCGTTGATGGCGAGGTGGGCGATCCGGGACAGCACGACGATTCCTTCCGCTCAGTGCCGCACGAGTTCGTGTTCGATGAGGTCGCGGTAGACGGGGGTGTGTAGGAGTTCGGCGTGGGTGCCGGTCGCCTGGATCCGCCCGTGCTGCAGGACGAGGATCTGATCGGCGTGGGTGACGGTGGACAGCCGGTGGGCGACGACGAGCAGGCTGCGCTGTCCGCGGGCTCGCAGCAGGTTGCTCATGACGTCGTATTCGTTGGCGCGGTCGAGGTGGGCGGTCGGTTCGTCCATCAGGATCAGCTCCGATCGGGACAGGAACGCCCGGGCCAGCGCCAGGCGTTGGCGTTGCCCACCGGAGAGGCTGCGCCCGCGCTCGAGCACCGGGGTGTCGAGTTGGCCCGGCAGCCGGGCGATCTCGTCGGCGATGTTGGCCTGCCGCAGCACCTGCCACAACTCGTCGTCGGCGGCATTCGGATCCGCGATGAGCAGATTGTCGCGAATGGTGCCGTGCAGCACGGGCGCATCCTGCTCGAGCAGCCCCAGCCGGCCGCGCAGTTCCCGCAGGCCGATGCTGCGGTAGTCACGCCCTTCCCAGCGCACGGTCCCGGTGCTCGGATCATGAAATCGGCACAGCAGTGCGAGGACTGTCGACTTCCCGGCGCCGGACGGGCCGATGAGCGCGGTGACCTGGCCGCGTTGCAGGACGAAGGACACGTCGTGCAGGACCGTGGCTGTCCCGGGTCCGTAGCCGAACGAGACGTGCTCGAACTCGACGAGCGGTGCGCCGGTCTGCGGTGCGGGTCGGGCGGCCACCGGTTCGTCGTGTGGTGAATCGCCTTCCGGCAGTTCGCGCAGGGTTGCGGTCAGGTTCTGATAAGCACCGGCCGCCGTGCGCAGGGTGGCGAGGGCGGTGAAGCCGGCGGTGATCGGAAACACCGCGTACATGGCGAACGCGAACAGGCTGACGAATTGCCCGGCGGACAATCCCCCGCTGGCGACGCGGCGCCCGTCGACGATCATGATCGCCAGAAATGAGCCAGTGACGCCCAACCGGATGGCGAGCAGGTTGATCGCGGTCGAGGAAGCGATGCGGACGCCCGACCGGTAGGCGGCCCGCGCGCTGTGGCCGATGAACGTCACTTCGCGGTCCTCGGCGCCGAACAGTTTCACGGTTCTTGCCGCGCCGAGGGCTCGATCCAGTCCGGCCGCGTAGGTGCCAAGCGCAACTTGACGATCCAGCGCGGCGCGCTGAATCCGGGACAGGAACGGATTCCCGGCCCCGAACGCAACGGCCATCACGACCACCACCACGACCACGGTGACCGGATCGATGACGATCATGAAGATTCCGGCGCCGAGCAGGGTCAGGATGCCGAACACCAGGTCACCGACGCCACGCGGCATGTCACGCAGCAGGCTCGTATCGTTCGTTGCGCGGGCGAGCAAGTCGCCGGTGCGGCCGCGGTCCAGAACGCCGATCGGCAGGCGCACCACATGATCGGTGAAGTCCTGTCGCAATCGCAGCACGATGCGCTCGCCGGTGCGGTCCAGGCGGAAGTGGCCCACCGCCTCCAGCAGCAGCTGTCCGGCGAGGGCGGCCAGTAACACCGCGGTCAGCGCGGCATCGGGCGAGCCCGCCGCGGCCCGATCGACCAGGTGGCCGGCCAGGACGGGCTGCAGCAGAATGAGTCCGGTCGCCCCGGCAAGTAGCGCAACGCTCGCCGTAATCGAAAGCCGGTGTCCACGAAGAAGGGTGAGCATCAGTCGAGCAGCCCGAGCAGGTGCAGGTCGGTGACGTACTGCAGGATGTTCGACGCACCGATGTGCGGAATATCTTGGTCAGGGCCGATTTTCGCCTCCCGTACGGCGGCGCGGAACCGGTCGGTCGGGGCGTAAGCGCCGCTGCCGGGCAGGAGTGGACGCGCGTCGGCGGGATGACGCATCAGCAGCATCGGTAACACCGAATGCCGGCGCCGTTCCTCCGGCAGGGCCTGTAGCGCTTCCTCGAACTGGCGCACCCACTCGCCGAAGTCGTCGACGCGGCGGATGGGGTGGCCGGCCTCGATCAGCCAGTCCACGTACTCGTCAAGACCGATGCCGTCGTCGTGTGGGTTCATCACGTGATACGTCCGGAACGCGGACGCCTCGGGCGACGTGACCGGCAGGCCCAGCGTGGTGATGGCTTCGGCGACGAATCCTGCCGGCACGCCGTCGAAGTGCGCGCTCGCCCGGTTGCCGAAGGTGTCGTGCCGATAGAACGAGCCGGGTGCGATGCCGGTGGCCAGGACGCTCAACACCATTCGGCTGACGGTGTCCGAGACGTTCACCAGGCCCGAGTAGGCGGGGTCGGCCAGGATCATCCCGCAGCGGAACACCGCGACCGGCAGGTTGCACAGGTCGTTGGCTTCGCGCAGCAGGATTTCACTGGCCCACTTGCTGTTCCCGTAGCCGTTGGCGGGGAGGGCATTGACGGAGCGGTGGGGGCTGATGATCCGGATGTCGGCGTCCTCGGTGAACCTGGCGGGTTCAATCTGGGTGCCGACGTCGGCGGTCGAGACGTAGACGTAGGGCTTCAGGGTGGTGGTGAGTGCAAGCCGCAGCAGTTCAGCGGTGCCTGCGACGTTGGGCCTGAACAACTCGGCGTAGGGCAGGGCGGCATTCACCACGGCCGCGGCATCCACGATCAGGTCGACGGTGGCGGCCAGTCGCCGCCAGTCCTGTTGGCCCAGCCCCAGGTTGGCTTCGGCTTTATCGCCCGCGATCACTTCCAGATGTCCCGCGGACAGTTCCCGGAAGTGCCGCAGCAGGTTTGGGTCACCGGTGTCATAGATCCGTTCCAGGCGCCGGCGGGCATCACCTTCGGAGTCGGCCCGCACCAGGCAGATCAGCGTGCCCCCGACGAGTTTGAGCCGCTGTAGCCACTGCAGAACCAGATAGCGCCCGACGAAGCCGGTCGCTCCGGTCAGCAGCACGGTGCGCACCTCGGCGCTGGGCCCCGGGAGCGCGGGCGCGCTGTTGCGCGTCGGTGCGTCGAGGAATTTGCCCAGCGTCAGGTCGCTTGCGTAGACCGTGGTGGGGTCACTGCCGTGTACGGCGCGGAACAGCGGGTCCTCCGCTGGCCCGGTGGCCGCCTTGCCGGCCAGGCCCCGTACCGACGGCGCGTCAAACAGATCGCGCACCTGCAGCCGAACTCCCAGGGCCTGGCTGACCGCGGCGATGAGCCGCATCGCGGAGATGCTGTCGCCGCCGAGGTCGAAGAACGAATCTTCGACGCTCACCCGGTCGAGCCCGAGGACGCGTTCGTAGATGTCGGCGATGACCCGTTCGGTGGGTCCCGCTGGGGCGACGTAGCGGGCGTGGTCGCTGTACTCGGGGGCGGGCAGCGCCCGGGTGTCGAGTTTGCCGTTGATCGTCAACGGCAACTCGTCGACGGCGACGACGGCGGCCGGAACCATGTAGGGCGGCAGCCGCTTTGCCAGCTGTGTCCGAACCGACGCGGAGTCGGCCGCGCCGGTGATGTAACCGACCAGCCGGGTCTCGCCGGGCCGGTCCTCGCGCGCGATCACCGCCGCCCGGTCTACGCCGTCGGCGCCGGTGAGGGCCGCCTGTACGTCGCCGAGCTCGATCCGGTACCCGCGGATCTGCACCTGGTCGTCGGCACGTCCGACGTACCGCAGCTGTCCGTCGGGTCCCCAGTAGCCCAGGTCGCCGGTGCGGTACATACGGGTCCCCGCGGCAAAGGGACAGGCCACGAACCGCGCCGCCGTCAGTGCCGCCCGGCGCCAATAGCCAACGCCGACACCGCTTCCGGCGACGTACAGCTCCCCCACCACACCCGGGGGCACGCGACGCAAGGCGCCGTCGAGCACGAACACCGCCGCGCTCGCGATGGGCGCACCGATCGGCGGGCCGCCGGCCGACCCGGCCGTCAGCGGCGCGCTCCTGCAGGCGTCGACCGTCGTCTCCGTCGGGCCATAGGCGTTGACCATCAGCCGTCCGTCAGCCCACTGGTTTACCACTGCGGCAGAACAACTCTCGCCACCGACCACCAGCGCCAGATCGTCCAGGCCGTACGGCGACAAAGCCGCCACCGCGGACGGGCTGTGATCGAGCACCGTGACCCGTTCGGAGACCAGCAGGTCGTGGAAATCGGTCGGCGAGGCCACGACCTGTTCACTGACCACGACCAGCCGGCCACCGCGCAACAGCGCGCCCCAAATCTCCCAGACCGAGACATCGAAGGCATAGGAATGACATTGCGCCCACACCCCGCCGCGCGGCAGGCAGGCGTCGAGGGAGCTCACCAACTCGACGATGTTGCGGTGGGTGATTGCCACGCCTTTGGGCGTCCCGGTGGTGCCCGAGGTGTAGATCAGGTAGGCGAGGTCGTCCGCAACCGGGTCCGGCACGCCGGTGCACGGGTGGGCGGCCAGTGCGGGGTCGTCGACATCAATCATCGGCAGGTCCTGCCCGTCGAGGCGATCCGCCAGCGCCGCCCGGGCGAGCACGGCGATCGGTGCGGCATCGGCCAGCATCAGCTCGACCCGCGGCGTCGGTGTCGCGGGGTCGATCGGCAGGTACGCGGCGCCGGACTTGAGCACCGCGGCAATGGCCACCACAGCCTCGATCGACCGGTTCAACAGCAGGGCGACACACCGTCCGGGTCCCGCATCGTGGTCAATAAGCGCGTGCGCCAACCGGTTCGACGCCTCATCGAGCTCCCGGTAGGTCATCGAGCGGTCCCCACAGCGCACCGCAACCGCGTCCGGTGTCCGCGCCACCTGGGCACTGAACGCGCCCGGAATCGATACCTGCGCCGGGACCGGGCGGGACAGCGCCGCCCGGTTCCCCCACTCGTCCAGTCGGGAACACTCATCGGCGCCGAGCAGGCTCACCGACGAAACCCGGATCCCAGGGTCGGCCGTGATCGTCGCCAGCACGCGGTGCAACCGATCGACCAGGAGATCGATCCCGGCGGCATCGAAGACGTCGGTGCGGAATTCGACCGTCCCCCCGATACCGGCGAGATCGCCTGCGGCCGTGAACCGTTCGGCGAGTGAGAACCCCAGGTCCATCCGTGCGTTGCGGGCCTCCAGCGGTACCGGCGTCACCCGCAGCTCACCCAGGTTCAGGTCGGGTACGGTGTTGTTCTGCCAGGCCAGCATGACCTGGACGAGCGGGTGGTGGCTTGGTGATCGTGGTGGGTTGATGCGCTCCACCAGAACTTCGAAGGGCACGTCCTGATGTTCGTACGCCTCGAGACTGCGCCGCCGAACCTGTTCCACCACTTCGGCCACGGTAGGGTCACCGGTCAGATCAACGCGCAGGATCAGTGTGTTGACGAAGCAACCGACCAACTGGTCGAGGGCGGAATCGGTGCGGCCGGCGATCGGGAACCCAACCGCGACATCCGAACTGGCGCTGAGCTTGGCGAGCAGAACCGCCAGCGCAGCCTGCAGCACCATGAAACTGGTGGCGTTGTGTGCACGGGCCGTCTCGCGCACCCGGCGTTGCAGTTCCGCAGGCCAATCGATCATCACACTGGCCCCGCGATAATCGGCAACCGCCGGGTAGGGCCGGTCGGTGGGTAGCTGCATGCGCTCGGGTATCCCCGCCAAATACCTTTGCCAGTAGTCTAATTGAGCCGCGATGCGGCTGTTCTCGTCGTCCGGGTCACCGAGGGTCTCGCGCTGCCACAGCGTGTAATCGGCGTACTGCACCGGCAACGGGCTCCAGCCGGGTGGCCGGCCCGCACACCGGCTGGCGTAGGCAACACCCAGGTCATGAGCCAACGGTGCCACCGACCATCCGTCCGCGGCGATGTGGTGTACCACGATCGCCAGGACGTGTTCGTCCTCGCCGACCCGATAAAGGATTGCCCGGAAGGGGATTTCATTGGATAGGTCGAACGGTTGCCGGACCGCGGCACCAATCGCCTGAGTCAGGCTGCTCGGCGGCCATCCGGTGGTGTCGACGATGGTCCAGCCGAACTCTGCGGTGTCGGCCGGTAGCACCAGCTGCTGAGCCACACCCGCCGGTGCGCTGTAAACGGTCCGGAGGCTCTCGTGCCGGGCGACCACGTCGGCTAGCGCCGCACCCAGGGCGTTGCTGTCGAGGCGTCCGCCGAGGCGCAGCGCCACTGCCATGTGGTAGACCGGCGAAGGTCCCATCAACTGGTCGAGGAACCACAGCCGCCGTTGCGCGAATGACAGCGGGATGGCCTCTGGCCGTTGCTGAGTGGTCAGCGGCGCTGCGGCGGCGCCCGCCCCGTTGAGGTGGTCAGCCAGCCGCGCGGGCGTCGGCGCGTCGAACAGGACCCGCACCGGCAGGCGGACTTCCAAGGCTGCGGCGATCGCGGTGACCACGCGCATCGCCGACAATGAGTCACCGCCCAGGTCGAAGAATGAGTCGTCGATGCCCACCCGGTGCAGCCCGTGTATCCGGGCGAAGATGCCGGCCAGGATCTCCTGCACCGGCGTGGTGGCGGCCCGGAAGCGTTCGCGGGGTTGATATTCCGGTGCCGGCAGGGCGCGGGTGTCGAGCTTGCCGTTGGCCGTCAGCGGCAGTTCGGTCAGGACCAGCACCGCCGCGGGGACCAGGTAGGCCGGTAACCGCTCGGCCAGTTGGGTACGCGCCGCTGCGGGGTCTACCGTCCCGGTGACGTAACCCACCAGGCGCCGATCGCCGGGTTGATCCTCGCGGGCGATCACTACAGCCTGCTGTACGCCGTCCAAGGCGGCCAACGCCGCGCGCACCTCGCCGAGTTCGATGCGGTAGCCACGGATCTTGACCTGTTCGTCGGCGCGTCCGAGGTAGTGCAGTTGCCCGTCCAGGCTCCAGGACACCAGGTCGCCGGTGCGGTACATGCGGCTTCCCGGGGCGCCGTACGGGCAGGCCAGGAACCGCGCGGCGGTCAGTCCCGCGCGGTGCAGGTAGCCGACGCCGACGCCCGCGCCGGCGACGTACAGTTCCCCGACAACGCCCGCAGGCACCTGCCGCAGCCACCCGTCCAGCACCAACAAGGCCGCGCCCGGCACCGGGGCCCCGATCGGCACCGCCCCGGCCCCGGCTCGCAGCGGCGCACTGGTGGCGGCGTAGATGGTGGTTTCGGTGGGGCCGTAGGCGTTGATCAGCACGCGCCCAGGTGCCCAGCGATCCACCAGTTCTTCCGGGCAGGCTTCACCGGCCACCACCACCGCGGTCGATCCCAGCCGTTGCGGGGAGAGCATCTCGAGGGCCGAGGGGGTTTGGCTGAGGATGGTGACGTTTTCGGTGGCCAGCAGGGTGTGGAAGTCTTCGGGTGAGCGGGCCAC
>NZ_LZKQ01000148.1 GCF_001668675.1 Mycobacterium asiaticum | reverse complement strand
GTCCCCGCCTCGCCCCCTCGCGCGGGGGGGGGGGGGGGCGCCCCCGCGGCCCCCCCCCCCCCCCCGGCCCCCCCCCCCCCCCCCCCCCCCCCCCCCGGGGGGGGGGGGGGGGGGGGGGGGGGGGGGGGCCCCCGCCAATCAGGTGCCGGTCCAGCGCGGGGGGCGCTTCTCGGCGAACGCGATCGCGCCTTCCTTGGCGTCGTTGGACATGAAGATCGGCGCCAGGATCTCGATCTGCTTGGCGAACCGGTTTTCCAGTGTCCAGCCGCGGGATTCGGTGATGATCCGCTTGGTGGCGGCCACCGCCAGCGGTCCGTTGGCGGTGATCTTCTCGGCGAGCGCGATCGCCGCGTCCAGCGCACCGCCCGGCTCGGCCAGGATGTTGACCAGGCCCAGCTCGTGCGCTCGCTCGGCGGAAATCTGGTCACCGGTCAGGGCCAGCTCCATGGCGATGGCGTACGGAATGCGCTCGGGCAGCCGCAGCAATCCGCCGCCGCCGGCCACCAGTCCGCGCTTGACCTCGGGTATCCCGAAGGCCGAATCCCGCGCCGCCACAATCAAATCCGTAGCGAGCGCCAACTCGGTACCGCCGGCCAGCGCGTAACCCTCGACCGCGGCGATCAGCGGTTTGGCGGGCGGGCGTTCGGTGAAGCCCATGCCGCGGCCCTCTACGACGACGTTCTCGCCGCGGGCGAACGCCTTGAGGTCCATGCCCGCGCAGAACGAGCCGCCGGCGCCGGTCAGGACAGCCACCGAGAGGCCGGCGTCGCCGTCGAGCCGATCCATGGCGTCGGCCAGGCCGCGGCTGACCGCGGCGTTGACCGCGTTCTTTGCCTTGGGGCGGTTGATGGTGATGATCAAGATCCGGTCGCGCTGCTCGACGAGGACCTCGGGTTCGTTGTTAGCTTCGTCGCTCACAGTGCAGATGGTAGCGGTCGGCCCGCGTGACGAACCGGCCGGTCAGTGTAACGGCCCCTCAAGCCGGTGCCATGGCGTCCGCGATGACCGTCAGGTCTTCGGAAATGCCTGCGGCCCTTCGTATCTGCAAGAAGTCGGCGACCATCGCCTCGGTCACCTCGTGCGGGTCTTTGACGGTGGCACCGTCGCTGAGCACCGAGATGTTGAGCTGATCGACATAGCTCCAGACGGTGATGTTCAGGCCGCTGCCCGCGGTCAGCGGGCCGACCGAATAAATCTCGGTGACCAGGGCGCCGCCCACCCGGCCGCGTTCCCGCGGCCCCGGCACGTTCGAGATGTTCAGGTTCAACACCTTGTTCTGCCCGTCCCGGCTGGCCAGGTAACGGAACAGCGCCTCGGTCCCGGACGGCGGCCAGTACGCGGCCCAGCGGCTGATCAGCTCGGGCCCCAGCAGTTGATGGCTCTCCTTGGCCCAGGCCGCGTTGTCGTGCGCGGCCTGCACCCGCTCCAGCGGATCCTCGAGATCGGCCGGAATCGCCACCATCATGCCGCTGAAGTAGTTGCCCGAGATCCGCTCCGGGTCGAAGTTGAAACTCACCGGAACCGACGCCAGCAGCGGAACGGCCTTGCCGTCGTACCGCAACAGCAGGGTCCGCAGCGCGCCGGAGGACATCGCCAGCACCATGTCGTTGATGGTGGCGCCCAGCTTCTTGCCCGTCGCCTTCACGTCGGCGAGCGCCAGCGTGGCCGTGGCGAACCGGCGCTCCGGGGTGAGCATGTGATTCATGAAGGTCGGCGGCGGCGTGAACGGCATGGTCAGCTCGGGGGACAGCTTGCGCGAGCTGCGCCGCACCCGGCCCACGCCCTGAGCGGTGTAGCGGAGCGTCGCCGGTATCCGGCCGATGTGGCGCATGTGGTCCGCGAACGCCGCGCTGACCAGCTCACGCTTGGTGGGCGCGGGGTCGCTGTGGTACGAGCCGCTCTGCGGGGTCGGCATCAAATCCATGCCGTGCGCCATCAGGTTCGCCGACGCCACCCCGTCGGCCAGCGCGTGGTGGATCTTGAGCACGACCGCGATCCGGTCGTTGGCCAGGCCCTCGACGAAATACATCTCCCACAGCGGGTGCGCCCGGTCCAACGGGGTGCTGGCGATCCTGCCGATCGCCTCGTCGAGTTCGCGACGCCCGCCCGGCGGGTCCAGCTGCCAGGGCCGGATGTGGTACTCGAAGTCGACCTCGCAGTTCTCCCGCCACATCGGGTGGTGAAACTTGAACGGGACGTCGATCAGCTGATAGCCGAGCGGGACAAGCTTGTCCATCCGGCCGGCGATCACTTGGCGGAACGCGTCGATGGTGAAGCCACGCCGCTCCGGATCGAGCTCGATGATGGCCACTTTGATGGTGTGCATGTGCACGTTCGGCGTTTCGCTGTACAACAGCACCGCGTCCCAGCCGCTGAGCCGCTTCACCGCAGTCCCCTACCCATACGCGCGACCTTACAATCGGCCGACCGTCAGATGACCTCTTTGGCGAACTGATTTCGGGTGCGATGCACCTGGTTGAGGAACAGGCCCGTGGCGTGGGCCATCGCACCCGCGCGGGGGCCGTCGAGCATGTCGAAGCCGTGCCCGGCGCCCGGCAGCTCCACGTAATTGACCGCCGAGGTCGACACCGCACGCAACCGCTCGACGAAACTGCGCGCCTGGGCGACCGGGATCACGCTGTCTCTGCTGCCGTGAATCACCAGGAACGGCGGCGCATTCCGGTGCACCCGGGCGATCGGCGACGCGTCCCGGAAGATCTCAGGGTGCCGGGCGAAGGAGCGCTGGATGACGACCTTCTCCAGAAACTGGACGAAACGGACGCGTTCGGGGGTGGAGCGGTCCTCGAAGTCGTAGCGACCGTAGATCCCGACAACCGCGTCGACCGAGCTGTCGGCGCCGTCGGGCAGCTTGGCCTGAAACTGCGGGTCGTTGGCGGTCAGACCGGCCAGTGCGGCCAGGTGCCCGCCGGCCGAACAACCCGCCACGGTGACGAAGTCGCGGTCGCCGCCGAATTTGTCGACGTTGGCCCGCGCCCACGCGATGGCAGTCTTGACGTCGGTGATGTGCCGTGGCCAGCGGTTGTGCGGCGAGACCCGGTAGTCGATCGCCAGGCATACCCAACCCTGTTCGGCCAGCCGCGACATCAGCGCCGAGCCCTGCATCTTGCGGCTGCCGTGCACCCAGGCGCCGCCCGGCACGAAGACCATCACCGGCGCCGGTTCGGCGGGCAGGTCCGGGCGACGCCACACGTCCAGGGTCTGGACCGGGTGGTCGCCGTAGTGGACGTTGCGGCGGTACAGGTACTTCTGCTGGCGCAGCGCTTCCCAGAACGGCGGCGTGCGTTCGGCGGCGGGCCACTGCTCGTCGAGTTCGGCGGCCGAGACCATGCCCCGCAGGGCCGCGATGGACACGTCGTTGGTGCTCTCGCGGTCGCGGCGGCGCATCTCGCCGTTGCCGGGGGTGAACCAGCTCCTCGCCGACGCGGACATCAGTTCCGGTGCGAACCGCATGCCCCACACGCTCATCGCGGCGACGGTGCCCAGCGGCTCGAGGCTTTTGCCCACCACTGGCAGCGACGCTCCCGCCTTGCTCATTGCCAGCAGGTAATCAGAGGGACGGGCGCGAAGCAGTCGCTTGACGCAGGAATGGGACTGTCCAGTCGCCGACATGGAGGGGAGCGTACCCCTACCAGCAGGTAATAACACCCTTAATCTTGCGGTTCTGCTCCGGTATCGGTGAGAGCCGCGTCGGAGGGTTTGCTGCCGACTGCTTCGAGGCTGGCTGCCAAGGATTTCTCGGTTAGCAGCTCGGGCCGACGACCCGCCCGGAACACGCGGGCGACGTACCAGATCGCACTGGCGGTGAACATGGCCGCGACCAATATCAGCCAGCGTCCCAGAAACAATTGCTGGGTTTGGCCGGTCGCCGCCCGGTACGTCGCCGCGCCCTGCTCGATGATGCCCGGCAGGAAGACCAGCAGCGTCAGCCCCGCTCCCAGCGCCGGGATCCGTATGTAGTTGTGTGCCGGTATGTTTGCGGGCTGCCGGGGCACGCTTCGGCCGATCACGGCGTCGGCCAGCGCATAGATCGGGTAGAGCAGCAGGTCGTGGCCGATCACGGCCGCGGCGAACCACACGATGATGGACTGCCACCAGGTGTGCGGATTCCACAACGCGGCGGGCGTGATGGTCAACAGCACGTAACCCGCCAGCGCAAACCCGGCCACCAGGGTGAGCAAATGTAGCGGGTATGAGCCGTAGTACTTGGTGAAAACCCTTGTCACGCCTCGCATTTCAGCCCGCCACAAAGTCGATGGATGCGACCCATTTGGTGTTGTGCACGCCGGGTAGCGCCGGGACGATGATCCGGGCCGGATAGCCGTGGTCCGGCGACAGGTCGGCGTCGTTGACCCGCAGCGCGAGCAACGCATCCGGATCGAGAACCTGATTGGCCTGCAGCTTGGCTTGCCCGAAGGCGCCGCCCCGCTCCAGCGACCGCACGTGCGCCGACGCCGGGGACGGCACTCCGGCCAGCCGGGCCAGGTCGGCCAGCCGTACCCCGCTCCACGTCTGTACCGTCGACCAGCCTTCCACGCACGCGATCGGCAGCCGCGCGGTGTGCTGCGGCAAGGCGGCCAGCGCGGCGCGGTCCAGCACCACCGGCGCGGCGCCGCCACGCAACGTCAAACGCCAGCTAGAACCCACCCGGTCGGGCGTGATGCCGGCGACGGCAGCCGTCCGGTTGACCGGAAAATCGTGGTTGCCCGGCCCGGGCCGGCCCCGCGGTAGCAACAGGGCCAGGCTGCGCGCCGGGCCGCCGAGGGTCTGCCCGGCCGTCAGCACGGCCAGCAGCAGCACGCCGGAACCGACCAGGCCCAGTGCGCCGCGCCGGCTCACGGTCGGCGGCGCCGGGTCGACGGACACCAGTCCGCTGTCATCGGGCGGCTCGGGTCGCGTTTCGGATACTTTGGTGCGCAACACTTTCCGCATCGACATCGCTCGCAGCCCGGTGACCATGCGGGGGATTTTCAGGCTGATGTGCGTCAGGAAGCCGGCGATGAAGACCCAGGCACCGAAGTAATGCGCGTCGTAGAAGCTGAACCCGAAGATGTAGTCGTACTGGATGTTGAGCACGCCGGTGACGATCTCGAAGAGCACCCCGCCGACGAGCATCAGCAGCGAAACCCGTTCCAGCAGTTGGGCGATCGAGCGCGCCGGTGGCCACTCGAACAGTTTCGGGATCACCGACCACAGCTTGGCCAGCACCACCGGGATGATCACCAGCCCCAGCCCCACGTGCAATCCCTGCGTCAGCCGGTACAGCCACGACGGCGAGGTGGGCCAGGTGAACAGCGGCAGCCGCAACCACCCGACGTCGGCCGGTATGGCCTGACCGAGTTGCGGCGAGTAGGCGATGTAGGACAGCAGGCCGGTGATGATGACGACGGGCAGGCTCACCAGCAACACCAGGCCGAACACCGATGTCAGCCACGGACCGCGCAGTGGGCTGGTGAACAGGGCGAGCGGGGCCGGGACTCTCATCTTCACCTTCCTCAGCTGACGGCCAGAGTCACCACGACTCGGTCACCGATCCACCGGACTCCAGTGGGGGTGAGACCGGCCTGCGCGGCAAGCGTCGCGGCACTGTCGACGCCGACCGCGGCCCAGCGGAACCACGGCCCCACCTCACCTCCGGACTCGAGCCGGACCCGACGACCCTGGACGCCGATGGCCCGAGCGTCGAATTCGACGACGCATCGTCCGCCGCGGCGCAAGAGTTCGGCGGCCCGGAGCAGAATACGAAGCGGATCGCCGCCGAGTCCGACGTTGCCGTCGACCAGCAACACCGTCTGCCAATGACCGGTGCCGGGCAGCGGTTCGAACACGTCAGCCCACAGGGCCGGAGCACCGCCGCGGCCGGCGAGCCGAATCGCCGCCGCGGAGCGGTCCACGCCCAACGCGGGTATTCCTCTGCGCACCAGCTGGGCCACCAATCGCGCTGGACCGCAACCCAATTCGATGGTCGGACCGCTGCACAGCCGCGCCACCGCCTCGTCGAACGCGTGGTTCGTCTCGTTTGCGGCGCCCGCCTCACGTCGGCCCAACCACCGCTCGGCAGGCAGCGGCCACAACTCGCCGTCGTCATGCCTGATCCAACATCTTTCGCCGCCAAGTGCGCGTTCGTACAGATGCCCCAGCATTCCACGCCCTTCGTGCTCGAGCACGCCGGCGACTACTCGGCGTGCTAGGCCCAACCCAACACTTACCGCTGAACATTCGGAGCCGAGGCAAGAACGGATTGATCTCCGTAGATACTGATTCGATGGCCGCCACTGCGAACGACGAAGTCCATCCCGATCTGCGCCGGCTGGCGCGCATCGCACCGCGGCGACTGGTGAGCCCGCGGACACTGCGGTTGATGCGGGCGTTGATGCCGCTGAACAACGGGCGCACGCCGCGCGGGGTAGAGGTGCTGACCCTCGGGTCGGGCGTGGGCGTGCGCCTCTACCGCCCCACCGGCGTCACCGAACCGGGTCCGGCCCTGCTGTGGATTCACGGCGGCGGCTACGTGATCGGCAGCGCCAAGCAGGACGACCAGCTGTGTCTGCGGTACTGCCGGGCGCTGGGCATCACCGTCGCGTCGGTGGACTACCGGCTGGCGCCCGAGCACCCGTATCCCGCGCCGCTGGAAGACTGCTATTCGGCGCTGGTCTGGCTGGCCGGACTGCCCGCGGTCGACCCCGCGCGGGTCGTCATCGGCGGCGCGAGCGCCGGGGGCGGTCTTGCCGCGGCGCTGGCGCTGCTGGCCCGGGACCGGGATGAGATCGCACCGTTCTTCCAGCTGCTGGTGTACCCGATGCTCGACGACCGCAGCGCGTCGGCGCCGGCCGATGCCCGTCACCGGTTGTGGGACCCGCGGGCCAACCATTTCGGCTGGACGGCGTATCTCGGCGATGCGGATCCGTCGACCGCGGTGCCGGGGCGGCGCGAGGATCTCAGCGGTCTGGCGCCGGCCTGGATCGGGGTCGGTACCCATGACCTGTTCCATGACGAGGACCTCGCCTACGCCGAGCGGCTGCGCGCGGCCGGGGTGCCGTGCGAGGTGCAAACGGTGCCCGGCGCGTTCCACGGCTTCGACCTGGTGCTGCCGAAAGTGCCTGTTTCGCAACAGTTTTTCCGCCAGCAGTGCGATGTGCTGCGGACGGCACTGACAGGCTGACACTCGTATCAGCGCTCACATCGCGAAGTAGACCAGCTCACCCCTGATCACGGTGGCGGCCACCAGGGCCGCATCCAGCTCGGCCAGCGCCACCGCCGGCGGTTCGGACAGCACGCACAGGTCCCCCGGCTCGCCGATCTCGACGGTGCGCGGCCGGTCCGGGCGATCCGGCCAACCGAGGAACATCGTCAAAGCCGCGGTGGGCGTGACACATTCGGCACCGTTGAGAACAACGCCGCTGGGCGTGGTCCGGGACACCGCGGCCCGCATCGCCGCCCACGGATCGCCGTGGCCGAACGGCATGTCGGTGGACAGCGCGACCGAGACCCCGGCCCGGCGCAGCGAGGCGACCCGCCAGAGCTGGTCGATCTCGCCGGCCGGTACATCGGCCAGGTACTGATCACCGCGTTCGGCAACGAAATTCGGCTGGGTGACAACGGTGACGCCCAGCTCGGCCAGGTCCGCCAGATTGTCTTCGGGCACCACGGCCGCGTGCTCGATCCGGTCCAGTGGGTGACTGCCGGTGTCCTGCAGCGCCGCGATCGTGACCACCAGCTGGGCCGCCGTCACGCAGTGCACGGCGACGGGCTGGCCGAGGCGGTGACGATCGCGTATCCATTCGGTCAGGGCGTCCAGATCCAGGCGATCGTCGTGCAGGATCTTCTTACCCGGGGCGAGCAACCGCACGCCGGGACGGAACTCCCGGCTGCGATGCGCCATCATCAGCGAGACCAGATCGTTGGCGTCGAGGTCCGGGGTGGCGTCGGTGACCCCGGTGACGCCCGTCGCGGTGATCCGCCGGCTCAGTTCAGCCAGGTCACTTTCCCGGCGCTGCAACGCATCCGACCACGGGTCGGCGCTACGCAACCGGCCGTCGGGATGGCCGGGCAGCCCGACCCGGCCAAGTGCCGCGGAGTTGAGCACCCACAGCGCGCCGCTGCGATGCTGGACCCGCACCGGAATGTGCGCCAGCACGGCGTCCAGAGTCGCCCGGTTCAACTCCCCGGCTACCGATTCGTGGTAGCCGACGGCGCGGATCCATCCGTCCGGCCCTGGCACGGCATGCGAAAGGGCATGGGTGAGCTGGTCTTTGGTGCGGACGGTCGGTGGACCGACGGAGAGCGAATCGAGCGCCTGGGCCGCCGACCGCAAGTGGACGTGGTGGTCGTGCAGCCCGGGCAACACCGCCGCGCCGCCCGCGTCCAGCACCGCCTCGCCGCGCCGCGGGGTCAGCCGTTGACCCACCTCTTCGATCCGGGCGCCGACGCGGATGTCGGCAGCCGTCCCGTCCAGCAGGGTGGCCCGGTGGATCAGCATGGGAGACAGCGATTTTCGTTGACAAGGTGGCGGATTGTGGCGTTGTCCGCGCCGAGGGCGGCCGCGGTGGCCGGCACTGATGGCGCCGGCGGCGGCGGTGCGGGCAACTCGGTGGTCGACGAGTGCAGCGGCAGCTTCGCGTAAGTCGCGGCGACGGCCGCCATCGAGATCTCGATCAGCTCGCCACCGCCCCGGCCCAGAGAATCGATGACGGCCCGGTGGGCCTCCAGCCCGGACAACGGGTCCGCGATGGCGTCCCCGCAGAACACGGGACCCTCGGCCGTTCCGACCAGCCCCCCGGCCACCGCCGCGTCGTCGCCGAAAGCGGGCCGCCGCGAGCGTGACCCGTGCCCGGTGATCCGCACCCAGATCCGGCCGTCCCGCGGTGCGATGTCATCCCGGCCAAGGGCCCGGCGGGCCAGCGCCTCGGGCCGCGATCCTTCGATCACCACGTCGGCGACCGCCAGCAGCGCTCGCAGCTCGTCGGCCTGTGTGTCGAAGTCCAGGCAGTAGGACAGCTTCCCGCCGTTGATCCAGTCGAAGAAGCCGGGGTGGCCGGCCCTGGTGCCGTCCGGGCGGGCGGGACTCTCGACTTTGATCACGGTGGCACCGGCCCGGGCCAGCAGCTGCCCACACAGGGGTCCGGCCCACATCGAGGACAGGTCGGCCACCAGCAGGCCGCGGGGTCCGCGGGGGGACACCCGGGGCGCAACCTGCCGGATATCCGGGGGCGCGGCGGCCGCTTCGCCCAGGGCGGCCGCGGGGATGTCGAGCAATCCCGCGCGGCCGATGACGTCCGCGACCGCACACGTCGCCACCCAGCGCTGCATTGCCGGCCAGGGGTCGTCCCCCACTTCAGCCAAACTCAACAATGCGGGAACCGCCGCGATGTCGTCCGGACGGGACAGGGTGATCGCGCACCAGCCATCGCGTGCCGCCAGTAATCGGGACGCGCCGCCCGCCGACATCCGGCCGCGGCGCGTCAAACCCAGCAGCGCGGCCCGACCACTGAGCAACGTGGCCGCGTCCGGAGCCAGGCCGTCGGCCCGTTCCAGCACGTGCGCCCGCGAGAAGTCGGGCGGCCCGTCGGGCAGACCGGTCAGGTAGGCCAGCCCGCTGCGGCCCCACTCGCCCGCCCACCGCGCATCCACTCCACCATGGTGCGCGCGGTCCGACAGGGGATGCGCCGGGGGCAACCGGACCCACAGTGTGACGCGAACCACAAAACAAAACTATCTGGATGCTTTTTGCGAAGTCGCCTGTAATCCAGTATGTCCTCGCGGAATTTGGGTTATCGTTCGTATCGGCTCAGCCAAAACGCATGACCGGGGGAACTAAAGACGGCTCTCGGGTCGTGACAGGAGTAGACGGGTTCCCCGATGTCGTACCTCATCGCAGCACCGGACGTGCTTCACGCAGCGGCTTCAAATCTCGCCGGGATCGGTTCGGCGATCGAATCGGCCAATGCCTCGGCCGCCGCCAACACCACCCGCGTGCTGGTGGCCGCCCAAGACGAGGTCTCCGCCGCTATCGCGGCCGTGTTCGGCAGCCATGGTGAGGCCTATCAGGCCATCAGCGCACAGGCCGCGGCGTTTCACCAGCAGTTCCTGCAGACGCTGTCGGCGGGCGCGGCCTCTTACGCCGCCGCCGAGACGGCGAACGCCTCCCCGCTGCAGTCGCTGGTCGACCTGATCAACGCGCCGACCGAAACCCTGTTCGGACGCCCGCTGATCGGTGACGGCGCCAACGGTATTGACGGCACCGGGAGTCCCGGCCAGCCCGGCGGCTACCTATGGGGTAACGGCGGCCGCGGTGGGTCCGGCGCGCCGGGACAGGCCGGCGGTGCCGGAGGGTCGGCCGGCCTGATCGGTAGTGGCGGCGCCGGGGGTGTCGGCGGCTCGTCGAACGGCGCCGGAGGAACCGGCGGAGCCGGTGGCAGCGGCGGCTGGCTCTGGGGTAACGGGGGAGCTGGCGGGGCAGGCGGCTTAGGCGGCAGCGGCGCCGGTGGCCTCGGTGGCGCCGGCGGTTCGGCGTATCTACTGGGCAGCGGCGGCGTCGGCGGAGCCGGCGGCTCAAGCATGTTCGCCAACGGCGGCGACGGCGCATCAGGCGGTTCCGCCGGGCTGCTCTTCGGCAATGGCGGGTCCGGTGGCGCGGGTGGCAGCACCAGCTTCAGCGGCAGCGGCGGGGCCGGCGGCGCCGGCGCCAACGCGGGATTGTTCGGCAACGCCGGTTTCGGCGGCGCGGGCGGTAATGCGGCCGGGGTGGGGGCAGCCGGCGCCGGCGGCGACGGCGGCAACGCGATCCTCGGCATCGCCGGGGCGGGCGGTGCCGGCGGTGATGCCGCAGGCAGCGGGGTCGGCGGTGGCGGCGGTATCGGCGGCAATGCCTACCTGGTGGGCCTGGGTGGCGATGGGGGGGCCGGCGGCAACAGCGTGGGCGCCGACGCCGGTGCCGGTGGAGCCGGCGGGGCGGCCTGGTTGCTCGGGTGGGGCGGTAACGGCGCCACCGGCGGCAGCAGCCTGGCCGGTTACGGCGGCGCGGGCGGATCGGGTGCCAGCGGCGGATTACTGCTCGGCAGTGGCGGGCACGGCGGAAGCGGCGGCGCCAACCTGGGCGGCAGCGGCGCGGGCGGGGCAGGCGGCGCCGGCGGGCACGCCTGGTTGCTTGGCGAAGGCGGTTCGGGCGGAGCCGGCGGCAGCAGCCAGACCGGCGTCGGCGGCGCAGGCGGGTCCGGTGCCGGCGGCGGAATCCTGTTGGGCAACGCCGGTTCCGGTGGAAACGGCGGCAGCACCAGCCTGTTGAACGGGGCGCCGGGCAACGGTGGCACGGCCGGTAACGCCGGCCTGATCGGCCGGGGAGGCCACGGCGGCGCCGGCGGCAACAGCACCAACGCGGCCGGCGGCGTCGGCGGCAACGGGGCCAACGGCGGCAACGGCGGATTCCTGCTCGGCAGCGGCGGGGACGGCGGGACCGCGGGTGTCAGCGCTTCGGGCAGCGACGGTATCGGCGGTGGCGGTGGCAACGCCACGCTGTTCGGCAACGGCGGTGACGGCGGAAATGGCGTCATCGGCGGCACGGCCGGCCGGGCCGGCCTGCTGATCGGCCAGGGCGGCGACGGCGGCACCGGCCGCAACGGTGCCAACGGCGGCCTGTTGTTCGGCAACGGCGGCGCAGGTGGCGACGGCGGCGTCGAACTCGCTGGCGACGGCGGCAGCGGCGGAAGGGCATGGCTGTTCGGTAACGGCGGTCAGGGCGGCGCCGGCAGCAGTGGCGTGGCCGGCGTCGCCAACGGGAACGGCTTCAATGGCGGCGGTGGCGGCAGCGCCGGTCTGGTGTTCGGCTTCGGTGGCCATGGCGGAGCCGGCGGCACAGGTCTGTCCGGCACGTTGTTGACGCCCGCCGGCACTGGCGGCGCCGGCGGCAGCGGTGGCAACGCCTGGCTGCTCGGCACCGGCGGTTTCGGCGGCGACGGCGGCCAGGGCGGACACGCTGGCACCAGCCTGTCTGGAGGGGCGGGGGGCCAGGGTGGTAACGCCGGTGCGAGCGGTTTCCTGGCCGGCAACGGCGCGGGTGGCGGCAACGGCGGAATCGGTGGCAGCGGTGGGCCGTTGGCCCTCGGCGGCGTAGGCGGTAACGGCGGCAGTGGCGCTACCACGCTGTTGATCGGCAATGGCGGTTACGGCGGAGCCGGTGGTGCCGGCGGCGCCGGAACGAACCCGCTCGGCGCCGGTGCGGCCGGCGGGCATGGCGGTGTGAACGGCAATGCAGGCCTGATCTACGGCAACGGTGGCGCCGGCGGGGCCGGTGGTGCCGGCGGGGCCAACACGGCCAACGTCGGCGGCTCGGGCGGAGGCGGCGGCAACGGAGGCAACTCCACCTTCATCGGTATCGGCGGATCTGGCGGTCCCGGCGGTACGGGCGGTCTGGGCAATTCCACCGGAACCCCCGGATCCGGCGGCAACCCCGGCCGAGACGGGCTGATCCCCTAGCGAACGCAGACAGCGGCGGGTGCCGGGGCCGGCCCGCCCCGGCCGTTCTACCTGCGACCCAAAGCCGACATGTGGCGTTCGCCACAGTTCCGCAACTTTTAGAATGTTTTTTCAGTTATTAGATGGAAACGGGTCTGCGGACGGCCAAATTAGGTTATCTTCGTATTAGCTTCGCTAGACAACATGACCGGGGGAATCGGCACACGGCTCTTGGGTCGTGTCCGAGTTAATGGACGGATTCCCCATGTCGTACTTGATCGCTGCACCGGACGCGCTCGCAGCAGCTGCGTCACAATTGGCCGGAATCGGTTCGACCCTCGAATCGGCCAACGCGGCCGCGGCGGCCCGCACCACCAGCCTGTTGGCCGCAGCTCAAGACGAGGTGTCCACCGCGATAGCGGCCCTGTTCGGCACCCACGGCCACGCATACCAGGCTGTCAGTGCGCAGGCCGCCGCGTTCCAAGCCGAGTTCCTGCAATCGCTCACAGCCGGGTCCAGCCAGTATGCCGCCGCCGAGGCGTCGAACCTGCTGTCCCTGCAGGGACTCGAGGACGCCATCTTCGGCGCCATCAACGCACCTACCTATGCACTGCTCGGACGCCCGCTGATCGGCGATGGCGCCAACGGCGCAACGCCGGGCGCGGCCGGCGGGGCAGGCGGTTTGCTGATCGGTAACGGCGGCGCCGGAGCGGCGGGCGCGACCGGGCAGGCCGGCGGCGCCGGCGGTAACGCCGGCCTGATCGGCAATGGCGGCGTCGGCGGCGCCGGTGGGGCCTCGACAACCGGCAATGGCGGCGCCGGCGGGGCCGGCGGCAGCGGCGGCTGGTTATACGGCAGCGGGGGCGCAGGCGGCGTCGGCGGAGCGAACCTGAACAGCTTCGGATTCGGCGGCGCGGGCGGCGCCGGAGGCCGGGCGTGGCTCATCGGTGCCGGCGGCATCGGCGGTGCGGGTGGCGCCGGCGCAAACGGCGGCTGGGGTGCGACGGGTGGCAGCGGCGGGTGGTTGTACGGCGATGGCGCGGCGGGCGGTGCCGGCGGAGCCAACACCAGCGCCAGCGGCACCGCCGGGACCGGGGGCGCCGGCGGAAACGCCTGGCTGCTCAGTTCAGGTGGGGCCGGCGGTGCCGGCGGCACCGGCCCGTCGATCGACGGGCAGGGCGGATTCGGTGGCCACGGGGGTCACGGCGGCCTGCTCGCGGGCGCCGGTGGGGCCGGCGGCGCGGGCGGTGCCGGCGGCATCGGTGGCACCGGAGGCCTCGGCGGGGACGCCGGGTGGCTGTCCGGGGCTTCCGGCGGTGCCGGGGGCACCGGCGGACTCGGCAGCATCGGCACCGGTGGACTAGGTGGGGCCGGCGGTACCGGCGGTCTGTACGGCACCGGCGGGGCCGGTGGTACCGGCGGGACCGGCGCCACCCAGGGTGGCGGCGGCGGATTGGGCGGCAACGCCGGGTTCCTGCTGGGTATGGGCGGCACCGGCGGTAGCGGCGGCAGCAGCGGGGCGGGCTTCAACGGTGGTGACGGCGGCGCTGGCGGGACCGGCGGCTGGTTGTACGGCAACGGCGGTGTCGGCGGCAACGGTGGCAACGGGGGCGCCGGGGTCACCGGCGTCTCCGGCGGTCACGGCGGCAACGGTGGGGCCGGCGGCCGAGGCGGTCTGCTGTTCAGCGACGGTGGGAACGGCGGTAACGGGGGCATCGGCGGCCGGGGCGGTACCGGCCTGCAGGGCACCAACGGTGCGGACGGCACCTATCCGAGCGGCAACGGCGGCGACGGCGGCGACGGCGGCGCGGGCGCGACCGGCGGCAACGGGGGTAACGGTGGCGCGGCCGGTCGGGGTGGCCTGCTGTTCGGCGAAAACGGAATCGTCGGGCGCGGCGGCGCGGGCGGCGACGGCGGCACCGGGGGGTTGGCCGGCAACGGCGGTAACGGCGCGGCGGGCAATGCGAGCAGCCCGCACGGCGGCAACGGCGGCAACGGCGGCAACTTCAACGGCGTCGGCGGTACCGGCGGCAGCGGCGGCTCGGGCTCGGTCATGGGCGCCCACGGCAAGACCGGCGCGACCATCACAAGCGCGGGCGGCAACGGCGGAAACGGCGGCGCGGGTTATGACGCTTCGCTGGGCAACATCGCTGGGGCCAGCGGCGGCACCGGCGGAAACGGTGGCCACGGCGGCAACTACGGCAACGGCGGCACCGGCGGTGCGGGCGGCAACGGTGCGGCCGGCACTGCCGGCACCAACGGCCTGCTAGCCGGCGACAGTGGCGGCAACGGCACGGCCGGTGGCGCGGGCGGCGCCGGCGGCACGGGCGGTAATGGCGGCTCCATCAGCGGCAATGCCGGAGCCGGTGGGAGCGGTGGCCGCGGCGGCGCGGGCGGCGCCGGGGGTAGCGGTATGGACGGCCGGTCTGGCGCGGACCTCGGTGCCGGACAGTCCGGCACGACCGGCGGTAATGGTGGTGACGGCGGCACCGGCGGCGCTGGCGGGGCCGGCGGCAAAGCCGGTGCGGTGCTGGGCAAGGGTTCGACGGCCGCAAGTGGGGCGGGCGGCGCCGGTGGGGATGGCGGCGCGGCCGGCACCCCGGGTGACGGCGGCAGCGGCGCCAACGGCGATGCCACCCACCTCGACGGCGGCAGCGGCGGCGCCGGCGGTAACGCCGGTGTCGCCGGTTCCGGTGGCAACGGCGGTGCAAACGGCAGCGGTGTGGGCGCCGGCAAGGACGGCACCGCCGGGCTCGGCGTGGACGGTGGCGACGGCGGCGCAGGCGGCAACGGCGCGGCAGGCCAGAACGGTGAGAACGGCGTGGGCACGGGGGCCAGCGGCAGCAACGGTGTGGCCGGGGGCAAGGGCGGCGACGGCGGCGCCGGCGGCGCAGCCGGCGGCGTGGGCACCCACGGCGGTACTGGTGGAGCTGGCGGCCAGGGCGGCGACGGCGGCCACGGCGGCAGCGGTGTCAATGGCGGCAACGGAACAGTCACCAGTGGCACCGGCGGATCGGGCAGCACTGGCGGCAACGCGGGAGCCGGCGGCGGCGGCGGCGACGGCGGCAAGGGTGGTGCCGCCGGTTCGGCCGGCACCCACGGCGGCGCGGCGGGGACTGCCGGTGACGGTGGAGCCGCCGGAAAGGGCGGCAACGCAGGCCAGGCGGGTGCCGGTGGTACCGGCGCGGCCGGGGCAAACGGTACGGCCGACGCCAACAAAGGCGCGGGTTACGCGGGCGGTGACGGCGGGGACGGCGGCCAGGGCGGTAACGGCGGTGCCGGCGGTAAGGGCGGCGCCGCGGGAACCGGAACCGGCGGCCACGACGGCGCCAACGGAGCCGGTGGGGCCGCCAGCGACGGTGGTGCCGGTGGTGCGGCCGGCGCTGGTGGCGCCGGCGTCGATGGCGGCGGCGGCGTGGCCGGCGTCAACTCCGGCGCCGGAGTGGCCGGCGGTGACGGCGGCGCCGGCGGTAAGGGCGGCGCCGGTGGCGCCGGGGGCACCGGCGGTACGGCTCTGGCCGGAGCTACCGCGGGTGGCGACGGTGCGGGCGGCGTCGGCGGCCA
>NZ_LZKQ01000147.1 GCF_001668675.1 Mycobacterium asiaticum | reverse complement strand
CCTCCTCCCGCCACCTCCGCGGCGGGCATCGTCGACGCGCTGGGCCGATGGCGCGCCTCCTCCTCCCGCCACCTCCGCGGCGGGCATCGTCGACGCGCTGGGCCGATGGCGCGCCTCCTCCTCCCGCCACCTCCGTGGCGGGCATCGTCGACGCGCTAACCTCATTGCTTGATGGCGATCGATGTGTGGATGCAGCATCCGACACAGCGGTTCCTGCGCAGTGACATGTTGGCCTCGCTGCGACGCTGGACCGGTGGGTCCATTCCGGATACCGACATCCCGATCGAGGCGACGATTCAAGCCATGGACGCCGCCAACGTCGAGTTCGGACTCCTCAGTGCCTGGCGGGGACCGCATGGTCAAGACCTCGTCTCGAACGACGAAGTGCAAAGCTGGATCCGCTTGCACCCGAACAGGTTCGCCGGTCTGGCCGCCGTCGACCTGGACCGCCCGATGGACGCCATCCGTGAGCTCAGGCGCCGCATCGACGACGGGTTCGTCGGCCTGCGGGTGGTGCCCTGGCTGTGGAACGCGCCGCCCACCGACCGCCGCTACTATCCGTTGTTCGCGCAATGTGTGGAGTCCGGAGTGCCGTTCTGCACGCAGGTCGGCCACACCGGGCCGCTGATGCCGTCGGAAACCGGACGCCCGATTCCCTACATCGACCAGGTGGCCCTCGACTTCCCGGAGTTGGTCATCGTGTGCGGGCACGTCGGCTACCCGTGGACCGAAGAGATGGTTGCGGTAGCCCGCAAGCATCCGAATGTCTACATCGATACGTCGGCCTACACAGCCGGACGGCTGCCGGACGAGCTGGTCAAGTTCATGAAAACCGGTACCGGACAACGTAAAGTGCTGTTCGGCACCAACTATCCGATGATCAGCCACAGCCACGCCCTGGCGGCTCTTGACGAACTCGCGCTCACCGACGAGGCTCGTCGAGACTTCCTGCACGACAATGCCGAGCGGGTTTTCCAGCTGCGACGAAAGGTAGTCACGTGAACGGTGCCCAAGCCCTGATCAACACCTTGGTCGACGGCGGCGTCGACGTGTGCTTCGCCAACCCGGGCACCTCGGAGATGCACTTTGTCGCCGCGCTGGACACCGTCGAGAAAATGCGCGGCGTACTAACCCTTTTCGAGGGTGTGGCCACCGGCGCTGCAGACGGCTACGCGCGCATCGCGGACCGCCCGGCGGCCGTGCTGCTGCATCTGGGACCTGGCCTGGGCAACGGGCTGGCGAACCTGCACAATGCCCGTCGCGCCCGGGTGCCCATGGTCGTCGTGGTCGGCGACCACGCCACGTATCACAAAAAGTACGATGCCCCACTGGAATCCGACATCGACGCCCTCGCCGGGACGGTCTCGGGCTGGGTCCGGCGCAGCACCACAGCCGCCGACGTCGCGACCGACACGGCCGAGGCGATCGCGGCCAGCCGGTCCGGTGCGCAGGTTGCCACGCTGATCCTGCCTGCGGACGCCTCGTGGTCCGACGGCGCCGAACCCGTCAAGCCTGCCTCGTCGACCTGGTCGGGGGGAGTTACCGACGACGGTTCCGTAGCCAAGGTGCTGCGTTCGGGCGAACCGACCACCATCCTGATCGGGGGCGACGCCACCCGCGGGGCAGGGCTGGCGGCCGCCGCACGCATCGCTGAGGCGACCGGTGCCCGCTTGTTGTGCGAAACATTCCCCACCCGGCTCGAGCGCGGCGCCGGAGTGCCCGCCATCGAGCGGCTCGGCTACTTCGCCGAAGCTGCCGCGGCTCAACTGGACGGTGCCAAACATCTGGTGTTGGCCGGCGCGAAATCGCCGGTGTCGTTTTTCGCCTACCCGGGCATGCCCAGCGACCTGGTGCCGGCCGGTTGCGAAGTACATGTGCTGGCCGAAGCCACCGGCGCCGGAGTGGCTTTGGCCGCGCTGGCCGAGGAGCTGGCGCCCGGAACGACGGCCACCCTGGCGCCCGCGTCTCGACCGCAACTGCCGTCCGGCCAGCTGACGTCCGCCTCGGCCGCCGACGTGATCGGCGCGCTGCTGCCGGAGCGGGCCATCGTGGTCGACGAGTCCAACACGTCGGGAGTGTTGCTGGCACAGGCGACCGCCGGCGCACCGGCGCACGACTGGTTGACCCTCACCGGGGGAGCGATCGGCTACGGGATCCCGACGGCGGTCGGCGCCGCGGTCGCCGCGCCGGACCGCCCGGTGCTCTGCCTGGAATCCGACGGGTCGGCCATGTACACGATCTCGGGCTTGTGGACCCAGGCCCGGGAGGATCTTGACGTCACCACCGTGATCTACAACAACGGCGCCTACGACATTCTGCGGCTCGAGCTGCAACGGGTCGGCGCCGGATCCGCACCCGGTCCCAAGGCGCTGGATCTGCTCGATATCTCCCGGCCCTCCATGGATTTCGTCAAGATCGCTGAAGGCATGGGGGTCCCCGCCCGCCGGGTCACCACCGCCGAGGAGCTCGCCGACGCGTTACGCGACGCCGCAGCCGAGCCCGGTCCGCATCTGATCGACGCGGTGGTGCCGTCACTGCTCGGTTAAGTCACCCAGCCGGCCCAACAGCCATTCCGTCAGCCGGCTGAGCGCAGCCACACCGTCTTCGAACGTCGCCGCATCGGCCGCCAATGCCGCGCCGATCTGTCCCGGCGCAATGACGCCGAATTGGCGCACCAGATAGCCGTTCTCGACGCCCGGCCCCCAACCGCCTTTGGCCGCAACACCTTCGGCGGCCAACCCCCAACGCTGCCGAGGCACCAGGCTGCGCATCAAATCGAGCATGAAAGCATCATCCAGCCCTGCAGCGAACCTCGCCTGCCGCTCCAGGGACCACTGAGTCTGTCCGAACGCGGTGTACGGCGGCCGCAGCCGCCGGGACTCGACCACGGTGCCCGAATCCCCGCACTCGGCAAGCACCGCCTGAACCCGCCGTGCGGCCTGCGCGGGTTCCCCAAGAAGTGACCACAGCCGTTCGGAGGCAGGGTTGTCGGATTCGGTTATCGCCCTGGTCACCAACGGTTCCGCGGCCGATGGAAAATCGCGCAGAGCCGCGATGGCCAGGGGCACTTTGATCGTCGACCACGCCACCCCGGTGGGCCAGCCGCCGAACGAACGCACTGAGGTGCCGTTTGCCAACGCGACCCCGACCCGCGCAGGAATCGTCGCGGCAAGTTCCTTGAAGCTCGCAGTAACTTCGATGCTCACCGGCGGATCCGGAACACCGGGTCCGCGCAGTCGACCCCCTCGGCCGAGAGCTGACGCTTGAGTACCTTGAACGTCACCGTCCCGGGCAGTCCCGCGCTGACCCGAACGTAGGAGGGCCACTGCTTGGGTCCCAGGTCGGGCTGCTCGGCCAAGAAGACCCGGAACTTCGACTCGTCGAAGTCGGCGCCTGGCCCCATCACCAGCGCTGCCATCACCTGGTCGCCGACCACCGGATCCGGCACCGGATACACCGCAACCTCCAGCACGTCGGGATAGCGCATCAGTACCCGCTCGATCGGGGCGGTGCCCAGATTTTCACCGTCAACCCGCATCCAGTCGCCGAGCCGGCCGGCGAAGTAGACGTAACCCGCATCGTCCCGGTAGGCGAGGTCGCCGCTGTGGTAAATGCCGCCGGCCATCCGCTCGGCCTCGGCCGCCTCGTCGTTGTAATACCCCTCAAAGCGTCCCGGACCGGTGGTATTCACCAATTCACCGACCACCCCGGCCGGACACGGCGTACCGGTGTCGGGGTCGACGATCTGGATTCCTTCCGGCAGGGGGCCGAGCGATCCCGCCGGGGTGTCGGGGGTGCGGGCGATCGCCACGCCACCTTCGGTGGAGCCGAACCCGTCCTGCACCACGCAACCGAACCTGCGTCCGAACCGTTCGATGTCGGCGGGCACGCCTTCGTTGCCGTATACCGCGCGCAGCGGGTTGTCCGCGTCGTCGGGTTGCTCGGGTGTGGCGAGCACATACGACAGCGGCTTGCCGACGTAGTTGGCGTAGGTGGCGCCGTACCGCCGCACATCCGGCAAGAAACCGGACGCGGAGAACTTGCGCCGTAATGCCAACGAGCCCCCGCACGCGGCCGCCACCGCCCAGCCCACCAGCACCGCATTGGAGTGGAACAACGGCATTGACACGTAGCAGACGTCGTCAACACCCAGCCCGAAGCGCTGCGACATCGTCACACCGGCAATCGCCACCTTGCCGTGGCTGCACTTCACCGCTTTCGGCTCACCACTGGTTCCCGAGGTGAAGATCAGCATGAAAAGGTCCGCAGCCGAGGCGGATTGAAATGTGAGCGCACAATCTGCATGAGCGGCAACCTCTTCCGCCCACGCGACGGAGTCGACATCGATGTAATCGATACCGTCGAGCGTCGCCGCCGATTCGGAGTCGGCCAGCACCAGTTGGCAGTCGGAGTGCTTGATGTCGCGTTCCAGCGCCGCGCCACGCCGCACGGGGTTCAGCCCGACCGGGATGACGCCCGACATCCCTGCGGCCAACAGCATCGCCGAGAAGAACGGGGTGTTCTGCAGCAGCACCCCGACGTGCGGTGGCCGCGCCGGGTCGAGTCGGGCCCGCAACGCCGCGGCAATCGCCGCACCGTGCCGCAAATGATCACGCCAGCTGGTGAACGAGTCCTCGAAATAGACGCCGCGATCGTCGATTTCTGCCAGTGGCACCAGTAGGTCGGTGACCGTCGGGTCAGGGCTCATGAACTCACGTCACCAATCGCCCCAAGACAGTGCCGCTCAGGCGGGCGTCTCGGCGAGCTCACGACCGATCTGCCGCAACTGCCCGGTGGCACCACCCAGCGCGAACTCGGTCTCCTTGGCGGCAAGGAAGTAGCGGTGCACCGGATGATCGGTGTCCACCCCGACGCCGCCGTGCACGTGCACGATGGTGTGCGCCACCCGATGCCCGGCATCAGCGGCCCAAAATGCCGCTGAGGCAACATCGATCTCGGCGGGAATGTCCTCGGCGACCTTCCAGGCGGCCTGCGTCAGCGTCAGCCGCAGCCCCTTGACATCGATGTAGCCGTCGGCCATCCGCTGACCGACCGCCTGGAAGCTGCCGATCGGGCGGTCGAATTGCTCACGGGTGCGGGCGTATTCGGCGGTCATGTGCAGGCCACGCTCCAGCACACCCAGCTGATAGGCGCTGCGGCCCAGGGTGGAAATCGTCCGCAGCCAGACGAGCACATCGGCGCCGCCGACCTGACGAGCGGAGTCCACCACCACGCCGTCCAGCGCCAAATGCCCGACGCTGCCCAGGCCGGTGGTGTGCAGCGGCGTCACCGTCACCCCCGGGTCATCCGCGGCAACCAGGAAAACGGCGGTGCCGGAATCGGTTTCGGCTGGCACCAGGAAGGCGTCCGCTACCGGGGCGAAGGGAACCTGAGTGCGGCTGCCGGTCAACCGGTGCCCGCCGGAGTCCGCGGCGGCCTGCACCGGACCTTCGCCCATCTCGCCGTCCAGCGCGGCGGTCAGGATCTTCGCACCCTGCACCGTCGGCGCGCCCCAACTTTGCTGCACATCCTCGGAGCCGAACCGGGCCAGCGCCCCTGCGCCCAGCACCACCGACTCCAGGTATGGCACCGCCGCCAGCTGGTGGCCGAGCGCCACCAGGATCGCGACCTGCTCCAGGACGCCGAAGCCGTCGCCGCCCACCTGGGTGGCGGACGCACTGGTCAGGATGTCGCTGTCGATGAGCTTGCGCCACAAGTCCCGGTCGAAGCGTTGCTCGAGCTTGTCCAACTCGCGCTGGTGCTCCGGCGTGCAAACGGAGTCGACGATGGTGTCGACCAAGCCCCCGAGGTCCTGGGCCGCTTCGGTTGTCGAGAAATCCATGAATGTCCGTCCTTTACAGGGAGATCAGCGGCTGGCTCGCGGCAGGCCCAGCGCGACCATGCCGACGATGTCGCGCTGGACTTCATTGGTGCCCCCACCGAAGGTCAGGATCAGGCACGCCCGATGCATCCGTTCCACCCGGCCGCGCAACAGTGCGCCGGGGGAGTCCTGGCGCAGGGTGGCGCCGGTGCCCAGCACCTCCATCAGCAGCCGGTAGGCCTCGGTGGCCAGCTCGGTCCCGTACACCTTGGCGGCCGAGGCGTCCGCCGGATTCAACGACGCGGCATCCGAAGACGCCAGTTCCCAGTTGATCAGCTTGAGCACTTCGGCCTTGGCGTGCACGCGGGCCAGGTTGATCTGCACCCACTCCGAGTCGATGACGCGAGCACCGCCGAAGTCCTTGGTGTTCTGCGCCCATTCGCGCACCTCGCGCAGGGCCAAGAAGATCGGTGCCGAGGAGACCAGGGCGACCCGCTCATGGTTGAGCTGATTGGTCACCAGCTTCCAGCCGGCGTTCTCCTCGCCGACCAGGTTCGTCACCGGTACCCGAACGTCGGTGTAGTAGGTGGCACTGGTGTCCGGTCCGGCCATGGTGTGCACCGGCGTCCAGGAGAAGCCCTCGGCCGTGGTCGGCACGATCAGCATCGAGATGCCACGGTGTTTCTTGGCCTCGGGGTTGGTGCGCACCGCCAGCCAGACGTAGTCGGCGTAGGCGATCAGACTGGTCCACATCTTCTGCCCGTTGATCACGTACTCGTCGCCGTCGCGGACGGCGGTCGTGCGCAGATTGGCCAGGTCGGTGCCGGCGCCCGGCTCGGAATAGCCGATGGAGAAGTGCAGGTCTCCGGCAGCGATCTTGGGCAGGAAGAACTTCTTCTGCTCTTCGGTGCCGAACGCCATGATCGTCGGCGCCACACTATTGATGGTCAGGAACGGCACCGGGGCGCCGGCCAGAGCGGCCTCGTCGGTGAAGATCAGCGAGTCCATCGGACTCCGGTCCTGGCCGCCGTACTCCTTGGGCCAGTTCAGGGTGAGCCACCCGTCCTTGCCCATCTGCGCGACGGTCTCCCGGTAGACATTTCCGGTGCCGTATTCACCCTGGACCGAGCTCAGCGCCTCGCGACGCTCGGGAGTCATCAGCTTGCCGAAGTACGAACGCAGCTCGCGCCGCAGCTCCTCCTGTTCAGGGGTGTAACTGATGCGCATTGCTGCCGCCTCCGATCAAGCGATCGTGCTGGTAACCAAGGGCCGCCCCGCACGCAGCGGCCACCCATTCGTCTCCCCGGTTGTAACACGTTCTAGTCTTGGAATCCAGCGACCCTATCTTCAGACGTACCGGAGTCCTAGTGTGTTGCTAGATACTGATCGAGTTGGACAAGGCGTGTTTCCGAACTCCCAGCCCAGGTTCAAGGAGGATGCCGTGCGAGTGAAAGTGGACCGTGACCGTTGCGAAGGTAACGCCGTGTGCTTGGGAATTGCACCGGATATCTTCGATCTCGATGACGAGGACTACGCGGTCGTGAAGACCGATCCGATCCCCCCCGACCAGGAAGATCTGGCGGAGCAATCGATCGCAGAATGCCCACGCGCCGCGCTGTTGCGCAGCGACTAACCCCGCCTGAACCGAGACTAGAGGTATTCATAAATTGAGTAGCAGCACGAACGCGACCGATCTGTCCGGAAAGGTCGCGGTGGTGACCGGTGCGGGCGCGGGCCTGGGCCGGGCCGAGGCGATCGGCCTCGCCCGGCTGGGCGCAACCGTCGTCGTCAACGACATTGCCTCGGGCCTGGACTCCTCCGACGTCATCGACGAGATCAGCGCGGCAGGCTCCAAAGCGATTGCCGTCGCAGGTGATATCAGTCAGCGTTCCACCGCCGACGAACTGGTCGACACCGCCGACGGCCTGGGCGGCCTGGACATCGTGGTCAACAACGCCGGCATCACCCGCGACCGGATGCTCTTCAACATGAGCGACGAGGACTGGGACCAGGTGATCGCCGTGCACCTGCGTGGTCACTTCCTGCTCACCCGCAACGCCGCCACGTACTGGCGCGGCAAGGCCAAGCAGAGCCCGGAGGGCCGCGTCTTCGGCCGCATCATCAATACCTCCTCCGAGGCCGGATTGGTCGGGCCGGTCGGGCAGGCCAACTACGGTGCCGCCAAGGCGGGCATCACCGCGCTGACCCTCTCGGCGGCGCGGGCGCTGGGCCGCTATGGCGTGTGCGCCAATGCGATCTGCCCGCGGGCGCGCACCGCTATGACGGCTGACGTGTTCGGGGCGGCCCCCGAGGACGCCGACATCGACCCGCTCTCGCCGGACCACGTGGTGACCCTGGTGCAGTTCCTGGCGTCACCGGCGGCCGCGGAAGTCAACGGCCAGGTGTTCATCGTCTACGGCCCCCGGGTGACCCTGGTGGCCGCCCCAACGGTGGAGCACCAGTTCCAGGCGGACGCCGCCGCGTGGGAGCCGGGACAGCTCAGCGCGACGCTGCAGGATTACTTTGCTGGTCGCGATCCGGAACACAATTTCGCCGCCACCAGCGTGATGGGGTGAGGGAAGCGCCATAAAAGGCTTGACACCGGCTCGCCGGCTCGCAAGCGGGCGGCCAGGTCAGCACAGATGGAGAGGAAATACCAGCTAGGCATATTTGCTGCAAAATATTCCGGGGTTCATCGACACCCGGAACTTGTTCTAGTTAGTATGAGCCGGCTCACACCAAGCAACGAGTCAACCAACGGTGTGTTCAGGGCATAACGATTCGCCGCGAGCAGCAGATTGGGGGACCCGGGTTGTTGCAGAAGCTTGCCGTACCGGCCCGGGGCGTCGGCGGATTCTTCGAGATGTCAATAGAGACCGCGCGTGCCGCCTTTCGGCGGCCTTTTCAATTCCGGGAGTTTCTTGACCAGACCTGGATGATCGCGCGGGTGTCCCTGGTGCCGACGCTGTTGGTCTCCATCCCGTTCACGGTGCTGGTCGCCTTCACCCTGAATATCCTGTTGCGTGAGATCGGCGCGGCCGACTTGTCCGGTGCCGGAACCGCGTTCGGCACCATCACCCAGCTGGGCCCGGTGGTGACGGTGCTCGTGGTGGCCGGCGCCGGTGCCACCGCGATCTGCGCGGACCTCGGCGCCCGCACCATCCGCGAGGAGATCGACGCGATGCGGGTGCTGGGCATCGACCCGATCCAGCGGCTCGTGGTGCCCCGAGTGCTGGCCAGCATGCTGGTTGCGGTGTTGCTCAACGGCTTGGTGTGCCTCATCGGATTATCTGGTGGCTACGCCTTTTCCGTGTTCCTGCAGGGCGTCAACCCCGGATCATTCATCAACGGGCTGACGGTGCTGACCGGGTTGCGGGAATTGATCCTCGCCGAAGTCAAGGCCTTGCTGTTCGGGGTGATGGCCGGCCTGGTCGGTTGTTATCGCGGGTTGACCGTCAAAGGCGGGCCCAAGGGAGTCGGCAACGCCGTCAACGAAACCGTTGTCTACGCCTTCATCTGTCTGTTCGTGATCAACGTGGTGATGACCGCCATCGGCGTCAGAATCTCGGCCAAGTAGGGCGAGGTAACGAATGACGACGGACGAGCGATGGTGAGCATGCGATGAGCTACGACGTCACCTTTCGCCTACGCAACTTCTTCTCGAGGTTCTCTGAACCCGTCGACAACTTTGGCGAGCAGGCGTTGTTCTACGGCGAGACGGTGCGTTACGTCCCCAACGCCCTGACCCGCTATCGCAAAGAGACCATCCGGCTCATCGCCGAGATGACGCTCGGTGCGGGTGCGCTGATCATGATCGGCGGCACCGTGGGTGTCGCGGCGTTCCTCACCCTGGCCTCCGGCGGCGTCATCGCGGTGCAGGGGTATTCGTCGCTGGGCAACATCGGCATCGAGGCGCTCACCGGATTCCTCTCGGCCTTCCTCAACGTCCGCGTGGTCGCGCCGGTCATCGCGGGCATCGCGCTGGCGGCCACCATCGGCGCCGGCGCCACCGCGCAGCTGGGCGCGATGCGGGTTTCCGAAGAAATCGACGCAGTGGAGTGCATGGCGGTGCACTCGGTGTCCTACCTGGTGTCCACTCGACTGATCGCAGGCTTGGTGGCGATCATTCCGCTTTACTCCCTTTCGGTGCTGGCCGCGTTCTTCGCCGCCCGGTTCACCACGGTGTTCATCAACGGGCAGTCAGCGGGCCTGTATGACCATTACTTCAACACCTTCCTGATTCCGTCCGACCTGCTCTGGTCGTTCGCGCAGGCGATCGCGATGTCGATCGCTGTCATGCTCGTCCATACCTATTACGGCTACAACGCCAGCGGCGGATCGGTCGGCGTCGGCATCGCCGTCGGTCAGGCCGTGCGCACGTCGCTGATCGTGGTGGTGGTCATTACGCTGTTCATCTCCCTCGCCGTCTACGGCTCCTCCGGCAACTTCAACCTCTCGGGATAACGACGATGTCCGACACGGGATCACGACGCACTGCCGGCCGGGTGGCCGCCGCGGTGCTGGCTGGTCTGCTGGTGGCGTCGGCGGTCTTGACCTACCTGTCCTATACGGCCGCCTTCACGTCGACCGAAACCGTCACGGTTGTGTCGCACCGGGCCGGGTTGGTGATGGAAAAGGGCGCCAAGGTCAAGTTCCGTGGCATTCAGGTCGGCAAGGTGGAGGACATCGCCTACAGCGGAGACCAGGCGCGCCTGACATTGGCCATCAACAGTGGCGAAATGCGCTACATCCCGTCGAACGCGACGGTGAACATCGGCGGTAACACGATCTTCGGTGCGAAGTCAGTGGAGTTCATCCCGCCCAAAGACCCGGCGCAGACCTCGCTACGGCCGGGCGCCCGGGTGGAGGCCAAAGACGTTCAGCTGGAAGTCAACACGCTGTTCCAGTCGCTGATGAATGTGCTGCACAAGGTGGACCCGGTGGAGTTGAACGGGACGCTGAGCGCACTTTCGGAAGGCCTTCGTGGCCACGGTGACGACCTGGGCGCAACGTTGACCGGACTGAACACCCTTACCCGCCAGGCCAATCCGAAGCTGCCCGCGCTGCAGGAAGACTTCCGCCAGGCCGGGATGGCCCTGGGCTACTACGGTGACGCCGCGCCCGACCTCAACACGGTGATCGGCAACCTGCCCACGATCAGCAGAACCGTGGTAGATCAGCAGAACAACCTCAACACCACGTTGCTGGCCACGATCGGGTTGGCCAACAACGGTTACGAGACACTGGCGCCCGCCGAAGAGAACCTGATCGCCACCATCAACCGGTTGCGGGCCCCGCTGAAGGTGGCCGCGGACTACTCGCCCGAGTTCGGCTGCCTGCTGGCCGGCATCGACCGCGGCGTCAAGGAGTTCGCACCGTTGATCGGTGTCCGCAAGGCCGGCCTGTTCACCTCGTCGAGTTTCGTCCTGGGCGCGCCGTCCTACACCTATCCGGAAAGCCTGCCGATTGTGAACGCGTCCGGCGGTCCGAACTGCCGCGGCCTGCCCGACATCCCGACCAAGCAGACCGGCGGGTCGTTCTACCGAGCCCCGTTCCTGGTCACCGACAATGCGCTTATCCCGTACGAGCCGTACACCGAGCTGCAATTCGACGCGCCGTCTACCCTGCAGTTCCTGTTCCACGGCGCCTTCGCAGAACGGGACGACTTCTGATGGCCGGCGGTGGCATGCCATCGCACCGGTCGATGGTGATCAAGGTCAGCGTCTTCACCGTGGTGATGTTGTTGGTGACCGCGGCATTGGTTGTAGTTTTCGGCGATTTCCGGTTTGGATCGGAAAGCACTTACCACGCCACCTTCATCGACGCGTCAAAGCTGAAGGCAGGCCAGAAGGTCCGCATTGCCGGCGTGCCGGTCGGGGCGGTGTCCGGTGTCAAGCTCAATCCCGACAACACCGTCGACGTCGAATTCGGCGTCGACGAGCGCTACACGCTGTACTCGTCCACACGTGCGGTGATCCGCTACGAAAACCTGGTCGGCGACCGGTTTTTGGAGATCACTTCCGGCCCGGGGGAGCTGCGCAAGCTGCCCAAGGGCGGCACCATCAACGCCCAGCACACGCAGCCCGCCCTGGATCTGGATGCGCTGCTCGGCGGTCTCAAGCCGGTGCTCAAGGGCCTGGACGCCGACAAGATCAACACGATCAGCAGCGCCGTCATCGAATTGTTGCAGGGCCAAGGTGGCGCCCTGGCCAGCGTACTGGCCGACACCAGTTCCTTCTCGTCGACGCTGGGCAAGCGCGACCAACTCATCGGTGACGTGATCAGCAACCTGAACACGGTTTTGGGCACCATCGACGAGCGCAGCGCCAAGTTCTCGGCCAGCGTCGACCAGCTCCAGCAGCTGATCGAAGGGCTCGCCAAGAACCGCGATCCGATCGCCGGCGCCATCCCGCCGCTGTCGTCGACAGTCACCGACCTGACCGAGGTGCTGCAAACCTCGCGCCGGCCGCTGCAGGGTGTGCTGGAAAACGCCCGGCCGTTCGCCACCGAACTGGACACCCGCAAAGCCGAGATCAACAACGACGTCGAGCAACTCGGCGAGGACTACCTGCGGTTGGCGGCACTGGGCACCTACGGGTCGTTCTTCAACATCTACTTCTGCTCGGTCACCATCAAGATCAATGGGCCGGCCGGTTCCGACATTCGACTGGGCCTGGGCGGCTCAGTCGATCCCAGCAAGGGGAGGTGCGCCTTTGCCAAGTAACTCACGGGATCGCGACCCGCTGCGCACCGGAACCATCGGCCTGGTCGTGGTGGTATCCGTCATGCTCGTCGCGTTCGGCTACTCCAAGCTGCCGTTCTGGCCGCAGGGCCGCAGCTACCAGGCGTATTTCAGCGACGCGGGCGGCATCAGGCCCGGCAACAACGTTCTGGTCTCCGGCGTCAAGGTCGGCAAGGTGACCGAGGTGAGCCTGGCTGGCGACAGCGCCAAGATCGTGTTCGACGTCGACCGGCATGTCAACGTCGGCGACCAGTCCCTGGCGGCCATCCGCACCGACACCATCCTGGGTGAGCGCTCGATCTCGGTGAGTCCCGCCGGATCCGGGCATGCGACATCGATCCCGTTGAGCCGCACCACCACGCCCTACACGCTGGCCGGCGCGCTGGAGGATCTGGGCCAGAACGCCAACAACCTCAACAAGCCCCAGTTCGAGCAGGCGTTGCGGGTGCTCACCGAGACGCTGCACGACGCGACGCCGGGACTGCGCGGGACGCTGGATGGCCTGACGACCCTGTCCCGCACGTTGAACAGCCGCGACGACGCTCTGCAAACCCTGCTGGCGCACGCGAAGTCGGTGACTGCCGTGCTCTCCGACCGCGCCGCGCAAGTCCGGAGCCTGGTCAACGACGGCAATCAACTGTTCGCGGCGCTGGACGAGCGACGCGCCGCGTTGAGCGCGCTGATCGGTGGCATCGATGACGTGTCCGCGCAGCTGTCCGGGTTTGTCAACGACAACCGTAAGGAGTTCGGCCCGGCGTTGACCAAGGTCAACCAGGTCCTGTCGAACCTCAACGAGCGCCGCGACTACATCACCGAAGCCCTCAAGCGCCTGCCCACCTACGCGACCACGCTGGGCGAGGTCGTGAGCTCCGGACCGGGCTTCAACGTCAATGTGTATGGCGCGATTCCGGCGCCGGCGGTCGCGATGATGTTCGACTTCGTGTTCCAGCCGGGCAAGCTTCCGGATAGCCTCGCTGACTACCTGCGCGGCATGATCCAGGAGCGCTGGACGATCAGGCCGAAGTCGCCATGACGACCAAGCAGCGCTTCGGGCGCAAGGGATTGCGGACCGTCACGATCATCGCGCTGGTGGCGGCGCTACTGGGTGGCGCGTACACGTTGTTCTCCGCGAGTGGCGGTGGCCGCAAGCTCACCGCCTACTTCACCTCCGCGGTCGGCCTGTACCCGGGGGACGAGGTGCGCATCCTCGGTGTGCCGGTGGGTGAGATCGAGTCGATTGAGCCGCGGGCACAGGACGTCAAGATCACCATGAACGTCTCCGAGGACGTCAAGATCCCCGCGGATGCCAAGGCCGTGATCATATCGCCGAACCTGGTGGCGGCCAGGTTCATTCAGCTCACCCCGGCTTACACCCGCGGTCCCGCGCTGTCCGACGGCGCCAGCATCGATCTGTCGCGCACCGCGGTGCCAGTGGAGTGGGATGAAGTCAAGGAAGCCCTGACGAAGTTGTCGGTCCAGCTCAGCCCCGCCGCGGGTGAAATGCAGGGCCCGCTGGGCCAGGCGATCAACCAGGCCGCGAACACTCTGAATGGCAACGGCGACTCGTTCCACAGTGCGCTGCTGGAACTTTCGCAAGTTGCCGGCCGCCTCGGGGATTCCCGCAACGACATCTTCGGCACCGTCAAGAACCTGCAGATCCTCGTCGATGCCCTCTCGCAGAGCAACGAGCAGATCGTGCAGTTCGCAGGGCATGTGGCATCGGTGTCGCAGGTACTTGCCGACAGCTCGCGCAATCTGGACAACACCCTGGCCACCTTGAACCAGGCGCTCTCGGACGTCCGGGGGTTTTTGCACGAGAACAACTCGACGCTGATCGATACGGTCAATCAGCTCACCGACTTGACCCAGACCCTGAGCGACCAGAGCGACAACATCGAGCAGGTCCTGCACGTGGCGGGGCCCGGCATCACCAACTTCTACAACATCTACGACCCCGCGCAGGGCACCCTGAACGGTCTGCTCTCGCTGCCGAACTTCACCAACCCGGTTCAGTTCATCTGCGGCGGCTCGTTCGACACCCAGGGCGGGCCCTCCTCGCCGGACTACTTCCGCCGCGCCGAGCTGTGCCGGGAACGGCTGGGACCGGTGCTGCGGCGGCTCACCGCGAACTTCCCGCCGATCATGTTCCACCCGCTCAACACCATCACGGCCTACAAGGGTCAGATCATCTACGACACCCCGGCTACCCAGGCCAAGGCCGAGACGCCAGTTCCCGAGTTGACCTGGATCCCCGCTAAGGGATCAGGCAAACCCGCACCCGGCAGCAACACCACCGACCTGCAGAGCCTGTTCGTCCCGACGGCTCCGGGACCCGGCCCCGCGCCGGGTTCGCCGCCGGGGTACGGGCCGGCACCGGGCCCGGCACCCGCGGCGCCTGCCGCCGCGCCGGGGCCGCGGCCGGGCCCCGCGGGCCCGCTGCCCGCTGAGCAAGGAGCCGGCCGATGAAGCGGCTCTGGTTGCGCGGCACCGTGTTAGCCGCGAGCAGTACCTTGCTGGCTGGCTGTTCCTTCGGCGGACTCAACTCGCTGAACATGCCGGGCACCGCCGGCCACGGCAGCGGCGCATTCTCGATCACCATCGAGCTGCCCGACGTGGCCACCCTGCCGCAGAACTCCCCGGTCATGGTGGACGACGTCACCGTCGGAAGCGTGTCCGGGATTGCGGCCGAGCAGCGGGCCGACGGATCCTTCTACGCCGCGGTCAAGCTGGCTCTGGACAAGACCGTGAATCTGCCGGTGAACGCCACCGCCAAGGTCGCGCAGACATCGCTGCTGGGATCGCTGCATGTCGAATTGGCCGAACCGACCGACCAACCGGCGTCAAAGGCCAAATTGAAGGACGGGTCCCGCATCCCGGAGTCCCGCACGGGGCGTTTCCCGACCACCGAGGAAGTGTTCTCGGCGCTGGGCGTGGTGGTCAACAAGGGCAATGTCGGTGCGCTGGAAGAGATCACCGAGGAGACCTATCGGGCGGTCGCCGGCCGGCAGGGACAGTTCCGCGACCTTATGCCTCGACTCGCCGAGCTGGCGTCCGGTCTCAACCGGCAGGTCAACGACATCATCACCGCGGTGGAAGGCCTGGACCGGTTCTCCTCGATTCTGGCACGCGACAAGGACAATCTGGGCCGTGCGCTGGACACATTGCCGGACGCGCTCCGGGTGCTGAACAAGAACCGGGACCACATCGTCGAAGCGTTCTCGGCGCTGCGCAGACTGGCGTTGGTCACCTCCAACGTGCTGTCGAAGACGAAGGTCGACCTGGCCGCAGACCTCAAAGACCTTTATTCGGTGATCAAGGCGCTCAACGACAGCCGCAAGAACTTCGTCACCGCCTTGCAGATCATGCTGACGTTCCCGTTCCCGAACTTCGGCATCAAGCAGGCGGTGCGCGGCGACTACCTCAACGTGTTCACCACGTTCGACCTGACGCTGCGCCGCCTCGGTGAGACCTTCTTCACCACGTCCTATGCGCTGGACCCAAACATGATGCACATGGAGGAAGTGCTCAATCCGCCCGACTTCCTGACGGGTGAGTTGGCCAACCTGTCCGGACAAGCGGCCGACCCGTTCAAGATTCCGCCCGGCACGGCGACGCAGTAGAGGCGGGACCATGATCGACAGACTCACCAAGATCCAGCTGGCCATCTTCGGGGTGATCACCGTCATCACTCTGGTCGTGATGGCGATCTTCTACCTGCGGTTGCCGGCCACGTTCGGTATCGGGACCTACGGCGTGAGCGCCGATTTCGTCGCCGGTGGGGGTCTGTACAAGAACGCCAACGTGACCTACCGCGGTGTCGCGGTAGGGCGCGTCGAGTCGGTGGAGCTCAACCCCAACGGTGTCACCGCGGCCATGCGGCTCAACAGCGGGACCCCGATTCCGGCCAACGTCACCGCCACCGTCAAGAGCGTGTCGGCCATCGGCGAGCAGTACATCGACCTGGTGCCGCCCAAGGATGCGGCGCCGGGCAAGCTGCGCAACGGTTCCAAGATCGACCGGAGCAACACCCGCATCGGCCAGGACGTGGCCGATCTGCTCAAGCAGGCAGAGACTCTGGTCAACAGCCTCGGCGACACGCGGTTGCGTGAGCTACTGCACGAGGCGTTCGTCGCGACCAACGGCACCGGCCCGGAGCTGGCCAGGCTGGTCGAATCGGCCCGGCTGCTGGTGGACGAGGCCAACGCCAACTATCCGCAGGTCTCGCAGCTCATCGATCAGGCGGGCCCGTTCCTGCAGGCCCAGGTGCGTGCCGGTGCCGACATCCGTTCGCTGTCGGACGGATTGGCGCGGTTCACCTCCGAAGTGCGCCAGGCCGACCCCCGGCTGCGCGACACACTGGCCACCGCTCCCGGCGCGCTCGACGAGGCCAACAACACGTTCTCCGGTATTCGCCCCTCGTTCCCGGCACTGGCGGCCAACATGGCCAATCTCGGTCGGGTAGGCGTGATCTATCACAAGACGATCGAACAGCTGCTGGTGGTCTTCCCCGCGCTGTTCGCCGCCATCACCACCGCGGCCGGCGGTGCGCCCCAGGACGAGGGCGCCAAGCTGGACTTCAAGCTCGACCTGAACGACCCGCCGCAGTGCAACACGGGCTTCATACCCTCGCCGTTGATCCGTACGCCCGCCGACGAAACGGTGCGCGAGATTCCGCGCGACCTGTACTGCAAGACCGCCCCGAACGACGCCAGCGCGGTGCGCGGCGCGCGCAACTATCCCTGCCAGGAGTTCCCGGGCAAACGAGCCCCAACGGTGCAGCTGTGCCGGGATCCCCGCGGGTATGTGCCGATCGGCACCAACCCGTGGCGCGGGCCGCCGATCCCCTATGGGACGCCGGTCACCAATGGGCTGAACATCCTGCCGCCCAACCACTTCCCGTTCGTTCCCCCGGGAGCCGACCCGGATCCCGGCGTCCCGGTCGTCGGTCCGCCCCCGCCCGGGGTGACACCCGGTCCCGGCCCAGCGCCGCACCAGCCGGCCTATGACCCGCCGCCACCCAATGACAGCGGGCCGCCCCCGGGCAACCCGTCCTGGATGCCGCCGAACTATCCGCCGCTGCCGCCGCAACTTCCGTACCCCAGGTATCTGGAGGCGCCGCCGCCGCCGCCGGCGACGGGGCCGGCGCCCGGCCCGCAGCCGCAGGCCAGCGGTCCGGCTTACACCACCTATGACCCCACGACCGGCCGGTTCCAGGATCCGGCGGGCGGCACTGGTATCTTCGCGTCCGGTATCGCCGGTACCGCCAGCGCGGAGAACTGGGTGGACTTGATGCTCGCCCCCAAACCCTCGTGATCAGAGCGCTTTGACGACACACGCTTCGATGGATCAGTAGTGGCAGAACAGCAGTCGACGACGCAACGCGTCCGCCGTCGGGCATCGCGTGCGGCGGGCCCGCCGAAAGCCGTGGCCGACGCGGCCGACCTGTCCGAGGCGTCGGCCAGCCCGGAAACGACCGCCACTGTCGAGGCCAAAGCCGACACAACAGCGGATGCCGAATCTGCCTCCAAAGGCAAGGGCAAAGGCAAGTCCAACACCCGGGCCAAAGCCAAGGCGAAGGCCAAGGCCGCCGCCAAGAAGGCCGGCAAGTCGCCGACGACCCTGCGCCCGCCGCCGCGACGCCGGGCACACGCCGCACTGGTCGGCTGGGTCTCCCTGGCGGCCGCGGTGCTGACGATCGCCGGGCTGGCCTGGGGTGTGACCGTGCTGGTGCTGCAGCACCGCGACGCGCAGGCGCGGCAGGCCCGGGAGCAGCGTTTCGTCGACACCGCCAGGCAAACGGTGGTCAACATGTTCAGCTACACGCCGGACACCATCGACGAGGCGGTCAACCGGTTCGTCAACGGCACCAGCGGCCCGCTGCGCGGCATGCTCAGCGCCAATAACAACGTCGACAACCTCAAGGGGCTGTTCCGGTCCACCAACGCGACGTCGGAGGCGGTGATCAACGGGGCCGCGCTGGAAGGCATCGATACGGTCAGCGACAACGCGTCGGTCCTGGTTGCGGTGCGCGTCACGGTCGCCGACATCGACGGCGTGAACAAACCCTCCATGCCCTACCGATTGCGGGTCATCGTCCACGAGGACGAGTCCGGCCGGATGACCGGCTATGACCTGAAGTATCCCGACGGAGGCAACTGATGCGCTTGCTGCGGTGGTTGTTGATCACCGCTGGAAGTTTCGCGGTCACGCTCGTGGTGACGCTGTCGGCGCTCGGCGGCTGGTACTACTGGCAGCGGGTGGAAACTCAGGGCGAGCAGGCGGCGCGGGCGGTGCTGCCGAAGCTGGCCGAGAAAGAGATCCCGCGCTTTTTCGGCTACGACTTCCAGACCGTCGAGCGCACCCTCACCGACGCCTATCCACTGCTGACACCCGACTACCGCCAGGAATTCAAAAAGGGCGTCAACGAGCAGATCATCCCCGAAGCCAAGAAGCGTGAGGTGGTGGTCCAGGCCAACGTCGTGGGTGTGGGAGTCATGGCCGCCAAACGCGATTCGGCCTCGGTGATGGTGTACATGAACCGCATTGTGACCGACAAGTCTCGCCAGCCGCTTTACGACGGCAGCCGGCTACGGGTCGACTTCAAGCGCATCGACGGCCAGTGGCTGATCGCCTACATCACGCCGATCTAGCTCAGAAGCAGATCGCAATCTCGTTGCACCGCAACGGGTATCGCTCGACCGGGCTGGGGGGCGCCCCGGCCAGCGCCAATGAGAACGGTTCTTTCTTCATGTCCGGCTGCAGCCCGCAGACCGCGCCGTGCAGCGTGGTGTGGGTGCCGGTCAGGGTTTCATCGCTGAACGCGTAGGTCTCGCTGGTCGGCGCGTAGCTGCCGTCCGGACAGGTAACGCCCTCGGATTTGCTGACCTGGAACGTCCACAGCATGCTGCTCATTCGGGCCCGGGAGCTGAAGTTCTGCAGGTGCTCCTCGTGGGTGTTATTCGCCGGAGTCGTGCTCACCACGTTCAGCGCGCAGTTCATCGCCCAGACGATCGGATCGGAGTAGTCGTTCATGTTGCGGGTGCCGGACGGCTGATCGCACAGCGCCGAGATGGTCCAGCTGGCGCCGGAGACACCGGCCTGCTGGTAGGCGTAGGTGCCATCCGCCGGTGGGCCGATCGCTTTGGCCGGGCTTTCCGAGTCCAGTGCCATACCCGCTGCGATCGCCGTGCTGACGACAGCGCCGGCGGCCAGCCCACGACGGAGGTTCACTCGCCCAGTATCACAGCCATCGGCCACCAACACCAAGGCTTTGCCGTGCTCGTTATCCCTCACCGGCCGAACGCGGTTCGGCCAACGCATCCAGGAACGATCGCGCCCACCGGTCCACGTCATGCGCGAGCACCTGGCGCCGCATCGCGCGCATCCGGCGCCGCCCTTCCTCCTCGGACTGATTGAGCGCCGCCTCGATCGCATCCTTGACGCCCTCGAGGTCGTGCGGGTTGACCAGATACGCCTGCCGCAATTCCGATGCAGCCCCGGTGAATTCGGACAGCACCAAGGCGCCGCCCAGATCGCTGCGGCACGCGACGTATTCCTTGGCCACCAGGTTCATCCCGTCGCGCAGGGGCGTCACCAGCATGACGTCGCTCGCGACGAAGAACGCGATCAGCTCGTCGCGGGGGACCGGACGATGCAGGTAGTGCACCACGGCATGGCCGACCTCGGCGTACTCGCCATTGATGTGGCCGACCTGACGTTCGATGTCGTTGCGCAGGATCTGGTAGCTCTCCACCCGCTCCCGGCTGGGCGTAGCCAGCTGGATCAACACCGTGTCGTCCCGTTTGGCCCGGCCCTCGGCAAGCAGTTCGTCCAGGGCCTTGAGGCGCACGTCGATGCCCTTGGTGTAGTCCAGGCGGTCGACGCCGAGCAGGATCTTGCGCGGATTACCCAGCTCTGCCCGGATCTCGCGGGCCCGGCGGCGGATGTTGCGTTCGCGTGCTGCGTGATCCAAGGCGCCGGAGTCGATGGAAATCGGGAACGCGCCGACCCGTACGGTGCGCGACTGGTACTCCACCTCACCGAACCGGGAGCGCACCCCGACCGACCCGCGGGAGGTATTGGCCCCGATCAGTTGCCGGGCCAAGACGAGGAAATTCTGTGCGCCGCCGGCCAGATGGAACCCGACCAAATCGGCGCCGAGCAGACCCTCGATGATCTGGTTGCGCCAGGGCATCTGCCGGAACAGTTCCACCGGCGGGAACGGGATGTGCAGGAAGAACCCGATGGTCAGGTCGGGTCGCAGGTTACGCAGCATTTGCGGCACCAGTTGCAGTTGGTAGTCCTGCACCCAGACGGTGCCGTTCTTGGCGGCCGCCCGTGCGGTGGCCTCGGCGAAGCGGCGGTTGACGTCGACGTAACGCTCCCACCATTCGCGGTGGTAGATCGGCTTGACGATGACGTCGTGATACAGCGGCCACAGCGTGGCGTTGGAAAACCCTTCGTAGTACTCCGCGACGTCCTCGGAGCTCAGCCACACGGGGTGGAGCTGCAGCTCGTCCTGGACGATCGGCTCCGGATCGGGCTGCACGTCGTCGCTGACCAGACCGGGCCAGCCGATCCAGGCGCCACGGCGTTTGCGCAACAACGGCTCCAGGGCCGTGACCAAGCCCCCCGGACTGCGCTTCCAGGTGGTGCTGCCGTCAGGCAGCCGTTCGAGGTCGACGGGCAACCGGTTGGCGACTACGACGAAGTCGGAGTCCCCGTAGCCCGCCGGCTTATCCGGGCTCTTGGCCTTCGAGGTGCGACCGCCCCCGGAAGCCATCAGCTCTCGTGCTTCGCCGGCCCAATACCGAGCATGGACAGAAAGACGCGGCACTCATCGGCGTCGTTCGCGTACGCGGCGACGACCCGCCTGGCCTGGCTCGCGGTGCTGTCGGCCAGCGGTTCCACGTCACCGATGTCGCCATGATCCGTTTTTGTTGGCATCAGCCAATGCTATGTCAAGCGGCGGTTGAGCCTGCTGCGAGCACCTCTTTGGCCCTCTGGTCACACGGCCCGGCCACAACCCGCTTACACAGTGGCCGTAATCTGTAACGGCAAGCCGGTGACAAGTGAGGTGGGCGGAATGACTATTTCCGATCAGGCCAACGCGCAGGATGGCAAGGCGGACACAGCCGAGGCGCCGGAATTCGTCGCCTACGAAACCTTGGACGAGGGTCGTATCGCGCGGATCTGGCTGAACCGGCCCGACGCCCACAACGCGCAGAACCGCGGTTTGCTGGTTCAGCTCGACGAGGCGTTCTCCCGGGCCGAGGCCGACGACACGGTGCGGGTGGTGATTCTGGCGGCGCGCGGACGCAACTTCTCCGCGGGTCACGACCTGGGCTCCGAGGCGGCGTTGCTGGAACGCACACCCGGGCCGCAGCAACACCCGACCTTCCGCTCGCACGGGTCCACCCTCGAACCGATCGTCGAGAAGCTCTACCACCAGGAGTGGCACTTCTTCTTCGAGAACACCCGGCGTTGGCGCGATCTGCGCAAGATCACGATCGCCCAGGTGCAGGGCAACGCGATCTCGGCCGGCCTGATGCTGATCTGGGCGTGCGACCTGATCGTTGCGGCCGACAACGCCAAGTTCAGTGACGTGGTGGCGGTCCGGCTCGGCATGCCGGGCGTCGAATACTACGCGCACCCTTGGGAATTCGGGGCGCGCAAGGCCAAAGAGCTGTTGTTGACCGGTGATTCGCTGGACGCCGACGAGGCCTACCGGCTGGGCATGGTGTCCAAGGTTTTCCCGGTCGACGAACTCGAGGAGAAGACGCTGGAATTCGCGCGGCGCATCGCTGAGCGCCCGACCATGGCGTCGCTGTTGGTCAAGGCCTCGGTCAACGCTGCGGCCGACGCGATGGGATTCACCGAGGCGCTGCGCCATGCGTTCCACGTGCACGAGCTCGGGCATGCGCACTGGGCTGCGTACAACGAGAATCGCGCGCCGGTCGGACTGCCGCCCGACGTCGAGGATTGGCGCACCGCCCGCCCCACCAAGGTTGCCCGTCGCGATACCCCGTAGCGCCCATGGTTCGATAGCTAGAACCTGTTTCAGTTTCGGCGGAAGGGCCCCGGGTGCAGCTTTCATTCCAGGACCGCACGTACTTGGTCACCGGCGGGGGTAGCGGCATCGGCAAGGGGGTGGCTACCGGCCTCGTGGCGGCGGGCGCCTCCGTCATGATCGTGGGCCGTAACGCCGACCGCCTGGCCGGAGCCGTCGAGGAAATCGAGGGGCTGCAGCTGCCCGGCTCGGTTCGGTACGAGCCCACCGACGTCACCAACGAGGACGAAGTCGCCCGCGCGGTCGACGCCGTCACGGCGTGGCACGGGCGCCTGCACGGCGTCGTGCACAGCGCCGGCGGCTCCCTGACCGTCGGGCCGATCACCCATACCGATTCCGAGGCATGGCGGCGCACCGTCGACCTCAACGTCAACGGCACCATGTACGTGCTCAAGCACGCCGCGCGCGAGCTGGTGCGTGGCGGCGGCGGGTCGTTCGTCGGGATCTCGTCGATCGCCGCCAGCAACACCCACCGCTGGTTCGGGCCCTACGGCGTCACGAAGTCCGCGATCGACCACATGATGCAGCTGGCCGCCGACGAACTCGGCGCGTCCTGGGTCCGGGTCAACAGCATCCGGCCCGGCCTGATCCGCACCGACCTCGTCGATGCCAGCGTCATCCAGTCGCCGGAGATCAGCGGGGACTACGCGCAGTGCACGCCGCTGCCGCGGGTGGGCGAAGTCGAGGACGTGGCAAACCTGGCGATGTTCCTGCTCAGCGACGCCGCGAGCTTCATCACCGGCCAGTGCATCAACGTCGACGGCGGCCACATCCTGCGCCGCGGCCCGGACTACTCCGCCATGATGGAGCCCATGTTCGGCGGCGACGCGCTGCGCGGAGTGGTCTGACTCGATTTCGCCGGTCGCGACATTTAGGCGTTACAACAATGCGCCGCGGTGACATTTTGTAAAAGTCATTGACAAACAGCGCTGTTCTGAGCAAATGGCGATCCCGCATGCGACGGTACGATTCTGCTGCTAGGGTCCCTGCGATATATGTTCCGTTATCGGTTCGAGATATGCCCGTTATAGCGCCAATATTGTTTCCTGATCTAAGGAATTGACATGTCATACGCGATTGTCGAACCGGAGTTACTGACGCTGACGGCTGCCGATGTGGCGGGCATCGGCGCCTCGCTCAAGACGGCCAATGCGGCCGCCGCGGCGCCCACAATGGGTCTGTTGGGACCCGGCGCCGACGAGATTTCAGCGGCCATCACCGATTTCCTCAATGTGCAGGCCCGTGAGTACCAGGCGATCAGCAACCAGCTGACCGCGGCCATCAACGCCCGGTTTGTGCAAGCCTTGACCGCGGCGGCGCAATGGTATGCCGGCACCGAGGCGGCCATCGTGGCTTCGCTGCAACACGTGGAACGCCAACTGCAAGGGATTGCGAGCCTGCTCGCCAATGGTGGTCGCCCGACGCAAGCTCCATCCACCGCGGTCCCGACCGAACCGACGACGCCGACCACCCCCACTGCACCTACCCCGAGTGGGCTTTCCGCGACCTATACAACCGCGTCGCAGTGGGACGGCGGCTTCATCGGGAAGTACACAATCACCAATTCCACGGCCACCCCGATAAACAATTGGCAATTGCAATTCACCATGCCCACCGGTTCGGCCATCACCGGCGCATGGGGCGGGCAACTGGCCTCGTCGGGGCAGCAGTACACCTTCACCCCGGTCGACCACAACGCCACGATTGCGCCGGGCACGTCGATCGATGTCGGCTTCCAGGCCGCGCACAGCGGCGCCTACGCCCCACCGACCAACTCGCTGGTCAACGGAAGCCCCGTCACGACCACCCCGACCACGCCAACTACGCCGACCACGCCGACCGGCGGCACGGTCATCTCGACTCAGTACGGGACGACGACGGTCACCGGCGGCTACGTCGTGCAGAACAACGCCTGGAACAACCCGGCGAGCCAGACCATCAATGTCACCCCCACCGGTTTCTCCATCACGCAGATGAACGGGTCGGCCCCCACCAACGGCGCCCCGCTGGGATACCCGTCGATCTACGAGGGGGTGCACTACGGCACTTCGTCGATAGGCACCAACCTGCCGATCCAGCTGGGGCAGATCAATTCGGCCACCACCAGCATCGACTACAACTACGTCCCGACCGGCACCTGGAACGCGTCCTATGACATCTGGCTGGACTCCACCTACACCACCACCGGCGTCAACGACCAGGAGATCATGATCTGGTTCAACCACCAGGGCCCCATCCAGCCCGTCGGCGCCACGGTGGGCAACGCGACGATCAACGGCAAGACGTTCGTCGTGTGGGACGGCAGCAACGGGCAGAACAACGTGATGTCCTACGTTGCCACCGAACCGATCGAGGTCTGGACCTTCGACGTGATGGACTTCGTCGACCACACCAGCACGATGGAGCCGATCAACGACTCGTGGTACCTGACCAGCATTCAGGCCGGCTTCGAGCCGTGGAGCGGCGGTGTGGGCCTGGGGGTCGACTCGTTCTCCGCGAACGTCAACTGACTACTGCACGGGCGTTACGCTCGTGCGGTGAAACGACTGGAAGGCCAGCGAATCCTGGTGACTGGCGCCGGGTCCGGGATCGGTCAGGCAACCGTGGTGCGCCTGTTGGATGAGGGTGCCGTAGTGGTGGGCGCCGACATCGCGGCGGACGGGCTGGCCCGCACCCGGGACATTGCCGGAGCGGCCGGGGATCGGCTGACCACCTTCGAGATCGACGTCGCCGACGAGCAGTCGGTCATCGCGGGTGTGCGCTCGGCCGTGGACACGCTGGGCGGTCTGGACTCTTTGGTCAACGCGGCGGGCATCCTGCGGGCCGCCCACACCCATCAGACCACCCTCGAGCTGTGGAACAGCATCATCGCCGTCAATCTCACCGGCACCTTCCTGGTGGTCCGCGAGGCGCTGCCGAAACTGCTGGACAACCCGCGCAGCACGATCGTGAACTTCAGCTCCACCTCGGCCGCCTTCGCCCACCCGTATATGGCGGCCTATGCGGCCAGCAAGGGCGGGGTCCAGTCCTTCACCCATGCGCTGGCGCTGGAATACGCCCGCGCGGGGCTGCGCGCGGTGTGCGTGGCGCCCGGCAGCATCAAGTCCGGCATCACCGACGCCACCGGCGGCTACATCCCCAAAGACGCCGACTGGACGTTGTTCAGCCGGCTGATGCCGATCCTGCCGACCACCGAAACATCCAGCGGCGCGGGCATGGCGGACCCGTCCGTGATCGCCGGCGTCATCGCGATGCTGGTGTCGGAGGACGGCGCGTTCATCACCGGGACCGAGATCCGCATCGACGGCGGCACCCACGCCTGAGGCGCGGGCGTCTCCCGCCCGATCGCTGTCGAGCGTCACGCTGGCGCAACGGTCGACGTCGAGAGCCACCCTGGCGTGACGCTCGGCGGGCAAGCGGCAACGCGTGACGCCCGGCGAGTTAGCGACACCCGGCGGCAACGCGGTGAGCCGGCTCGCGCTAGTTCACGCAGGGCACCCCGCCGCCGTCGATCGGCTTACCGTGATCGGGCGTCGGGTAGGTGGTGGCGGTGCCGTTGTAGTAGTAAGTGTTGGCCTTGCTGGTCGTCGTGGTGGTCGTCGTGGTCGTAGTTGTGTCGTCCGCGTCGGGCAGGGAGAAGTTGGTGTCCACGGTCACCCGGATGTGCCCCGGCGAGATGCTGGAATCCGGCTGCTTGGGCGCGTCGACGCCGAGCACGGTGGCGATGGTCTGCGCGTCGGCTTCGGCGCCCGGTCCGTATTGGATCGTCGTGTACGACGGGTCGCCCGACTCGCGGTCGCGGACCTGTCCTGCGGTGTAGCCGCGCTTCTTCAAGGCACTGGACAACTGGCTGGCCATACCACTGATGCTGCCGGCGTTGACCACGTCGACGACGGTCGACGGGTTGGGCTTGGCGCTCGTGGTGGCGGGTGCCGTCGACGGCGTCGCCGTCCCGAACGCCGCGGCGACCTCCGCCTTGATCGCGGCCTGGTCGATGATGTTGACGTCCTGGCCGTCGATGTTGTCGTAGCGGACCACCGGCAGGGTGCGGAACTCGACCTGACCGCCCGCCAGTTCGCCCATCCGGCGGAACAGGCCCTCGTCCCAGCCGGCCGACAGCACCACGTCCTTGCGGGCGACGGCCATCAGGCTGTTCAGCCGGTCCAGGTTGGTGAAGGTGCCCGAGTCCTGCAGGTCGTGCATCACCGACGAGAGGAACGCCTGCTGTCGGTGGGTCCGGTCCAGGTCGCCGTTTTCCAGACCATGCCGCTGCCGCACGAAGGACAAGGCCTGGGAGGCGTCCAGTCGCTGACGTCCAGCGGGGAAGTCGGCCCCGGAGTACGAGTCGTAAACGGGATGATTCAGGCACACGTCGACCCCGCCCAGCGTCTGGGCCAGGTCGTAGAAACCCGCCAGGTTGATCTCGGCGAAGTAGTCGATCGGGACACCCGTCAGACTTCGCACCGCGCGCAGCGTCGCGGCCCGGCCGGCTTCGCGGCCCCGCGCCTCGAGTTCGCGCTGCGAGCTCACCCCCTCGTTGGCGAGCTGGTTGGCGACGTACTGCTTGGTGAGTCCGTACGCCTCCTTGATCTTGATGTGGTTGTAGCCCGGGACGCCGTTGAAGGGCACCCAGTCGTCACGCGGGATGGAGAACGCGACGACCTTCCCGTCGCCTCCGACGTGCACCAGGATCAGCGTGTTGGTGTTGTAGCCGCCCTGATCGGAATCCCCGGCATGCAGGTGCTTCAGGATGGACCAGGGCAGGTCGTTACCCTCCTGGTCCTTGCGCGAGTCCAGCCCGATCAACAGGATGTTCATGCTGTCGCCGGTCGATCGCGGGTCCTCGGCGGTCAGCGCTTGCGAGATCGTGATTCCGCCGAGCGCGCCGTGGGCCACCCAGTAGCCGGCACCCGTCATCCCCACCGCGACCGCCGAGGCCAGCGCCATGACAGCGCGCGACAACCGTTTGCGCACCCGCGACGGCTGCTTGGCGGCACGTTGATTCTTCAGGCGGTGTGCGCCGCCCGAACGCCCCACTAGCGCCCCCGACCAAGCACCGCGAAACCGGCCGGCGCGCGGCCGGCGGTTTGCGGTGAAGTCGTTCGACGCATGCCGTCTAGTATGCGGTAGCTTGCTGTGGGGCCCCAACACGAAGTCGCTGATGTGGGCAGGCTCACCAGTGTCGGCAGCCTGCCTCGGCGCCGCTAAACTTCCGCGACCAGCGCATTCGGCTACAATTCGGCACGTTCGGCGGGGATTGCAACGGGAAAGGTCGGCATCTGGGATGGTTGCTGAGGACGTCGATCCCGACTGGCCGCCCCCCGCCTATGACCCGTCCGACAACCCGTCCGACGACCTGGACACGACGCCGCCCCCCACGGGCCGGCCCGTTTGGCTTATCGCCGCGCTCGTCGCTCTTGTCGTGATCGCCGCCGTGGCGACCTACGTGGCCAAGCGTGCGGACCCCCCGCAACGGGCGGCCGAGTCGCCGCGGCAGACCACCGCCGCCGCACCGACGTCCGCCGCCGGCAACGCGCCGACGGGCCCCTGCGGGCCCGACCAGGCGGCGGCGCTCGCCGCGGCGCTGGCCAAGGTTCCGCCGGACCGTAAGACCGGTAAGCAATGGGATCCCAAGGTGCTGTCCGGCAACTACGACCCGTGCGCCGAGCTGTCGGGCCTGGTGGTGACCGTGCGCGACGCGACCCGCAGCGCCCCCGACCTGGCGCTGTTGTTTCACCGCGGCGACTTCGTCGGGACCGCGACACCCAACGCGTATTCGTTCACCGAACTCGAGGCACCGGCATCCAACGGCAACACCGTGGTGCTGACCTATCGGACCGGCCAGAGCTGTGACAGCTGCCCCGACGGCACCCTGACCACGGTCGGATACCAGTGGCGCGACGACAAGGTCCAGATGCTCGACACACCACCGGTGTCGCTGGATTCACCGCCGTGAGCCGTTCGGTACTGAACAGTTGATCCGTCCGCCTTCTCCCATATCGAATGGAGCGACAGTGCCAACTTCGCCACCGGCAGGCTGGTACCTCGATCCCGATAATTCCGGCGGCCAGCGCTACTGGGACGGCGCCCGGTGGACCACCCACCGTCGGCCAACGGGGGCGCCCACCGGCCTGACAGCCCGGGTGCGCAGGGACTGGGCCGCGCTACCCATCGCGCTCCGGGTGATGTTCCCGCTGGCCCTCGTGGTGGCGCTGGTCGCCGTCGGCTTCGCAGTGTTCGCATCCACGCCCCGGGACGACTGGGCACGGCTGCCCAACCGCCTGAGTTGCCGCACCGAAAGCGGGCAAGTCCCGCCGCCCAAGATCACGGTGTCTTCCGTGGACGTCAAGCACCCGCGGGGCAGCGTGCTGCAACTGGCGGTTCGGTTCGCCGAACCGCTGCCCCCGGTACCCATCGGGACCCGCGCGACCCGGTTCGTGGGATACGTGCTGACGTACAGCGTCGCCAACAACGGCACCCCATTCGCCGATCTGGGTCCCGAACCCGACACCAACGACCTCGCCATCACCAGCACGCGGACGGCCAGCCCGGGGGAGAACCGGATGCGGTTCGATCGGGACACCAACGCTCGCATCACCGCGCCGGACACGGTCGAGATGCTGCTCGACCTCAACCGGTTCGACGTGGCCAACCAATCGGTGTCCCCGGAGCTGACGCTGCGCGCTCAGTTCAATACGCCGTCGACGACGACCGTCCAGTTCGCCCCGCAGGTGTGCCGCGCCTGACCGGGGACACCCGGCAGACGTCAGCAGTACTGATAGTCGATGTGCCAGCGGCCGTTGACGTAGTCGGCGACGAAGTGGCCGCCCAGACTGGGATCTGCGTCGTTGACGTTTCCCGAGCCGCCGGTGCCGAACTGGAAGCCGGGCGGATCCCAGGTGACCGATTGCGGGTACGCCGGCAGATCGGGCGTGCAACTGGCCTGCTTGGCGAGGTAACCGTCGACGACGTGGCGTTCCGCGGTGGCCTGGTCGGCGCCGTCAGCAGGCGGCTCGGAAGGACACAGGTAGTGCGCGGCGCAGAAGTCCTCGCTTGCGGTGACCAACGCGACGTTCGTCATCCGTACCGACGCGAGGGCACCGCCAAGCATCAGCGCCGCCACCACCAGCGCAGCTATCCGCACCTGTCCTCCCGTCTATTTGACTCTCTCGACCTCTTCACCTGACGTGTAGAAGACCGGGATGTCCGAGCCCAGCACGTTCTCCAGCAGGAATACCGCCACTGGCTCGACTTCGTAGTAGTAGTGGACGTTGCCGTTGGCGTCCACCGCGGTCGCGCAGGTGCGGCCGGGCGCGCCACACCGTTGCTTGATCGGCATCGCCAGCGCCGCCGCCACCAGCAGCACGGATATCCCGATCACCAGGGGCGTTCTCATCGAGATATGAACCTCGCTTCGTCAAGCCTGCCCTGACCGCAGTCTACGTCCGGCCGCGGCAGTAGGTTGCTCAGCTATGGCCACCGTGAGCGCTGACGACGCGGCGTCGGCGCACCCGCGCGTCGAGGTGCTGGGCAACATCGGCCCCAACTGGTTCGCCTCGGTGATGGGCACGGGGATCGTCGCGATCGCCGGCGCCACCCTGCCGGTGCACGTGCCGGGGCTGCGCGGATTCACCCACGGGGTGTGGGTGTTCGCGGCGGTCCTGCTGGTCGTACTCATCGTGCTGGTGGGCGGCCACTGGCTGCGGAACCCGAAGGTCGCGCGCACCCACGCCCGCAACCCGCAGATGGCTCACTATTACGGGGCCGCTCCGATGGCGCTGATGACCGTGGGGGCGGGCGCCGTACTGGTCAGCGGGGATCTGATCGGCGAGCGGATCGCCGTCGACCTGGACTGGGTGTTGTGGACGGCCGGCACGCTGGGCGGTCTGTTCACCGCGGTGAGCATCCCGTTCCTGATGTTCACCCAGCTGCATGTCGAGCCCGACGCCGCGTTCGGCGGCTGGCTGATGCCGGTCGTCCCGCCGATGGTGTCGGCAGCGACGGGAGCTCTGCTGCTTCCGCACATGCCGCCGGGGACGGGCCGCGAGACCATGCTCTACGGCTGCTACGCGATGTTCGGGCTGTCGCTGCTGGCATCGGCGAACATCATCGCGATGATCTGGAGCCGCCTGGTTCTGTACGGCACGTCCGGGTCGACGCGGGTGCCGACGTTGTGGATCGTGCTCGGCCCGCTCGGGCAGTCCGTCACGGCCGCGGGACTGCTGGCAGCGGCCGCGTCCACCGGTGCAGTCGACCGCCGACTGTCCGAAGCCATGAACGCATTCGCCATCATCTTCGGGGTGCCGGTGTGGGGTTTCGCGGTGCTGTGGATCGCGCTCGCCACCGCGCTGACCGTGCGCACCGTGCGACGCGGCATGCCGTTCGCGCTGACGTGGTGGAGCCTGACGTTCCCGGTGGGCACCTTTGTCACCGGCACTTCGCAATTGGCCGTCCACACCCACCTTCCCGCGTTTGGGGTGGCCGCGATGATCGCCTATCTCGGCCTGCTGCTGACCTGGATCCTGGTGACGGTCCGGACCGCGCGGGGGAGCGTGGGCGGCACTCTGCTCAAGCTGCCGCCGAGTTCGGATCCGGTGAAGGCCGGAAAGGACGCCGCGGCCGACGCAAACTGAGCCTTGCGGCAATTCGGGCATCGGCTGACTGGCCGTGGGAAGATTGCTGCCCGTGACAGGACATTGGAGTTCGGTGCTGACGGCTCTCATCCCGTTGGCTCTGGTTATTGCGGTCTCGCCGTTGACGATCATTCCGGCGGTGCTGGTCCTGCATTCGCCGCGACCGCGCCCTACCGGGTTGGCGTTCCTGGGCGGTTGGTTGCTGGGGCTGTGCGCGCTGACCGCGATCTTCGTCTCGGCGGCCGGGCTGCTCGGTGGTCTGCAGAAGACGCCGCCGACCTGGGCGTCGTGGCTGCGTGTCGTGCTCGGGTCGGCCCTGATCCTGTTCGGCATCTATCGCTGGCTGGCCCGGCACCGCGAGTCCCAGGAGCCACGCTGGATGCGGGCGTTCGGCACCATCACGCCGGTGCGGGCCGGCGTGACGGCCCTCATTCTGACGGTGGTTCGGCTGGAAGTGTCGCTGCTGTGCCTGGCGGCCGGGGTGGCCATTGGCACCGGAGGGTTCGACATCGGCGGCAAGTTCCTTGCGTCCGCGGTTTTCGTCGTGGTGTCCGCGTCAACGGTGGCCATCCCGATCCTGGCTTACGTCAGTGCCGGGGACCGCTTGGACGAACCGCTGACCAGGCTCAAGGACTGGATGTCGAAGAACCATGCGGCAATGCTGGGCGCCGTCCTGGTGCTCATCGGGCTGATGGTGCTCTACAACGGTGTCAAGGCCTTGTGACAAAGCTGTGACAACGCCGCGGCCGCCGGCAGTGACGGCCGCCGTCGTCATTGCTGTCGCGGTGGGTGGGTTGTCCACAGCCCATCTGTGGGGCCTGTTCGTGCTCGTCGCCGACGCACACGGCGGATTGACGCAGGACGGTGCAGGCTCGAGCGGCTGGATGTTCGTTGCCTTGTCGTGCCGCGTTTTCGACGGACTCCTCTACCTCTGGGGCGGCTTTGCGGCCTGGCGTGGTCGCAGCAGGATCGTCCTGGGTGCGGCCGCCGTGCTCCACGCGGTGTTCGCGGCGGCGGTGCTGCTGACTACCACCCTGTTCGCCGTGCTGGACCTGTTCGCCGCGGCCCTCATCCTGACGCTGCTGCTGCTGCCGTCCAGCAGTCGCTTCTTCTCCGCTCAGGGGCGAAAAGCCGGCTGATCGAACACGCTGTCGGGCGGTCGTTTCTCATGTTTAGCTTGAAGACGGCCGTGCGTCCCTGCGGGTGCGGTTTTAATGTATTTGCCGAAGGATCATCTGGTTTTCGCTGAGGGGGCCGAGTGCAAGGCACGACATTCGGCCGCTACCAGTTCCTCGAATTGCTGGGCCGGGGCGGCATGGGTGAGGTCTGGCGTGCCTACGACACCGAGACCCAACGCGTCGTCGCCGTCAAAGTGCTGACCGCCAACCTCGCCAACGACCCGACGTTCGAACAGCGGTTCCGCCGGGAGGCCCTGGCGGCGGCCGGTCTCAACGACCCGCACGTGGTGCCCATTCACCATTTCGGTGAGATCGACGGACGCCTGTACGTCGACATGCGGCTGGTCGTGGGCCGCGACCTGCAGGACATCATCGCCGAGGGCGCGCTGGAACCCGAACGCGCGGTCCACATCATCGAACAGGTCGCCTCCGCGCTGCGCGCCGCGCACCGGATCGGCTTGGTGCACCGCGACGTCAAGCCGTCCAACATCCTGGTCACCGAGGACGACTTCGCTTACCTGATCGACTTCGGCATCGCCCGCGCGGCGGGCGATTCCCACATGACCGGCACCGGCAACGTGATCGGCACCTGGGCGTACATGGCGCCCGAACGGGTGACTTCCGGCCAGACCGACCCGCGCGGCGACACCTACGCGCTCGGCTGCGTGCTGCACGAGTGCCTGACCGGCAGCCAGCCGTTCCCCGGCAGCAGTCTGGAACAGCAGATCGGGGGGCACCTGAGCCTGCCGCCGCCACGGCCGTCCACCCTGCGCCGCGGGATACCCGAAGAGCTGGACAACGTGATCGCGACCGCCATGGCCAAGAATCCCGAGCAGCGCTACCCGACGGTCACCGACATGGCGGCCGCCGCGCGGGAAGCGGTCACCGGAACCCGCCCCATCCCGCTGCGCCGGCCCGAACCGGTCCAACAGCGCACTCAGCTCGCACCGCCACCCGGCCCGCCGAGGCAGCCGCCGCCCCCGCCGCGGCGCGGCGGACCGGCCTACCCTGACCACTCGCAGCGCCGGCCGACCGCCGAGCCGCCGCGGCGCCCACCGTCGGACCCGAGTCAGCGCCGCCCGCAGATGCCGCCGCCGGCCCCTTACCGCACGCCGTCGGACCCCAATCCGTACCGCCCGGCACCGGATCCGTCCCCGCAGCGGCCGCCCACCGATCCCACCCAACGCCGGCCCAGCACCGACCCGAACCAGCCTTACTCGATCAACGACGAGCCGACGCTCTATCGGCACCCGAGTGACCCGCCCACGCCCGTCCCGTTCCCGGTAGTCGCTCCGGCGGCCGCACCGGACAGCGGCACCGGCCGCGATCAGGGCAGCAGACCGAACCGCGAGCAGGGCGGCAAACCGAAGCGCAAGCGCCGCACCCCGCTCATCCTGGCGGGGGTCGGTGTACTGCTCGCCGTCATCGCCGTCGTCGCCGTGATCGCCCTGAACGGCGGTCGCGGCAGCCCCGGCAGCGGCCAAGCCGCCGAACGGTCGGGCACCGAGGAAGCGACGCCGCCGTCCAACGGCGGCCCGTTCACCGGCACCTACACCGCCGACTTCGGCCCGAAGATGTCCCTGGCGGGTAAGGAGGTTGCGAACTCCGAACCGCCCGGCCAGGAGACCTGGGTACTGCGTTCCGCGTGCACCGGCAAGGGCGGGAGCGGCTGCGTCGCGACGGCGCAGCGCACCGACGGGCCCTACAACCACACTCCCAGGCTGGTGTTCGACGATGTCCGGGGACGCTGGATCGCGATCGCCCTCGAAGGCGGCAAGTGCAACGACAAGAGCATCGAGAAGTGGAACTACGTCTGGCTGAAGCCGCAGTCCGACGGCTCCCTGGTCGGCGAGTGGATCACCGATTCCCTCGATTGCTACAGCAAGCGATCGGTGACGTTCACTCGAACCGGCGACGCTGAACTCGGCAGTCTCCCGGACCCGGCCGAGCAGCGCGCGCGCGTCGTGTCCCCGGCCGAGGCGCTGCACGGCGCCTACCATCTGCTGACCACCTATACCGGTGCCAACGCGCCGAAGCCGCAGGAAGCCGACTACACCGTCGACACCATCTGTCTGCGCACCGGGGACCGCTGCCTGAGCCGGTTCGTCAGGAACGGCACCAGCGGCACCCAGCTGCTGCAATTCGCCAATGACGTCTGGACCCGTGACGACGAGTACGACGCGTCCTGTCCGGCCGGCGGTACCTCGCACGTCAAGATCAAAGGCACGTTCCCGCTGCCGGAACCCGCGCAGGACCCGATAGCCGTGCTGGCCGGGAGCGGCACCAAGGATGAGTCGGGCAGCGCCTGCAAGGGCGGGCCCTACGAGATGAAGTTCACCCGCACCGGCGACTGAGGTCTGTTTGGGCCCCCCGGCACTGCGGGTAGGCACCAGGAAGTCCAGCAGAGGAGCCGTTGGTGATCGACGCACGTTCAACCGGACCCCAGACGCCGGAACCGGGTACGCCCGGAGAGGCGCCGGAACGCCTCACCCCGTCGGAGACGCCGGAACGGCTCACGCCATCCGAACCGCCGGAGCGGCTACCACCGCAGGACCCGCCCGAGCGACTCACCCCGGCGTGACGCTTGTCAACCCGCTTGATCAAGGAGAATTTCATGCGCGCAGAAGAAGGCGACGAATCAGTGAAGGACTACGCCGTCGAGGGCGAGCAGACGCTGAACCGGATCAAGGATGCGCAGCATTCTTCGGACAATCCGCTGACCCGCATCGCCCGTCGACTGTTCCGGCTGTTACCCGGTCGGGCGGGCGGCGCCTGAACCGTCTGACCCCGGCGCGTTTTCCGGCGCGCCCCAACGGGTACTGAGACCGGGAGTCTCGCTACGAGACTGACAGTCTTGTTTTATTGCTGTCCACTGCAACGGAAGCAGGGCCCGTGACTGGTTTCGCGGTCAGAACCCTCAAACGCTCCGATCAGTCACCGAACTCCTTCGCGGAAGGCTCCCGTGCGCGACGCGGGTGGACGTTGTTCATCGCCTGTGCGGGGGTGTCGCTCGTCATCGCGTCGATGGTTGCCCTGAACACGGCGTTGAGCGACATCGCCGGCGCCACGGGGGCAACCCAGACGCAACTGACCTGGATCGTGGACAGCTACACGCTGTTGCTCGCGTGCCTGTTGTTGCCCGCCGGCGCCATCGGCGACCGGTACGGCAGGCGCAGTGCCCTACTTATCGGCGTCGCCATCTTCGCTGTCGCATCGGCCGCGCCTCTGGTCTTCGACAGTCCGACGCAGATCATCGCGGCCCGTGGGCTGGCCGGCGCCGGTGCCGCCTTTGTCATGCCGGCGACCCTGTCACTGCTGACGGTGGCCTACCCGCCGCAGGCGCGCACCAAAGCGGTCGGCATCTGGGCCGGCGTCGCCGGATCGGGTGGGTTGTTCGGCATGATCGGTGCCGGCTTGCTCGTCGAGTTCTGGGACTGGCGCTCGATCTTTTGGACCCTGGCGATCGCTGGCATGGTGGTGTTCCTGCTCACCCTGACCATCGCCGAGTCCCGTGACACCGACGCACCGCGGCTGGACGTGCCGGGCGCGGCCACCGTCGGGGCGGCGGTCGCGGTGTTCGTGTTCGGCATTCTGCAGGCACCCGGACACGGCTGGAGCGATCCCCGCGTCTTCGGCTGCCTGATCGCCGGGGCGGCGCTGGCGATGGTATTCGGGGTGATCGAGCTTCGGCGCCCCGATCCGCTGCTCGACATCCGCCTGTTCGCTCACCCGTACTTCGGCACCGGCGCCGCGACCATCACCATGGTCTTCCTGGCCACCTTCGGGCTGTTCTTCCTGGTGGTGCAATACCTCCAACAGGTGAAGGGCTATTCCGCGCTCGTCGCCGCCCTGGCGCTGAGCCCGATGGCGGTGCCGTTGCTGACGCTGTCACTGCTGTCGTCGTGGTACCTGCCGAGGCTGGGGTTGCGGGTGGTCGTCTTCGCCAGCATGGTGCTGGTCTCGATCGGGTTCTTGTGCCTGTGCACGCTGACCGCCCACTCCTCCTACCTGCAGATCTGCTGGCCCCTGATGATCATCAGCACCGGCTTCGGGTTATGCACCGCCCCAACGACTTCGGCGATCATGGGCGCGGCGCCGGACGAGAAGCAAGGGGTGGCCTCCGCGGTCAACGACGCCACCCGCGAGGTGGGCGGCGCGCTGGGCATCGCCCTGGCCGGCTCGATCCTGGCCGGCAGCTACAGCCATCGCATCGCCGGTGCGCTCGGTGACTTCCCCGAACCGGTGCGCGGTCCGGCGTCGGATTCGTTGACCAAGGCGCTCGCGGTCGCCGATCACCTTGGACCGCAAGGCCTTGCACTTGCGGAGCGCAGCAAGGACGCCTTCGTGGCGGCCACCAATTCGTCGTACGCGGCGATGGCCGCGATCGTCGCTGTCGCGGCCTGCGCCATCCCGCTGTTCGCCCCGGGGCGTGACGGTCAACGGCTGGCGGTGGTACGCCGGTTGCGGGATCGTCAGCTGTCATCCCGGTTTTGAGGCCGCCCGACCTCTTAGTATTTCCTGATGGCTCCGGTCTCCAACGCGGCTGAACCGTTCATCACCCACCGACCCGGCGGGTTACGCATCGTCTCCGACCGCCAGGGCGACCCGCAGGCGCGTGCCGTGGTGTTCCTGCACGGCGGCGGGCAGACCCGCCGCTCCTGGGCGAAAGCGGCGGCCGCCGTAGCAGAGCGCGGCTACCAGGCGGTGACGGTCGACCTGCGCGGCCACGGCGAATCCGACTGGTCCGACGACGGCGACTACCGCGTGGTCAGCTTCGCCCGCGATGTGGAGGAAGTGCTACGCGGGCTACCGGCCAAGCCGGTACTGGTGGGCGCCTCGCTCGGAGGGTTCACCTCGATGCTGCTGGCCGGCGAGCTGACGCCGGGCATCGCCGGTGCCGTCGTGCTGGTCGACATCGTGCCCAACATGGAGCAGTCGGGTGCGGCGCGGATCCACGACTTCATGGCCGACCGGGTGGAGACCGGGTTCGCCTCGCTGGACGAGGTCGCCGACGCGATCGCCGAATACAACCCGCACCGACCGCGGCCCACCGATCTCGATGGGCTGACCACCAACCTGCGCCGCCGCGGCGATCGCTGGTACTGGCACTGGGATCCGCGGTTCATCAACGGCACCGCGGCTCACCCGCCCATCGAGGTCACCGACCCCGATCGCATGCACGACGCCGTCGAGTCGATCTTGCGTGACGGCGTGCCAATGTTGCTGGTGCGGGGCAAGATGAGTGATTTGGTCAGCCAGGAGCGCGCAGAGGAATTCCTCGCCCGCTTCCCGCAGGTCGAGTTCACCGACGTCCGTGGGGCCGGCCACATGGTGGCCGGTGATCGCAACGACGTCTTCGCCGGCGCGGTGCTGGATTTCCTCAACCGGCACGTCGCCGCGAACTGATCGGAGTTACCGTCAGGCCCGGTCGGGTCGCCGCGGTAGTCAGCGGTGCCGGCTCGAATCAGTACAGGTCAGTACAAGTCAGTACAGAGGAACCCAAACGCCCATAAACCAATAGCCCCATCCGCCGTATTGCCAATTGAAGACCGGCAGGACGGTGTAGGTGTTGTAGTTGAACGGGGCGAAATACTGCTGGCCGTAGCTGACGTCACGCGGAGGACCCTCCCAGGGGCGGTTCCAGCCGCCCGGGGGCGGTGCCCCATTCCATCCGTTCGACGGCGGAGGTCCCTCCCAGTGTGGTGGTGGGTGGCCGGGCGCCGGGCCGTTGTTCCAGCCATACCCGCTCGGTCGCGGTGGCGGCGGTGCCCCAAGTCCAGGCACGTAGAAGCCAACCGTGAGGTCGACGGGACCGCCGATCTGCACCGTGCCGCGGGAATAGTCGCCGTGCGGCGGAATGTACGGCGGGTGCGGCGGCTGAGTGGTCGGCGCGTTCAGGACGGGGGTAGTGGTCGGCGGGTAGGAAGTGCTCGCGCCCGGTTGGGTGGTCGAGCCCCACGGACCTGAGGTTGTCGGCGTCGGCGTTCCGCTCCATTGCCCAGAGGTCGTCGGCGCTGTGGTGGAACCCCATGGCGCCGAGGTTGTGGTCGGCGGAGTGGTGGAACCCCACGGGGCCGACGTTGTCGTGGGCGGTGTGGTGGAACCCCATGGCGCCGATGTGGTGGTGGGCGCCGTCGTTGAACTCCACGGTGCTGTCGTTGTCGGCTGCGTTGTTGTGCTGCGCGGCGGCGCCGTCGTCGACGGGGGAGGAGTCGAACTCGGTGGCTTCGACGTTGAGGGCGGTGGGGTGCCGGCGCCCGGGACAGATGAGCCCGGTGGCGGCACGGTCCCAGTACCTCCGTACCCGGGAGGGTTGGGCCCGGGGTTGGGGCTGGCGGTGGTGCCACCACTGCACGCCTTGTTCCAATTCGGACACGGGTCCTGCGGCGCCGAGTTGGCCAGACCCGCGTTGAGCGCTGTCGCGGAAATGCCGAGGCTCACCGCCACCGCCGGCGCCGCAGCCGCGGCGACACGTTTGATGGACATTAGCTGCATCCCCTCTCGGGCTTGCGCCCGCGCGATCTCTGGCCAACCCCCGCTACGGGCAGGTCACATCCAATTCGAACGGCTTGGTCAGCGTCTTCGGCTGGGCTGGGTTGCTGACGTCGGAACCGGTTGCAGTGCCCTTGATCTGGTAGTACTTGCCGCTTACCGCCGCCCCGGCATTGCCGGCCTGACCCGGCGCGGCGTCGGAGTAGCCGAGCGTCACACCGTTGACGGCGCCCAGGCCGACCGCATGAACTATGGGCGGATTACCCGTGCTGACCACCGCGCCGATGCCGTTGGCCACGTCGCCGATACCGATGTTGATGTTTTCACCGTTCGGGGTGCAGGTAACCGGACCGCTGACATTCTGATTCTGGCCGTCGACAATCATCCGCGGACCGGCTGGGGCGGCGGGGCCGGGGCTCGGCGAACCCTTGTCGGAGTCGTTGCTGGAACAGCCTGCGCAACCAGCGGCCACCACTATCAGGCCGGCTGCGGCGACGACGATCGGACGCTTCATCGCAGTACTCCTCTGCGCCGTGGGTACCCACTCGTCGCGGCGCCCAGGTACCGGCAAACTTACCCCGCTTTGCGGGAAACTCATATAGACGTCATAAAAATTGACTGCCAGATACCCAGAACCAAAAATTTGTAAACGTCGAAACGAAAAATCTGTCCAGCATGCGCAATGTGGTGGTGGAAGGTGTCACCGTGACGGTCGGACCAGCGCACGGCCGCAAGTGACGTCGTCCGTGACCGCCCGTCCGCTGCGGCGGCGCGCCGGCCTGCGGGGTAGGTGCCTCGCTATCAACCAAGCAGCGGCCAGCCGGGCGCGGCCACTCGATCTCGCAGCGAATCAAGCTGCGCCGCAACGTTTTCAGTCAGGGGTGCGCGGTGACCGGGGCACACGTGGCGAATCGGTAACTGCAAGAGCGCAGCCATCGACGCGCGCGCGTCGTCCAACTCGAGGGTCACCGGGCGCGACATGAAGCGCAGCTTGCCGCTGACCACCGCCAGGGCGTCACCGGCGAACAGGACGCCGTCAGGTTCGTAGAAGTAGGCGACATGACCCGGGGTGTGGCCCGGCGTCTCCACCACCCGGAACTGGCCCAGCAGCAGATCGCCCTTGCGCACCAGCACATCCGCCGCCACGGCCGTGGACGTCGCGGCGCTCAACAGTCCGCGGGCCAGCACGAGTGGGCCGCGTTCGGGGACCTGTTTGCTCAACCAACCGGGGAAACCACCGCGCGCGGTTTCCCGCATGAAGTACGGCCGATCGCCGCCGTGGTAGTGGACCCGGGCGCCCGATAAGGCCTTCATCCGTGCCGCCCCGGCCGCATGGTCGTTGTGCCAGTGCGACAACAGGATCGTGTGCACGTCGGCTGGACTCTTTCCCAGCATGTCCAGCCCGTTGAGTACCGGTGCCGCATCCGACGTCATGCCGGCGTCGACCAGGACAACGCCGTCATCGTCCACAACCGCGTACGAACAGCAGACGTAGCTGCGCTGGCGGAAGCACCACACCCGCTCCGTCACCGGCAGTAGCTGGACCCGCGATCGCATTGGCCCTCCTCCGGGCTGGGGATTCATCCTCCCGCGGTGACGGATTCGACGGCAGTCTTTTTCGCATATCCGCGGCCATCGGTTTCGGCTACGGTCACAAACTGGTGGGTTGTTTCGGTGAGCGTGGGCGACAGGGATAGAAGGAGTAGGCCATGGGCAAGACCGCCAGACGGCTCGGTCCGCAAGACATGTTCTTCCTCTACGCCGAGACGTCCAGCACGATGATGCATGTCGGTGGCCTGATGCCCTTCACGCCGCCGCCCGACGCACCGAAGGACTTCCTGCGCCAGCTCGTCGACGAGAGCAAGGCCAGCGCGGTCGTGGATCCGTGGAATCTCAAGTTGAGCCAGCCGGACCTGTTGTTCAGCCCAATCCAGTCGTGGGTCTACGACGACAAATTCGATTTGGACTACCACGTGCGGCGCTCGGCGCTGGCCAGCCCGGGCGACGAGCGCGAACTCGGAATCCTGGTGTCCCGCTTGCACAGTAACGCGCTGGACCTGCGCCGTCCGCCGTGGGAGATGCACTTCATCGAAGGCCTCGAAGGCGGCCGGTTCGCTCTCTACGTCAAGATGCATCACGCTTTGGTCGACGGCTACACCGGGCAGAAGATGCTGGCGCGCAGTCTCTCTACTGACCCGCACGACACCACCCATCCGCTGTTCTTCAACATTCCGACGCCCGGGCGGGTCTCGGCGACCAAGGAAGAATCCGGCGGCGGCATCGCCGGGAGCCTGCTCGGCAGCGTGGGCAGCGTGGTCAACAACCTCGGTGGTGTGGTCAGCGGGGTGGGCAGTGTGATGGGCTCAGTGGCCGGCGCCGGCCGGTCCACCTTCGACCTCACCAAAGCCATCATCAACACCCAGCTGCGAAGCGACAACGAATACCGCAACCTGATCGGCTCGGTGCAGGCACCGCGTTCGATCCTGAACACCCGCATCAGCCGAAACCGCCGCTTCGCCACCCAGCAGTACGAGTTGGACCGGCTGAAAAAGATTGGGGCAGCCAACGATGCGACCGTCAACGATGTCGCGCTGACGATCGTCGGGGGCAGTCTTCGCCGGTTCCTCGACGAGCTCGCCGAGCTGCCCGACAAGTCACTGATCGCGATGCTGCCGGTCAACGTGCGTCCCAAGGACGACGAGGGTGGCGGCAATGCCGTGGCCACGATTCTGGCGACATTGGGCACCGACATCGCCGACCCGATCGAACGCCTACGAGCCGTCACCACCACCACCCGAATCGCGAAAGCTGAACTGGCGAAAATGAATCGGGAAGCGATCCTGGCGTACACCGCGGCGCTGATGGCGCCGTTCGGGATGCAGCTGGCGAGCACCCTCACCGGGGTGAAGACGCCGTGGCCCTATACGTTCAACCTCTGCGTCAGCAATGTGCCGGGTCCCCAGGACGTGCTTTACCTGCGGGGCAGTCGGATGGAGGCCTCGTTCCCCGTCTCGCTGGTAGCGCACAGTCAGGCGCTCAACGTCACGCTGCAGAGTTATGCCAGCACCCTGAATTTCGGGTTCATCGGTTGCCGGGACACGCTGCCGCACCTGCAAAGGTTGGCGGTCTACACCGGGGAAGCGCTCGACGAATTGGAGGACGCCTCCTAGGAACAGCGCATGACCCACAGCCGTTTTGTCCGATTCACCCGCCAGGACGGCCGGGCGACGATCGAGCTGACCGACGCCGGGCCACTGAACATCATTGGCAGTGAAGCGATCTCAGCTCTGACCGACGCATTCCGCGCCATCGGGCCGGACACCGATGCGCGGGTCGTGGTGTTCCGCGGCGCGGGGGAGAAGGCTTTCATCGGCGGCGCCGACATCCATGAAGCTTTCATCGGCGGCGCCGACATCCATGAAATGGTCACCCTCGAGCAGTCCTCCGCCGAGGTGTTCATCCGCCGGCTGGCGGGATTGTGCGAGGCGATCCGCGACTGCCCACTTCCCGTCATCGCCCGTCTCGCCGGGTGGTGCCTCGGCGGCGGCCTGGAAGTTGCGATGTGCTGCGACCTGCGCATCGCGGAATCCGGTGCCAGGTTCGGCATGCCGGAAGTGGCCGTCGGGATTCCGTCGGTGATCCATGCGGCGCTGATGCCCGCGCTGATCGGCGCGTCCCACTCGGCCTGGCTGCTGATGACCGGCGAAACCATCGACGCCCGGACGGCCGCCGATTGGGGCTTGGTGCACGAAGTGCTGGCGCCGGAAATGCTGGATCCCCGCATTGACGAGTTGACCGCAAAACTCGCCGAATTCGGCCCGCATGCGGTGCGGCAACAAAAACGTCTGCTGAATAAGTGGTTCGACATGACGATTCACGGGGCGATCGAAGACAGCGTCGAGCAATTCGGCCGTTCGTTCCTGACCGGCGAGCCGCAGCAGCACATGCAGGCGTTTCTGTCCCGTAAGCGCCAAAAATAGGGAGACATTTTTCGTTCGATTCAGCCATCTATTGCTGGCCCAAGGCCCATGATGTCTCTACGCGACAGCACTGGGGGTGTGGCTATGTCTTTTGTGCTCTTGGCACCGGACATTTTCGAGATGGCGGCAGCGAGTGCGGCACAAATCGGCTCGGCCGTGCTGACCGGCAATCTCGCCGCGCTGGCCCCGACTACCGCCCTGGCGGCGGCTGGTGCCGACGAGGTGTCGGCGGCAATCGCGGCGTTGTTCGGCAACTACGCCGACGAGTACCAAGTGGCCGCGGCGCAGGCGGCGTCATACCACGAGCACTTCGTGGCCACTCTGAGCGCGTCCGCCGCCTCGTACGCAAACACCGAGGCGGCCATCGTCGCCTCGATCCAGGGCGCGGCGGCCACCCTGGACACCTCTCTTGCCGCCGGGTTCCAAACCTTCGTCTACGGTCCAGTCCACACCGCCGGCAACGCGTGGATCGCCAGCCCATACGGTCAGTCGCTCGATCCGATCATCAACGGCCCGACCACAATGCTGTTCGGGCGTGCGCTGATCGGCCACGGAGCCCCCGGCACGGCGGCGAATCCCACCGGCGGCGCGGGCGGCTTCCTGTTCGGTGACGGCGGCGCCGGTTACAGCGCGACCGCCGGCATGACGCCCGGTGGCAACGGCGGCAACGCCGGACTGATCGGCAACGGCGGCCCTGGCGGGGCCGGCTTCGGCGGCGGCACCGGCGGTATCGGCGGCGCCGGCGGCTGGTTGATGGGCAACGGCGGCATCGGTGGCGGCCCCGGTGGTGCCGGTGGCCAGGCGCTGTTGTTCGGCAACGGCGGCCGCGGCGGGCCCGGCGCTCCGGACGGCCGCGGTGGGCTGTTCATCGGCACCGGCGGAACCGCCGCGGTGGTGGGCAGTCAACAACCGGTCGTCATCGATTTCGTGCGGCACGGCCAGACGTTCGCCAACCTCGACGGTTGGATCGACACCGCCATACCCGGTGTCCCGCTCACGCCCCTTGGGCAGCAGGAGGCGGCGAACGTCGGCGCACTGCTGGGGCCCGCGAACCAATACTCGGGGATCTTCGCGTCGCAACTGCTGCGCACCCAGGAGACCGCCCACGGCTTGTTCGCGAACCCGCAGATCCTGGCCGGGCTCAACGAGATCAATGCCGGCTGGATGGAGGGCATGCCGCAGATCCCTATCGGCGTGTTCTATCTGGTGGGCCCCCTGGCTTGGACGTTGGGATTCCCGCTCTTTCCGAATCTGGGGATGGGCCCCGACATCAACGGGATCGTCTTCAATCGCAACTTCACCGCCGCGATGAACGCGATGTACGGCAACGCCATGGCGAACGGCGGCACCCCCGCGGTCGCGTACTCGAGCGCGTTCACCATCGGTGTCGGCACGCTGATGAACGTCGACAACCCCAATCCGCTGCTGCTGCTCACTCATACGCTGCCGAACACCGGCCAGGTCGTGGTGACCGGCAGCCCGGGCGGCGGTTGGACCATGAACAGCTGGGACGGCATACCCATCGGCCCGGCGAACTTGCCGACAAAGTTGTTCGTCGACTTCCGCAACCTCATCACGGCGCCGCAATATGCGGCCTGGGACATTTTCGAATCGCTCTTCACCGGTGATCCGACGACGATCCTCAGCGAGATCCGCGACGGTGCCGAACAGGTCGGCGCCGCGACCTTCCAGTACCCGTTCGCGGTCACCCGCGACTTGGTCGACGCGGTCGCCTGATCTTGCTCAGCCGCAACGATATTCGTCGACAGCCGGGACCGCTTGCAGATGCCGGCGGGACCGGCGCCGGCTGATGCGCTCGACAACCGCACGCGATCGCGGGCCCGAGCCGGCGTGGGTCGCTGCCGACCAGTCGCTGAGCGAGACCGGCGCCGAAGCGGCCGGAGTCTCGGTGTGCCCGCCGTCTGCTTCGATGAAGTCCTCGATCAGCGTGGCCACGGTCTCGGTTTGTTCCGCGTGCGGATGGTGCGCGACGCCGGGAATGATGTGCAGCCGGCTGTGCGGCATCCTCTCGTGTGCGGCGTAGGCGTGTGAAACCGGGATCACGGGGTCCCGGTCGCCGCTGATGATCAGCACCGGCACACTGGCGTTGAAGTGCAGCCGGTTCAAGGCGCAGACGTACTGACCCCGGTGGTCCACGACGGCGCGCAGTGTCCGCAGCAGCGCCTGCCGGTTCTCCCGGTTCGCAAGCGCGGCGTGGGCTTCCCAGTGTTCGTGCAGCCGTAAAGCGTTCGGGTCGTCGGACTTCAGCGCGGAGAAGGCCCGGCGGGCCTTGATCGCCGGCTTGGACGAGACGAGCCCCAGGACGAATTCGGAGCCGGGCAGCGAGGCCAGGCGCAGGATGCGATTCACTTCGCCGCCGAGGCCGCCACTGCTGATCAGGATCATCCGCTCGCAGTAGTCGCGGTGCTGGTGGGCGAACTGCATGGTGATTCCGCCGCCGAGGGAGTGGCCGATGATCGTCGCCCGAGAAATACCGAGGGCGTCCAGGAAGTCGCGAAGCAGGACGGCGAACGCGCCCAGCGAGTAGTCGCCGCGGGGCTTGTCGGATTGACCGTGCCCCAACAGATCCGGAGCGATGACGCGGTACTTCTTGGACAGGGTCGGGATGATCGACCGCCAGTGGTTCGAACTGCCGCCGATGCCGTGGATCAACAGCAGTACCTCACCGGCGCCTTCGTCGCGGTATGCGACGCGGTCGCCGTGCAATGTGATGGTTCGGAGGTTGCTCATTTTGGCCTGCTAGGTCACTTCGGTGTGAACGGTTAGTTCCTGGTGAAGTGAGTCTGTGGCGCGGGCCTTGCAACATTCTTGGGAGTTTCTAAAGGCATGCTTGGCGCCGTTTTCGGCGAGCGCCGGAGCCGCTTTCAGTCCCTGATCCGGCTGAAGACCTGGTCGTAGGGACCGCCCTTGCAGGAGCTGCCCGTCGCGTCCTCCATGCCGTGCCCGGAGATCGTCGTAATGGGATCCTGTGCAGGCTTGGGCAGCGGGAACACACCTGTCATGCGGACATGACTGGTCCCGCCGGACGGGCAGGGCACGTCCTCCTCGGAGTTCTCCGTCCACGCGTTGTTGGCGTAGATGAACAACTGGTGGTCGGAGAAATCGGTCAGCACGAAACGGCTCAGGCATCGGTCGCCGGCGCGCAGACAGAACGTGTCGACACTGAAATCCTGGTCGGCCAGCTTGGGCTGACCGGCTGCCGTGGTCACTTTCGAGCGGTAGAACCCACGTAGTCCGAGGGCCGGTGACGCCACCCGGGCCGGCAGGCCGGCCGGGTCGGGCAGGCCGGCGATGTCCGCGTCACCGGTCCGGGTGAAGGTCACGCTGCGCTTGCTGTAGCACTGCACCGAGTCGTCAATCCACTCGCCGGCCATGCTGCCGTCCGGGCGGGGCAACAGATATATCCAGTGCCACTCCTCGATGTCCTGGTTGTTGCACCGCTCGGTGTCCAGGGTGACCGCGACCCAGCGCCCGTTGATGTCGTCGAACACCAGGCTGGTCGGGTGTTTGAAGGACCCGGAGGCCCGCGAACCGGTGGCCACGCAGCCCTTCGCGCCGCACATCGACCGCAGCTTCCACGTCTCGTTCCCCGCCGGGTCCTGTCCCGGCTCCGGCTTGCCGTTCAGGCCGATGCTCTGCCCGAACGCCAGGGTGTAGGTGCCGGTGAGCGGGCCACTGTTGGCCAGCGGCGCGGTCGTGGGGCCGCCGCCACTGGGGCCGCTCTTCGTCAACGCAAAGGCGGCGACCAGGCCGATGACCACGATCACCGCCGCGATGCTGCTGGCCAGGATGACCTTGCGGCGTTTGGGATCCGACTTGGCGGCCGGCTTCACCGGCCTCGCCGGCGTGGCGGCAGGCCCGTGCGGGCTCGCCGCGGGCGGGGGGGGGGGCGGCGGGG